>CALISO010000104.1 GCA_938041445.1 uncultured Saprospiraceae bacterium
GTCATCTCTCTTAATACCTCTGTGAGACAATAGATATCATCATTTTATTGGGATTACAAATAGTCCTTTTTTCCTGTAAAATTTCTCTTATTTTTGTGCAATGTTAATTCAGGTACACAAATCTAAAATACACCGAGTCAAGGTGACTCAGGCTAATCTTAATTACGTTGGATCTATCACTATAGATGAAGACTTAATGGATGCAGCAGGACTAATTGACGGTGAAAGAGTGCAGATTGTCAATAATAATAATGGCGAGCGACTAGAGACATACGTTATCACTGGAGAAAGAGGTACAGGTGTTATCTGTCTCAATGGATCTGCAGCTAGGCGATGCGAGATAGGCGATATTGTGATCATTATCTCCTACGGATTTATGACTCAAGAAGAAGCTCGTAATTATAGAGCAATCACGGTATTTCCCAATGAGGACAACAGCCTGAGTTAGGCAGTATCAATCTACCATATGAGTAGACTCATCCAAGGACTTAAGGTTCTTATATTTATCATAATTGGAGGAGGAATCCTTTGGCTGATGTATCGTAGTCAACAATCTGCGTATTGTGATGTGCCAGATTCTGACCTAGATTGTAGCTTACTGGATAAATTACTTGCAGATTTCGCAAGTATAGACTGGAAGTGGATATTGATTATTCTAGTAATCTATATGATTAGTAATGTGGCCAGGACGTTGCGCTGGAAGCAAATACTAGCAGCTGACGGCTATACACCTCAATTTGTCAATACACTCGGATCTATTATGGTTGGCTACTTTGTCAATCTTGGGATACCTAGAGCAGGCGAGATTGCTAGGACAGCTCTACTTACTCGATATGAATCTGTCCCATTAGAAAAGTCCCTTGCTTCAGTTGTGGTCGATCGAGTGGCAGATATTGTTTCTCTTTTAATCATCTTGGCACTGGCTTTTTTATTCGCAGGTGGTGACTTGTATCAATATGTGACAGAGTATGCGGATCCATCTATTTTGCGGAAGCTAATGTATGTTGCATTTATTGGAGCCATTATAGGAGTTATATGCATTTACATCATCAGACGCTTGATCAAGCAAGGTAGTGAGCATTGGATAATCCAAAAGGCCAATAGTTTTCTAGAGAGTCTTGTATCAGTAAGTAAGCTCGACAATGTTTGGCTATTTGTGTTGTACACTGTAGTTATTTGGATTTGCTATTACTTTATGACATATCTCTGCTTTTTTGCCTTTGAGCCTACTAGTCATCTTTCAGCGAAAGTTGGATTTATTATCTTTGTATTGGGTACGTTAGGCATTGTGTTTCCGTCACCTGGAGGTATGGGCAGCTATCAATTTTTGGTGATGAATGGATTGATGCTCTATGGCATAGAGAGTGCTGACGCCTTTTCATTTTCTAATATTGTGTTTTTTGCGATTCAGCTATTCTGTAATCTGCTTCTCGGGATATTCTTCTTTATCTTACTGCCATTATATAATATGAAGTCCAATGAAGCATAAGATCTATGCATCTGCGCAAGCATTGAGTACCACACTCCCACGAGATCAAAAGATCGTATTCAGCAATGGATGCTTTGATATACTCCATGTTGGCCATGTTACCTATTTGGCTGCAGCCAAATCCTTAGGAGATGTGCTCGTGATTGCAGTCAACACAGATGAAAGCGTCAAAAGATTAAAGGGAGAATCTAGACCTATCAACTTACTTGAAGATAGAATGCTCCTATTAGCAGCACTAGAGTCTGTAGATTATGTCGTGCCTTTCTCGCAAGACACTCCACTTGAGGTAATAGAGGAGCTTGCACCAAATGTATTGGTTAAGGGAGGCGACTATACAATAGAAAGCATCGTTGGCAGCGACTACGTCATCAGCAAAGGAGGTGAAGTGCTCACAATACCTATCGTCGAAGGAAAATCGACAACTGGAATCATCGATAAACTAAACAAGAAGTAAAATGGCAACAGTAGCAGATATTTATCATTTTCTCGATGGTGTAGCACCATTCCGCTACCAAGAGTCATATGATAATGCAGGTATCCTCATTGGTGATAAGTCGATGGATGTTAAGGGAGTCATGCTATCATTAGATACAACCGAGGCAGTAATTGAGGAGGCTGCAGCCAAGGGTTGTAATCTAGTCATTGGACACCATCCAATTATCTTCTCTGGCGTCAAGCAAATAGACTATGAGCATTATATCAGTCGGACAATTGTCTCAGCAATTAAGCACGACATTGCGATCATCGCTATCCATACCAATCTTGATAATGTCTTACAATCAGGTGTGAATCAACGTATCGCAGAGCAACTAGGCGTAACAAATATCTCCATTCTCAATCCTAATAAATCGTTAGCTGAGAATGGAACAATCGGTAGTGGGGTGATAGGAGAATTAGCGGTGGCTCAAGACCCATTGACCTACCTGAAGACTATTAAGGAGAGTATGAAGGCTGGTGTAGTAAAGTATACACATATCTGCAAACCCAGTATCAAGACTGTAGCGATTTGTGGGGGTAGTGGGAGCTTTTTACTGCCTACAGCTATCGATAGGGGAGCAGATATTTTCATCACCGCGGACTTCAAGTATCACGAGTTTTTTGAAGCAAATAATCAAATAATCATCGCTGATATCGGGCACTATGAGAGTGAACAATACACTGTAGATTTATTACAAGTGCTTATTAGTCAAAAATTTAGTAATTTTGCAATCCATTTGACCAAAATGGTCACAAATCCGGTTAACTACTTATAAGCAATACTATGGCAGCTACTAAAACTCTCACAGTAGAAGAAAGACTTAAAAATATCTTCGATCTACAGAAGATTGATTCTCAAATTGATGAAATCAAAATCCTCAAAGGTGAACTACCTATCGAAGTAGAGGACTTGGATGATGAAATCTCAGGATTGAAGACTCGAGTTGAAAAGCTAGAGACTAAGATGGAGGAGCTAAATACCGAAATCAGCAACCATAAAAAGAATATGGCAACTTCTGAGACACTTATCGAGAGATATAAGACTCAGCTAGATGACGTAAAGAATAATAGAGAGTTCGAGGCACTGACTAAAGAGATAGAGCTACAAGAACTAGAAATCAAACTTTCTCTGAAGAAAATCAGAGAGATCGATGCAATCAAAGAAGCTAAGCAAGCAACTTTAGATGAGTCAAATGAGAAAGTTGCAGGTAAGGAAGAGACACTGGCTGCAAAGAGAGAAGAGCTAGACAAGATCATCGAAAAGACTGAGAAGCAAGAGACCAAGCTCAGAAACAAGGCTGACAAGGCGAGAAAAGTGATTGATGACCGTATTCTCAAGTCATATGACAAGATCAGAACTAACTATCGAAATGGACTAGCAGTAGCAACGATAAAAAGAGAAGCTTGTGGAGGATGTTTTAATAGAATACCACCACAACAGCAGATAGAAATCGGGCTCAGAAAGAATATCATTGCTTGTGAGCACTGTTGTAGAATCTTAGTTGATAACGAAATCGCGGGTTACGAGCCAGCAGAAGCATAGCAAATAGCGATCTGGATTTTTTAACTCTAGGTTGTCAGAATTAGAATAAAGAAATTCTCCAAAGCCCCTCGATGAATATTCGTGGGGCTTTTCTTTTTTACCGATACGGAACCTAAAGAAATTATTAATAGCCAATTATCGTTTGTACAATTGGAAAGGTTCACAGATAGCTATAAGAAACACAGAAAATCAAAGCGGTTAACAGATATATTAAAGTATTAGGTTTGTGCCTATTAGCCACATTTGGATGGGGTCAGGCATATGTGGACTATAACGCTGAAGTAGAGAGAGCTTACTACGCAGTGATTGCATTGGACTTCGATGAGAGTCGAGATATTCTTGACTCACTATCTATTGCTGAACCAAATAACCTTGCAACCCTGCATATAGAGAACTACCTCGATTTTTTCACTTTATTTATCAGTGAGAAGAGTACGGACTTCGAAAGACTCAAACCTAATAAAGACAAACGACTGAAGAAACTCAAGGCCGCCAATATAGATGGTCCATACGCAGACTTTATAGAAGCCGAGATAATTCTCCAGTGGGCTCTCACTAGATCAAAGTTTGATGAACTCCTTGTCAGCGCAAGAGAACTATACAAAGCCTATAAAATCCTTGAAAAAGCCAAAGAAGAATATCCTGACTTTTTACTTTACAATAAAAGCCTATCCATTATCCATGCATTGGCTGAGACAATACCAGGTGTCATTAAGAGTATCATCGGATTGTCCGGGTCGATAGGCCAAGGAGTGGATGAGATCACCGCACTCATTGATGAGATCGGAGTTGATCATAAATGGTCAATGTTCCTCCAAGAATCGGAAACTATCTATACCTTCATTATGCTCTATCAGCAAAATCTCCCAGCTGAAGCATGGACGTATTATCAGTCGTCAAGTGTGGCCAATAACGATAGTCCAGTAGCAAAGTTTGTAGGTGTCAAGATAGCACAGCGAAGTGGACAAAATAAAGAAGCGCTAAACCTTCTGAATGAAATCCCACCAAGTCAGATGGATAAGTTTGCCTATCTCCACTTTCTTAAAGGCTTGTGCCAATTAAGGGAGCTGAATCCAGACGCTGACAAGTCACTTCAAGCCTTTCTTGATAAATTCGAAGGACGGCACTATATTAAAGAAGCCTATCAGAAACTAGGATGGTATGCCTTAGCGATAGACGACAATATCCCACAGTACAAGTCGGCAATGGCCAAGTGTCAACAGTACGGTCAGGCTACGATAGATGATGATAAGCAGGCATTGAAGGCAGCGAAGAGTGATGCAGTCCCACATCCAGATTTGCTCAGAGCTAGAGTCTTATATGATGGTGGATATTATCAGCGAGCATTCAATTACTTGATTGTCAAGTCACATAATCTTTACTACGACAATGAGTATAAGGCAGAGTATCTGTATCGTATGGGTCGTATTACACAGATGTTACTTAATTATCCAGATGCGATCAATTACTACCAAGAATTAATTGATGACACTGATTTCCGACAATCTTTTTTTGTCTGTAATGCAGCGTTGCAGACCGGGATAATTTATGAAGGTCAAGGAGACTATGCTAAGGCAAAATTATACTTTGACAAGTGTCTAACAATGCGACCAGATGACTACCAATACAGCCTTCATCAAAAAGCCAAATCAGGACTCAATAGACTTAAATCCAACAATTGATGCCGAAGCCAACACTCCATCTTTTTCCACTACCTATTCACGAAGATCAGATAGCCTTTGCCAATGCCGACTATGTAGCTGCCTTGGTCAATGCAGATGTCATCATTGCTGAAAGACTCCGTACAGCAAGAAGATGGATCAGCCGACTAAAGATCTCTAAGGCGATTGATGACTATCATTGGATAGAAATACCAAAAGATAATCCTCAAGAGATTGGAAGCGAGGTGGCTAGTTTATTGAAAGAAGGAAAACGTATCGGTATTATGTCAGAGAGTGGAACGCCTTGTATAGCGGATCCAGGACATTGGATAGTGGCGATGGCACATAAGCAGAACTATCAAGTTGTGCCGATACTTGGTCCCAACTCTATCTTCTTAGCACTGATGGCTAGTGGACTTAATGGTCAGAACTTTGCATTCAGAGGATATCTGCCTGTGAAAGATACTGCCCTCATCTCAGAGCTCCGACAAGTAGAACAACGTATCTCCAAAGATCACCAAACACAAATCTATATAGAGACACCTTACCGAAATGACAGATTACTAAAAACAATCACCAACAAAATGCAAGGTCACCACAAGTTGTGCTTAGCCATCAATGTTACATCGGATAAAGAGTCAATCTCAACAAAGACAATAGGTGAGTGGAAGAAGAGTTTGCCGACAATAGGTAAGGAGTTTTGTATTTTTTTGATGGGTGAATAGAGAAACCTTAATATTACAATCTAATATCTCATAATAGATGTCAATCAAAACAACCTTACTCAAACAAGGTGGCAAGTTCATCCAAAACCAGATTGCAAAACAGTCTGCTAATGCCCTTAAAGATCAAGATAGGACATTGAAGTACTTGATATCTACTGCTCGTAATACGGTATTTGGCCGGGACCATGGGTTCAAAGATTTTAGAGATTATCGATCATACGTTGATTCTGTGCCGATTACTGACTATGAGGGACATCGTCCATATGTCGATCAGATATTAGCTGGTAAGTCAAATGTGCTTTGGCCTGGTATTCCAAAATATTTGGCAAAGACCTCGGGTACAACATCAGGAGTCAAGTACATTCCGATCTCTAAAGAAAGTATGCCATACCACATCGCTTCGGCTCGGAATGCAACGATGAATATGTTGACCAAGCTGAATCGGATGGATGTACTCTCGGGTAAATTAATCTTTGTCTCCGGATCTCCAGTATTGAGTAAGACTGACAGCGGTATTCCTCTTGGAAGGCTTTCAGGAATTGTTAATCATGAGATACCATCTTGGCTCCAACGCAATCAGATGCCATCATACGAGACTAATTGTATCGAAGATTGGGAACAAAAGGTGGATACGATAGCAAGAGAAACATTGAAAGAAGATATGACTCTCATCAGCGGTATCCCTCCTTGGGTGCAGATGTACTACGAGAGATTGCTTGAGATATCAGGGAAGGATCAAGTCATTGAGATATTTCCTAACTATGGACTGTTCGTCTATGGAGGTGTCAACTATGCGCCATACAAGGATACTCTCAAACAGCTCGTGGGTAAAGACGTACCAAGCTTGGAGACCTATCCAGCCTCTGAAGGATTCATTGCCTTCCAAGATGAACCAGGTAACGATGGACTCTTACTTAATACTAATGCTGGGATATTTTATGAGTTCCTAGATCTGAAGGAGATCAACTCAGAGAAGCCAACAAGATTGACCTTACGCGAAGTAGAACTTGGAAAAGACTACGCCATTATTTTATCGACCAATGCAGGATTGTGGAGTTATAATATTGGAGATACTGTGAGATTTGTTTCTCTTGATCCATATCGGATCGTTGTATCGGGTCGGATAAAGCATTTTATATCTGCCTTTGGTGAGCACGTCATTGGGAAGGAAGTGGAGCAAGCAATGGTCAAGACCGTAGCAGCTCACAATGCGAGTATCGTAGAATTTTCAGTTGCCCCACAAGTGATTCCTAAACAAGGATTGCCGTACCACGAGTGGTTCATAGAGTGGGATCAATTGCCAAGAGATATGGACAAGTTTTCTATAGATCTTGACAATGCGATGCAGGATCAAAACATCTATTATAAAGACCTTATCCAAAGTAAAATCCTTAGACGACTTGTACTTACTCAAGTAATCAAAGGCGGATTCAGATCTTATATGGAGACTCAAGGCAAACTAGGTGGTCAAAACAAAGTTCCGAGGCTTTCTAATGATCGAAGTTTGGTTGAAAAGTTGAGAATTTTTAATGCATAATACGATAATAAACATCAAGCAATACGCATTTCTCATCTTTCAATACTGCAGTTTATTGCTACTGATGACCTACATAAATAGGTAGTGACTCAAGTGAAATTGTGTTTCGACTCAATCGAAAGAAAACATAGAACGATAAGAGGCGGCTGCGGTTTTGTAGCTTTAGTTTCAAAAATTCCTTTTGTCATCTTGATTTTTTATTTCGTTTTTATCAAGGAAAAATGAAAAAGTAAGATTGGTAACATCTGCACAGATAAGAGTCGAGTATACTCAGGCAAGCTTAAGAAGATAAGCGAGTTGAAAAATAAGTTTAAGATTAAAATCTATTATCAATAGTAATCTCCCTCTTTTGTACATTTACCCCATATATGCTATCTAAGAAAACCAAGTACGGTCTTAAGGCACTCATCCACATTGTCAAGAATAGGGACACTGAGCCAATTGCAATCTCCACGATAGCAAAGGAAGAGCAGATCTCGGTAAAGTTTCTGGAGAGTATCATGCTCTCCCTCAAGAAGTCAGGTTTTCTCAGTTCTAAGAAAGGAAAGAATGGTGGTTACTACCTCATAAAAGAGCCTACGGACATCAGGATGGTTGATATCTTCCGATCATTAGAAGGACCAGTCGCGATGGTGCCTTGTGTCAGCCTCAATTTTTATGAAACTTGCGACGACTGCAAGACAGAATCCGAATGCAATATTCACAAACTGATGCTCAAGGTAAGGGATAACACTCTCGATATCCTCAGAGGAAATACACTTGAAGATCTCGCTGCAGACTAGACTTACTTGTATGTAAATTGTAGATTATTGACTTTTTGTCATCACTAGGCCTAAGTAATATTTCTATTGCTAAGTGCACCCTTTTTCAACCCATCACAGTTGATTTAAGCAACGGATTAGGGTTAACTTTGACTGAATGATTGAAAGTCTTCCTTACTATATCTTTATTGTATTCATTGTAACTACAGTCCTAACGCTTGGTATGTGGTATTGGGTGATGAGGTCTTCAATAGACCAATTCGTTAAGAGTAGAGCAATTCCAGTTGTGATTGGTTTAGGAGGTTGGTTAATAGTCCAAGCGGTCTTATCTATCAATGGTGTCTATAGTCAGGATATTGAATCTCTACCTCCCAAAATTGTTGGTTTCGGAGTATTGCCCACTATTCTGGCCATATGCTTACTATTCTTTTCAAAAAGTGGGAGACGATTTATTGATAGTATGTCGATCAAGAAACTGACTTATCTTAACTTAGTCAGGATACCTGTAGAGTTTGTTCTTTTATGGTTGTACCTGCACAAATTGGTTCCAGTTAATCTCACATTTGAGGGATGGAACTTTGATATTGCTATGGGGCTAACTGCTCCATTTATTATCTACTTTGGCTTTATAAAGCACAGATTGAGTCGGTCGATAATCCTAGGATGGAATCTGATAGGTATTGGTATGCTTGTCTTTGTCTTTGTACTAGCAGTGTTGGCTTCTCCATTTCCATTGCAACAACTTGCCTTTGACCAGCCGAATATAGCACTCCTGTTTTTCCCCTTTTCTTGGTTGCCAACCTTTATTGTTCCACTAGTGATATTAGGACATTTGATTTGTGTCAGACAATTGTTAAGTAGGGATTAGTGCCTGATTTTACCACCACTTAATTTTCAGAGAATGACATCAATACTTCGCGAGTTGTAAAAAAACACTACCTTTATCCTAGTAAGCCTATAGGATATATAGATAGAAGCAAGTTTGATGACGATAATTAGCATACTTAGACGTCATCATAACAAAGAATTACAAGACATTATATGATAATTACAGAGACGATTACCATTGCTCATATAGCGGATAATCTTGCCAAGTACAATGCACAATTGAAAGATTTGACACCTGAGCAAATTATTGATTGGGCATTACAAGTGACAGATAATCGGGTCGTAACGACCAGCTTTGGTGTGTACTCCGCGGTACTGCTGAGTACATTCAGTAAGCAAGAGCCTTGCATACCGGTTTTATGGTGTGATACTCGGTACAACAATCAAGCAACTTACGAGCATGCGTCTCGATTGATAAGACTTTATGACCTCAATGTTTATAAGTACGAGTCATTACAGCCACAGTCTTACACTGATACGATTTATAGTAAAGTGGCCAATGTAGAAGGTGACCATCATGCACACTTTTCGGAGGTTGTCAAGCTAGAGCCATTCCGTAGAGCGATGCGTCAACATGCTCCAGATTTATGGTTTACCAATATCCGGGTCAGACAAACAGCATACAGATCTAATCGAGATATTCTCAGTTTTACCAAGACTGGAATCCTTAAGGTGAGTCCATTTTATTATTGGACAGATGCTGACCTTGACCAATATATCATTGATAATGATTTACGAAAAAACTCCACATACTTTGATCCGGTCAAAGCATTGGCGAATAGAGAATGTGGTATCCACCTTCAATAAGAAATTATGAGAAGTTTTAGAACAGAAATAGAAAATCCAGTTGTCGCGAAGGACATTATTGAATTAGAACAAAAGATTCGAGAATTCAAGGAAGGAAAGGTTGATGAAGAAAAATTCCGAAGCTTACGATTGGCAAGAGGAGTGTATGGGCAGCGCCAACCTGGAGTACAGATGATTCGTATCAAGCTGCCATACGGTAAGGTATTGAGCAATCAACTTCACAGAATCTCCGATGTATCTGATAAATATTCTAGAGGCAGACTTCATATTACGACCAGACAAGATATCCAGATTCACTATGTCGACCTGGATAGGACACCAGAACTCTGGGCAGAGCTTGAGAAAGATGAAGTGACACTCAGAGAAGCTTGTGGAAATACGGTGAGAAATGTGACAGCATCTGAGACGGCAGGTATTGATGTTGATGAGCCATTTGATGTGTCTCCATATGCTGATGCCACATTTAAGTTTTTCCTACGTAATCCGATCTGTCAAGAGATGGGTCGCAAGTTCAAGATATCTTTTTCTGGAACTGATGATGACACAGCGCTATCTTATATGCACGACCTAGGTTTTATTGCTAAGATCAAGAATGGCGAGAGAGGATTCAAAGTGATGCTTGCAGGCGGATTAGGTTCTCAGCCACGACATGCTGATCTGCTTTATGACTTTCTTGCAACAGATAAGATCATCCCATTGATAGAAGGTGTATTGAGAGTATTTGACAGGTATGGCGAGAGGCGAAGCAGAGGAAAGGCAAGAATGAAATTTCTCTTAAAAGACATCGGAGTTGATGCGTTTAGAGAATTAGTCAATGCCGAGCAGAAGGCATTATCAGCACATTCTGTCAAGTTTGATGTAGAGAATTATCCAATATCTCAACCTGCTGATGTTGAGACACCTGTAGTACAGATTGAAAATCCAGCAGCTTTTGAAGCTTGGAAGCAAACTAACGTGATTGCTCAAAAGCAAAAAGGATATGTAGCCATTGGCATCAAAGTATTACTAGGTGACTTCTATACTGATCAAGCTCGTAAATTGGCTGACTTGGTAAAAGACTACGCAGCTGGAGAGTTGCGATTATCCTTGAGACAAAATATCCTTATCCCATTTGTCAAGCAAGACTTAATTCCATACTTCTACAATCAATTAAAAGAAATGGGTCTTTCTGATCCCGGATATAATAGGCTAGTGGATATCACGGCTTGTCCAGGAACAGATACTTGTAATCTAGGAATTGCAAGTAGTACAGGGATTGCAAGAGAACTGGAGTCAATCATTAAGAATGAGTACCCACAGTACCTCGATAACCCAGATGTTATTATCAAGATTAGTGGTTGTATGAATGCATGTGGTCAACACAACCTGGCTCATATTGGATTTCAAGGAATGACCGTCAGAACTAAGGATAAGCGAATAGCTCCAGCCCTACAAGTTTTACTTGGTGGTGGGACTATTGGTGATGGAGTTGGTGCATTTGCTGCAAAAGTCTTGAAAGTACCTAGTAAGAGAGGTCCACAAGCATTAAGGTTGATCCTTGATGACTATGAAGCGAATGGCAAGGGTAGACCATTCTTGACTTACTACAATGAACAAGGTGAAGACTACTTCTATCAGTTTCTCAAAGAGTTGACAGATGTGACTAATCTCACGGATGAAGACTTTATAGACTGGGGCACAAGTGAAAAGTATATCAAAGCAATTGGTCTAGGTGAATGTGCTGGTGTCGTCATTGACTTAATCTCAACACTCCTTTATGAATGTGATGAAAAGATAGAAAACGCAATGTTAGCAATTGAGAATAAGCAAGTATCAAATGCGATCTATCATGCCTATAGCTCAATGATAAATGCGGCTAAGGCATTGCTCATAGCTGATGATGTGAAGACTAACACCCAGGCAGGCATAGTTAAGCAGTTCGATGAACTATTTGTTGATACTGGCAAAATCACCTTTGATAAGCCATTTGCAGAAGTTGTTTATCAGCTACAAAACAAAGTACCTAGCCAAGAATTTGCATCTAATTACCTCAATGATGCGACAGTGGTATTACAGAAAGTGAAAACTTTTCGTAATAAGGATATTGCAGAAAACAGTACATTATGATAGGTAAACTGACATTAGTAGGAGCTGGTCCAGGTGATCCAGAACTCATCACATTGAAAGGAATCAAAGTTTTAGCTGATGCTGACATTGTCCTTTATGACGCCTTGGTTAATAAAGCACTGCTTGAATATGTACCAGACTCAGCACAACAGGTATTTGTTGGCAAACGTAGAGGTTGTTATACTTATCAACAAAGTGAAATCAATGATTTGATTGTCCAAAGTGCATTGAAAGGAAGTCATGTAGTCAGGCTTAAAGGTGGTGATTCTTTTGTCTTTGGTAGAGGAGCTGAGGAGGTAGCATATGCGGCGCAATTTGGTATTTCATCAAGTGTTGTACCAGGTATTTCCTCTTCATTTTCTGTTCCGGCTATAGAAAACATCCCAATGACTAAAAGAAGTGTTGCAGAAAGCTTCTGGGTGATTACAGGTACGACAAAGAGCCATAAGCTCTCTGATGACATCCAATTAGCTGCACAGTCTTCAGCAACAGTAGTGATTCTTATGGGTATGAGTAAGCTAGAGGAAATTGCTAACATCTTTAAAGACTTAGGCAAATCCGATTTGCCAATCGCAGTTATCCAGAATGGGACTCTGCCAAGTCAACGGTTAGCAATATCTACTATGGAACATATCACAGAATTAGTAAAAAGGAGAGGCATTCAGAATCCCGCAATTATTGTGATAGGAGAAGTAGTTAATCATCGCCAAGAAGTGCAACGCATTATCTATGAGGCAATTGCAACCAAAGTCGCATGTTAAGTCATCAAGATAACAATCCACTTTATCCGATATTCTTGAAAGCACATGCCTTGCAAGTCGTTGTTATAGGTGGTGGCTATGTCGCCGAAGAGAAATTACACTTCCTACTCAAGTCTAGCCCTGAAGCCAATGTCACTATTGTGACACCGATGATACGACCAGGAACTGTAGCACTAGCCAAGAAATCATCAGCAACGGTGATCGAGGATGTCTACCATGAGAAATATATTGAAAAGGCTCACATTGTGATCGCAACAACAGATAGTCCAGAGGTCAACAAGCAAGTCTATAAAGATTGTAGAGACAGAAACAAGTTGGTCAATGTAGCTGATGTGCCAGAGTTGTGTGACTTCTATATGGGAGGTATCGTAACAAAGGGCAATGTTAAGATTGCCATCTCCACCAATGGACAATCTCCAACTATGGCTAAAAGACTCCGACAACTCTTCGAAGAAGTACTTCCAGAAAACATCAATGATCTAGTCAAAAATCTCAATGATTATCGCAAGACACTCAAGGACGACTTCGAATATAAAGTCGAACACTTGAATAAGTTAACTGAAAAGTTTTTGCACTAGCAAGACTGTTTCCTCCACTGTAAGCGAATCCCTATATTTGTTTATTCAGTGTTGTTGAAGCTACAGCAATACAACGTATCGCAACAACTGTCAATGGCAGAATATTTAGCTGCTTCATTTTGGGTTCTAAGTTGATAATTTCATTGAAATGTCAGACTGCAATTTTGATCTCATATCTCTCCGTTCTTACTGAATAGATCTCAGCTCTCCACACTAAATATATTAAGCGTTATCTCTATGTTATGAGAGTGGGTTTTCCATTTACAATATCATAACTTTTCAGTCAAGTAGGCTTTATTCAATGCGTCTACTTTTGCATCAGATTAAAGCGGAAAGATTGCACCCTACACTTATCCATTTTACTTGAAAACAAAAAGATAAACAATGACTAAACATTTATTCAGCTATTTAGTACTTGCAGTTATTACACTATGCTTTATTGCCTGTGGTAACGATGATGATTGTGATACGACTTGTCCAGAAGGTGCAGTCCAACTTACAGATTGTTCGTGCTTCGAAGAGCAAGATGTAGATTCAGAAATTCAAGTAACAGAGAACATCACATCTGATGTCACTTGGACTGCAGGTAAAGAATATGTCATCGCAGGAAGAGTCGCTGTAGAAAGTGGAGCAACTCTGACTATCGAGCCAGGTACTGTAGTAAAAGGAGAAATTGGCCAAGAAGCTAACGCTGCTGCATTACTCATCGCAAGAGGAGCAAGATTGATGGCAGTTGGTACAGCGGAAGCACCGATTATTTTCACATCGGCTGGAGACAACTTGACTTCAGAGATGGTATTAGCTGGGACTATAGCAAGTCCTAATCTGAACGAAACTTTGAGAGGTCTTTGGGGTGGATTAATCATCCTAGGAAATGCACCAATCTCAATCGAAGGCAATGCCATAGAAGCACAGATAGAAGGTATCCCTACATCAGATTCTAATGGACTCTACGGTGGTGCCGATCCTAATGACAACAGTGGCGTGATTAGCTATGTATCTATCAGACACGGTGGAACTAATATCGGAGAAGGCAACGAAATTAATGGGCTTACGCTTGGTGGAGTTGGTAACGGGACTACAATCGACAATATCGAAATTGTTGCCAACGCAGATGATGGTATAGAGTGGTTTGGTGGTACAGTCAACGTAAATAATGCACTCGTTTGGAGCTGTGGTGATGATGGTATGGATACTGATCAAGATTGGGTTGGTAACTGTCACAACTGGATAGTAGCTCTATCTGCAGGGGGTAGCGCAATGGAACTTGATGGTCCTGAAGGCGATCAACTTACTGGATGCAATTTCTTCACAAATGGTACCATCTACGCTGGAGACAATATTGATCATATAATTGACTTTGATGAGGACACGAATACTGGCATTATAGACCTATATGTTTTTGGAGTAGCAGCAGATTATGACGCAACAGTCGGATTCGAAACATTTGGAGGTAATGGTGGATGTAGCTTCGGATCTTGGGAGTACACAGTCCCTGCAGGATATGATGGTGCAACTTTATTCGCAGGAGCGATAGGTGGCGGCCAAGCAGCAGAAGTGGAGATGAATGCCAATACAATTGGTGCAGATTCAAATGTATTTGGTTGGACATATGGAGCTGTCTCAGGAACACTTACAAGCATAGGATTATAATTGCAATAAATAGATAAACAGACACAATAGTTAGGAGGCAACTAGCGAGTTTAACCTCCTAACTGTATTTTTTTTACAACTTATTATATAGCGTACAATGTATAATTTTACAAAGAGAATGGCTCTTGTCATCTCATTTTTGCTACCACTCGTGTTGCTTGCGCAAACGGGAACCATCAGAGGAACAGTCATAGAAGACGCCTCAGGTGAAACATTAATTGGTGTCACTGTAGTCCTTCAAGGAACTGACTCTGGAACATCTACAGACTTCGATGGAGCATTTGAACTCAATGTTGCTCCAGGTACTTACAGTCTTGAGATCTCATACATCTCATACCAACCAATCACAATCACTGATATCGTTGTCGCTGATGGTGAAGTCAACCTACTTGAAAATATCCGAATGCTAAGTGACTCTGAACAACTCGAAGAAGTCGTCATCACAGCTGAGGTGATCAGATCATCTGAGACAGCACTGATGACTATCAAAAGAAAATCATCTAGCTTGGTAGACGGTATCTCATCTGCTAAGTTCAAGAAGATCGGAGACTCTAATGCTGCTTCTGCAGTAAAGAGAGTCACTGGTGTATCTGTTGAAGGAGGCAAGTATGTTTACGTAAGAGGTCTTGGTGATAGATATACTAAGACAATGCTTAACGGTATGGACATTCCAGGACTTGACCCAGATCGTAACAGCTTACAGATCGATATCTTCCCGACAAACCTCATCAGTAACATGATGGTCTATAAGTCTGCAACCGCTGACTTGCCAGCTGACTTCACTGGTGGAGTCGTCAATATCGAGACTAAAGATTTTCCAGACGAACGCATATTTGATGTGTCGTTATCTATGGGATTTACTCCTGGGCAGCATCTCAACTCTGACTTCCTAACATATGATGGTGGAGCGACAGATTGGTTAGGATTTGATGATGGTACGAGAGAGTTACCTACAGCTGCAAGAAGATTAACTATCCCAAGTCCATTAAGTGGTGATCCTGCTGCTGTGACTGGGGCATTCGTAAGAGATTTCAGCCCGACTCTTGGGACTAAGACTACAACAAGTCTTCCTGATTTTAGCCTTGGATTTTCATACGGTGACCAGAAGACATTTGATAATGATAACAAGCTAGGTTACATCGTGAGCGGAACATATAAAAGTAGCAGAGCATTTTACGATGACTACAATCTTGGAGAATATCAACTATCATCTAATAGTGAAGTTAACGAGTTAACTGCTTCTACGACCAGAGAAGGTCAATTGTCAGAAGAGAATGTTCTTCTAGGTGGTTTGGTAGGATTAGCATTCAAGACTAAGCAGTCCAAGTACAAGCTTTCAGTAATGCACCTACAGAATGGTGAAAAGAAAACGGGTCAATTCGATATCTTTAATAATAGTGATGCAGCTGGACAGTCAGGTTATGAAGGATTTGTAGACAACCTTGATTACAGTCAAAGAAGATTGACAAATATTTTTCTGAAAGGAGAGTATTTTAATGAAGACAAAACTTGGGAAGGATCTTGGTCAGTCTCACCTACATTGTCAGGACTATCTGATCCAGATGTTAGAAGTGCAGGATTCTCTATTAGGTCAGGCAATGACTTCATTATCAACCCAGGAGAAGTCGGAGTGCCTAATAGAATATGGAGATCACTTGACGAGACTAATATTGTCTCAAGAGTAGACCTTACACGTAGATATAATTTATTTGACCAAGAGGCTAAATTGAAGTTTGGTGCAGGATATGTCTTTAAAGAAAGAGACTACAGCATCCTAAGTTATTCTTTGGCATTCTTTGGCAATCAGCCTGACTACAATGGTAATACTGAGGTTATACTTGATGATCAATTCTTGTACCCACTTGGTCCAGTATACTACTCATCAGGTAACAATGTACCTAACCCTAATGAATACAACTCTACAGTAAATAACACGTCGGTATACATCTCAAATGAATTCAACCCTACTCCAAACCTCAAGGCGATGATCGGATTAAGAGCAGAGAACTATGTGCAGCACCACACTGGTCGTGATGCAACATTTGCAAGTAGCGGTACAGATGGCAACAATCTTGTTGATGCAGAAGTGTTGAACTCTTTAGATCTATTTCCTTCAATCAATCTGACTCAGACGCTTGGTGAATCACAAAACTTGAGATTTTCATACGCTAAGACGATCGCAAGACCTTCATTCAAGGAGTTATCATTTGCACAGATCTTGGATCCAGTATCTAACAGAATATTCAATGGTGGGTTATTTGTCTATGACGATATTCAGAATAACTGGAGCGGTAACCTTACCGAAACAAGAATACAGAATCTTGATTTGAGATGGGAGGCGTTCTCTGAAGGTGGACAGTTACTATCTGTAAGTGCATTCTACAAGCACTTCAGCAATCCAATTGAGCTAGTCAGAATTCCTACAGCTCAGACTTCTAATGAATTCCAACCACGTAATGTAGGTGATGGGCAAGTCTATGGATTAGAGTTCGAGGTAAGACGTAAGCTAGGATTCATAGCACCTAGATTATTAGACAAAGTCAGCTTTAATACTAATATCACAATTGTGAGATCAGCTATCGAAATGACAGATACTGAGTTCAATTCAAGACAATCATTTGCTAAGGAAGGGCAAGAAGTCTCTAGGACTAGAGATATGGCTGGACAAGCTCCATACATTATCAATGCAGGTCTTGTCTATAGCGATATCGAGAAAGCATTTAATATGGGAGTCTACTACAATGTGAAAGGATCTACTTTGACTGTTGTTGGTGGTGGTCTATTCCCTGATGTTTACTCTGAGCCATTCCACGGACTCAAGTTTACAATGAACAAGTCAGTTGGTCCAGATGATAGATTGTCTATTGGACTAGAAGTTGACAATATCTTGAATGATGTAAGAGAAGAGAATTTTGTGGGATTCAATGCTGCAGATCAGGTCTATACACAGTTCAGCCCTGGGACTTCTATCGGATTGAATCTTAAGTACTCGATCTTCTAGAAAGTAAAAATCCCCGATTGCCCAACGGGCAACCATGGACGCAATTTTTCCAAAATTACTTTGGATAGGCTCTACCGATGTACGACGGTAGGGCCTTTTATTTTGTACCTAGGCACAGTGTAAATTTACACATTATTACCTAATTATGTATTAAAAATTACTCCAATATTAAGCGAATGTTAACAAGATAGTTGTTTTGTTACGCAAATATTACTAACTTCAACAATCTTAACGCGTAGATTATGGAGAATTTGAAGAATATTGGAGAAAAATTGGGACTACTAATCTTTGTCATCTTTAGTGTGGTAACCCTGCACGCTGAGGCAGAACATCGCATACCATTCACTCAAGTCAATGGTCTGATGATGGTCAATGTTGAGTATGACGGGAACAGCGGCGTATTCATCTTTGACACAGGTGCCGATCATGTTATCGTTCATAGCAACATAGAAGATGAAGGCAATGATCTGTTTGACACTGTGGATGGAGCACTATCCACTATCGAGACTTCTCTCGACTACCTTGCTATGGGGGATTATATCGTTGAAGATATTATTGTCTATGAGGCTAATCTTTCACACCTTAAGAAGCATGTTGCTCACAATGTCTTGGGCATTATCGGGATGTCTGCTTTTGCAAATGAAGTCTTACAGATTGACAATATTAATGGTGAGATAACACTTCATTCCTCTGATTATACCAAAGGCTTGGTCAAGAAGGATTACAATTCTATGCCATTTCATCATAATGGTGAAGTTGCATGCGTTGAAGTAGAAGTTAACAATCAAGAATATCTGTTTGCATTAGATTCTGGATCAACAGTTTCATTGATAGCGTCTAAGGTATTTGATCAGCAATCGGAACTGTTTCACTCAACAGGCAAGCAATTTGACTTGAATACTTCTCACTCGACGGCTGGGGGCAATTCCTACTATCAAAGTGATGCCATAGCGTTACACCAGATTTCGCTAGATGCGATTGATTTTGGAGTGATAGATCTTTCAGCATTTCCAGAGTTGGGAGGAATCTTGAGTATTGGTTCTTTGCCATCGGATGAGATTATTTTTGATTTCACACGAGGTAGAATGCATCTGAGAAAATAGTCGACAACTTTACAACTCTTTTTATTGTCATAGAGACAACCCTTAGAACTTTCGGGTTAACTATCTTTATAGATATATCTACGAATCTATGACAGCACTTATCACAGGAGGCACCAAAGGTATTGGTGCTGCTATTGTTCAGATCTTACTTGAGAATGGTATTGATATACACATCAATGCTCGGAATCTTAAAGATCTCCAAGCACAACATTCTGAGCTCACCAACACTTACGCCGATAGAAGTATTACCTTCAGTAGCAATGATCTTGCAACGAAGGAAGGAGTACAATCATTGATCGAGGATTTTTCAGCAGAGCATAAGACCATTGATATATTGGTCAATAATGCTGGAGTTTTTTACCCTGGTAAGACAAGTGAGGAAGACGCTGGTACATTAGAAAGTATGATTGAGACCAATCTATACTCGGCCTATTATCTCACACGAGGACTTCTCCCGATGATAAAGCAATCTAAGGCAGGACACATTTTCAATATGTGCTCCATCGCAAGTAAGATTGCTTATCCCAATGGAGGATCATACAGTATTTCTAAATTTGCCCTCCTGGGCTACACTAAGGTGCTTAGAGAAGAGCTAAAGGAAGAAGGTATTAAGGTCACAGCAATTATGCCAGGAGCGACTTGGTCCAACTCTTGGGCAGGGGTAGACTTACCTGAGTCCAGATTGATGGCTGCAAGAGATATTGCAATCAGTGTATGGTCAGCAATTCAGATGAGCCCAGCAGCAGTCGTAGAAGATATTACTATTAGACCACAATTAGGAGATTTATAAGTTATGGAGAGTAAGCATTTCATCCCACATACTAAGGCATATGACCCAGAGATCAATCCAGAAGAGTTTCTACGAGAGTTATATGCATTCCAAGATAAGCGAAGGAGTGTCAGAGAATTTAGTGACCGACCAGTTTCTAAAGAAGTCATCGAGACATTAATCAAGACGGCAAGTACAGCACCCTCAGGAGCACATAAGCAACCTTGGACTTTTTGTGCTGTGAGCAGCCCAGAGCTCAAGGCTAAAATAAGAGAAGCTGCTGAGAAAGAAGAGTATGAAAACTATCATGGTAGGATGTCAGATGATTGGCTTGAAGACTTAAAAAAGTTTGACACTAATTGGCAAAAAGAATTTCTCACTGTCTCTCCTTGGTTGATTATTGTGTTTAAAAAGAGCTATGAGTTGATAGATAATGTCAAGCACAAAAATTACTATGTGCAGGAGTCGGTAGGAATTGCTTGTGGATTCTTATTATCTGCAATCCATCACGCTGGACTGGTTTCATTGACACATACTCCAAGTCCTATGAATTTTTTGCAACAGCTCCTTGATAGACCTGCTAACGAAAGGGCATATTTACTCATCCCTGTAGGTTATCCAGCGGATGATGCTCAGGTACCAATTTTGAATCGGAAAGGATTAGACGAGGTATCAGTGTTTTTTGAATAGGCTTTATCAAATGTCTTAGTGAAATCTCTTATTTGTGTCGGTATTTTTGATCCAGTTATTCCTGAATACTCTGCCCAAAATATAATATCTCTCGTATCAATAGTTGCAGACTCGATGTAGTTGGCCAAGTCTTCTATATCGCCTTTTGCAAGGAAAATAAGACAGCGAATTATTCGATCTGATTTGAGATGTGCATTTTCAGTTGTCACATCATTTAGAATCTGAGTTACTTCGGTAGCTCTTTCACCAAAGTCTTCGTGTATTCTATCGGTTATATCTTCTTTGAATGTCATTTATTAATATTGTCATTTCGAAAGTAAAGAAAGTAATTCTTTAATGAGTACTACTAGCTCTGGACGCATTTTTTGATCTTTTTTAAATTACTTAGGTATCTTGCTTTTGTTTTATTTACTTGATCTCATTCTCGGAATTTAGTTTAACAGTCCACTATGTGTCTAGTCACTTATCTCCCAACATCTACAGGCTACATTCTTAGCTCCAACAGGGACGAGCATCCCGATAGAGCTATGACTGAAATTATCAAAGAAGAACTACACGGGCATCAAGTCACATACCCTAGGGATATCGCAGGAGGATCTTGGATATTTAGTTCGGAAGATAACCGTAATGTTGTGCTGCTCAATGGTGCATTTCAATTGCACAAGCGAGAGTTACCATATCGGATGAGTCGAGGATTGATGGTCAAGTCATTCTACAATTATCCGTCTGCGAGAATATTTATTGATTCATTTGACTTTGAAGGATTGGAGCCATTTACCTTAATTATGGTAGATGATGATGACTTCATAGAACTGAGATGGGACGGGCACATAAAACATATCAAAGACTTAGATAACACAAATGCCCAAGTTTGGTCTAGCTGTACATTGTATAATGATGACCTACAACTTCAGCGAGCTGAGCTGTTCCGTACTCTAATTGATCAAAAGGCATATAGTCTGGATCTGGCGAAATCTATCCATAATAGTCGTGGCTATTTGCCTGAGGCTTATGATTTCAATATGTCAAGAGATGTAGGAGTCAAGACGATATCTTCTACGTATATTATTAATTCTAGAGGCAAAAGTGAGTTGATTTACGACGATAAACATTAGGATATTGTCCGATTTAACGCATTATGCAAGATGAGTCAAAATATTTCTAGGTTTTTATAAGCAGAGACCTCTAGAACGAGTAATTTAACCTTTTATCTTAGATAACCTTAACACTTATATGAGAATATACCTAGCCGTTGCATGTCTTTTCTTGACATTTGCACTTACATCCCAGAAAACACAATTGTGGACTAAAGTTGATGATACTGCACTAAAAGCACAACCATTTCAACGAGATATAGTCCCATCAAGTTATGCGACATTTGAGCTTGACTTTTCTAAGATTAAGAAAGATTTAGCGTCAGCACCAGAAAGATTTTCTGGAGAGTCTCGGACAGACTTACCTACTATAGAGATCCCAAATCCCAATGGAGAAGTAGAAGTTTACGAAATGATGGAGACTAATGTGATGCATTCAGATCTCGCAGCAAAATATCCATCTATTAAATCATATATCGGTAAAAGCACAACTAATCCGAGAAATGTACTTCATGCAGGGTACTCGCATAAAGGATTTCATGGGATGATACTTTCACCATCAATGTCTACAGTCTACATCGATGTGTATGCGAGAGGAATGGTAGATACTTATGTTGTCTATCATAGAGACTCGATGGTCAGAGATCAAGCGTGGGGATGCGGTGTTGAGGATATAGATTCACGAGTAAAAGTTGACTTAGAAGCTGCATCAAATCAGCGATTGGCCGGAGATTGTCAATTCAGAATATTTGATCTAGCGCTTGCATGTACAGGAGAGTATGCACAATTCCATGGAGGTACTGTGGAAGATGTCATGGCAGAGTTTGTGATCTCAATGGCAAGAGTAAATGGTGTATATGAGAGAGATGCCAACTTGACAATGGTGCTCATTCCTGATAATGACGACTTAATCTATCTTAATGCCACAACAGATCCATACACTAATAATAATGGTGGAACGATGCTCAACGAAAATCAGAATACGATCGATGGCATCATAGGATTTGACAACTATGATATAGGCCATGTATTCTCTACAGGTGGAGGAGGTATTGCTCAATTGAGAGCTCCATGTGGAGGAGGCAAAGCCAGAGGTGTAACAGGTCTTGGTAACCCTACAGGCGATCCATTCTGGATAGATTATGTTGCTCATGAATTGGGACACCAGTTTGGAGGAAATCATACGCAAAACAATAACTGTCAGAGGGCAGGAGCTGCTGCGGTGGAACCAGGTAGTGCATCTACAATTATGGGTTATGCGGGCATCTGTAATCCTAATGTACAGAACAATAGTGATGATCACTTTCATGCCTATAACTTAGCCGAGTTCGGAGCATTTCTAAATGGCGCTGGTGGCACTTGTCCAGAATTAAGCCCAACCGGTAATAATGCTCCAACTGTGACGATTGAGCAAGAGTCCTACATTGTGCCTATTAGTACCTCACTTGTATTAACAGCTACAGCAGCTGATGATGATGTAGAGGATGTCTTGTCTTATTGCTGGGAGCAAATGGATAGTGAAGTAGGGGAAATTATGCCACCAGCTGTAACGAATACTCAAGGCCCAGCATTCAGATCGAATAGTCCAGTTATATCACCAAATAGATATCTCCCAGGAATCGAAGCAATTGTTGCAAATGAGACACCTGACTGGGAAGTCTTGCCAGCGGTATCTAGAGAGATGTCATGGAGATGTACAATAAGAGATAATAGTGACTTAGAAGGAGGTTGTACTTCTGAGGTGGATCTAGATATCATATTCACAGATGAAGCTGGTCCAATGTTAGTCAATGAACCAAACACAAGCGACGTTATCTGGAGAGTAGCTGAGACTGCCACGATTGAATGGGATGTCGCTAATACGGACATCGCTCCAGTTAATGCCACAACTGTTGATTTGTATTTATCGACAGATGGTGGATTAACTTATCCTACAATCCTTGCTACGGAAGTAGATAACAATGGTGCAGCACAAGTAGTCGTACCTGATATGCTGACAGAAGAAGCAAGAGTGATGGTCCGTGGTCACGGTAATATCTTCTTTGATATTTCAAATGAAAACTTCAGCATTCTAGAGCCATTACTGCCCACATTTACGATGTTAGTCAACCCTCTTTCACAAGTAGGTTGTATTGGCGAGGAAGCAATCTATGAGATGACAATCAATTCTATATTAGACTATGATGAAGATGTCACTTTTACTATTGAGGGAGCACCCGCAGGTCTGACTGCTAGCTTTCAATCAGTAACGACTGGGTCATCAGGTACCAATTCCTTGATTCTTAGTGGGTTTGATGACGTTGATGGTGGAGTCTATGCGATGACAATTGTTGGTACTTCTATTGATAAGGTTAGAATGCAAGAAGTGGAATTGATCTTATTAGATGCAATCCAACCATCAGTACTCGAGTTTCCAGAGAATGGAGCAACATTGATAAACAATAATAACCTAGCCCTTACTTGGGGAGTTCTAGGAGGCGAAGAAGAGTTTCTTGTTGAGGTAAGTACCAGTCCTGCATTTGTAGATTTGGTCGCTACAACTACCACTGTTGAATCTATTTATGACCTAGTTAGCTTAGAAGCAAATACAGTTTATTACTGGAGAGTTCGAGGGCAGAACCAATGCGAAATAGGGGAGTATAGTGAGACGTTTGCTTTCCAAACCAAGTCTGCAGATACCTGTACAGCTTTCAATACATCGGACATTCTTCCTACACCTATTCCACCGGATGTAATCTCAACAATTGATATCAACAATGCGTTGGTAGGTGATTATATTAAGGTGAACATTGATATGCCACATGAGTATGTTGGAGATATGATTGCTAATCTTTATGATCCTTCAGGTAACTTAATGGTACTATTTGACCAACCAGGAATCGATAACTCTCAATTTGGTTGTTCAGAAGACAATATGCTTGTTTCATTTTTTGATTCTGCACCGAATACAGCAGCAGACTTAGCTAATACTTGTGAAGCAGGTGGGCAATATGCTATCCAAGGAGAATACCAACCAATCAACAATTTTGAAGCATATGAAGGAAGTGATGTCAATGGTACTTGGTCTCTTGAACTTATAGATGATTTTCCAGGAGCAGATGATGGAAGTCTTGATAATTGGACTATTGAGATTTGTAATATCAAAGAAGCTGGACAGATAGCTCTTACAGAAAATCAAATATTAGAAGTACCTCTTGGACAATTTTCAGTCCTAGGACAACAAACTTTGGAGACTTCCGGAGATCCAGAGTTGGTTACATATACAATCACTTCATTGCCAAGCAAAGGATCTATTGAATTGGATGCGGTCACTTTGGAAATTGGAAGCACATTTACACAAAGTAATATCAATGGTGGCAACTTAATCTATATCCACAGTGGAGTAGATTTAGAGCCGGATAATTTTACATTTGATATTGTGGATGATACTGATACCTGGCTACAAGGAGGTATCCAAGAAATAGTGATTCTTGCGAATGATCTCAGTGGATCAGCTGATGTGACTAGTAACGTTAGTTGTACCAATGCTGCTGACGGTGAAATTACGATCACAGTGGAAGGTGGTAATCTTCCTTTGACATATATCTTAGATGGGACTTCACAGGATAGTCCAGTATTTTCAGGATTAGTTGCTGGAACTTACGAAATTGACGTGGTAGATGGGTTTGGTTTTGAGATTACGATTTCTGACATTGTCGTGACAGAACCTACAGAGCTCACAATGTCAACAGATGTTGACCTAAATAACATCTCGGTTAATGCCGAAGGAGGTACTGAACCATATACTTATCTCATTAATGGTGGTAATGATCAATCCAATAATACCTTCTCTAACTTGAGCAACGGTACCTACCTAGTTGGTGTCATAGATGCGAATGGTTGTGAAGTGTCTGAATCAATAACCATAGTGGTCGAAGGTCTTCAAGTGGAAATTATCTTAGAGAATCGTTTGGATTGCTTTGGAGATAATGATGGTGCTATCAGCATTGAAGCAAGTGAAGGTTTCCCTCCATATGAATATCGTATTGTTGGACAACCTTGGCAAGACTCTAATGTCTTTGATGACTTGGAGGGTGGTAGTTATACATTTAGAATAAGAGATAGTGCAGGTAATATTATTGATGCACCGTTTACACTTGACGAACCAGACGAGCTTACTGCGTCAGTAGAAGTTATGTTCGACAATATTGAAGTCATTGCTACTGGAGGTACTGGCGAATTGATGTACATGTTGAATGGCGGCGATTCTCAATCTAATAATGTGTTTAGCAATCTAGAGAATGGTAGCTATGGTATACTTGTGACAGATGAGAATGGGTGTGCTGTCAGTGTAAGTACCACTATTAATGTTGCAGACCTAACAATGACTGCAGAGTCAATAACCAACGTTACATGTTTTGGAGATAATAATGGTTCGTTAGAGTTGGTAGCTAATGGAGGTATTCCACCATATAGATATCGAATAGTTGGTGGACCCGGCTTCCAAGATAATCCTTCATACACAGGTCTAGCTAGTGGTGACTATGTGTTCAGAGTTAGAGATGCCGCAAATTCGATATTTAATCTCAATGTGACAATAGCTGAACCCGATCAAATTAACGTAACAACAACTGTTGATTTTGATAATGTCTCAGTATCTGCTGAAGGAGGAACAGGCACCTATATGTATCAACTAGATAATTCTGATCCACAACAAGGTAATACTTTCGCGGGTCTAGAGAATGGAGATTATGCCGTGACAGTTGTCGACATAAATGGATGTATTGGTGAAGCAACGTTTACAATTGATGTAAGTGAGCTGGAAGCAACTGTAGCTGTTACGCAAGAAATTAGCTGCCATGATGCAGCTGATGGTATTATAGAAGTGACTGCAATGGGTGGAGTCCCACCATATGCCTATAGCATAGATGGCGGAACAGAGTTTCAGGATAGTCCTGTATTTACTAATTTGTCAAGTGGGTTAGCGGAGATAGTAATCAGAGATGCGCTTGGTAATGTCATATCGATTTCTGAAGAGGTTATAAACCCTTTAGAAATCATCGTCACGGCGAATGCCGTGGGGTCTGACATTATTATTGATGCAACAGGAGGTACTGGCGGTTTGACTTATAGTATCGATGGTGTCACATTTACAGAAAGTAATGAATTTACAAATTTGGCTGATGCAGATTACACAGTAAGTGTAATGGATAGTAATGGATGTCAAGCTCAGCTGAATGTAACAGTAGCTGCCTTTATTGACTTTGATATTACGGTAATTGATGTTACTTGTTTTGGTGATGAAGATGGTGTAATAGTGATTGATGGGCAAGTAGGAGGTCTACCACCGTATACTTTTGTTGTTGATGATATATTATACATGAATGGAATCATCAACAATCTTTCTGCGGGAGATCACACAGTAACTGTCTTTGATTCCAATGGATCTTCTATTGGTCCAAGATTGGCAGTTATAGGTGAGCCAGATGAAATTGTCATCTCTACTGACCTTGTGGTGAATGACTTAACTGTAACCGCTGTCGGAGGAACGGGTAATCTTGAGTACTCGATTGACAATGGAGATAGTTTTCAAGATAGTGGTGACTTCTCTAATCTCGAAGCTGGTGATTTTATGGTTGTCGTCAGAGACGAAAATGGATGTCTATCAATGCAACAAGTGATTGTAACAATTTCAAATACAGATGACCAACTCAGCAATGAAATTGGGTTGCAAGTATATCCAATCCCATCAAGTGGAAATGTCAATATTGTAATGACTAATGTAAACCTCGCGAGAGAAGTACAAATCCAAGTACTCAATCACATCGGCCAAGTAGTGTTTGATCAAACAAATAATTCTGGGCAACTAGAATTCAATCTTGACCTAACTCATCTCACAGATGGACAATACTTTATCAAGGTTGTGAATGATAGTCAGATAGATGTAGAGAGGATTGTGATTTTGCAATAAGCAAGGGCAGCTTCTAGGATATATGAGTAATTGAAATTCCAGATGACATACACGAAGTATGTTGTCTGGAATTTTTTATTTACTGTTATTGCCCAATCTCAGTTCCTCCATCTATTTCTTCAATTATACTGACTACTTCATCATAGAGTTGGCTATCAGATGTGACACCTGCGTAGATGGCCATCTGACAATCGGATAAGAACTTAGAAGTTCGCTGAACTAGTGAATCTGGCAACTCTTGTTCTTTGAGAAGAGCTACAACTTGTTGGTCAGTGAACTGTAGATCAGTAGTCGCAAACTTCTGTGTGATGTAACTATTAAATTTACTACTGATTACCTCTGTCTTAGCTTTGCTATCAGAAGAATTCACAGCTGCGAGCAAGCTATCAAGTTCTCTGATGACTTTAAGTTTTGCTTGTTTTTTTCGCTGAACGAGAGCATCAAAAGCACCACTCTTGATCAACCGTTGCCGATAACTATAGATGCCAACAACACTTGCACCAAATAAGCTTAATAGCAAGAAGTAAGGCATTGTTCCGAAGAACAATGTTGAGGTATTTCGGAGTTTTGTAGTCTGACTTATTGGACCAATAGTTTCTACTTCTTCTACGGATACGGGTCGATTAGCGACTCCTGTTCCCTTGAGGACATTCACTGATAACTTTCTAGGAGAAAGGGTCACATAGCTATTGCTATCAGTATCCATATAGGTGAATTTAGGATCGATGATATATCTTCCTGGTTTCTCTGCTACTATCAAATATTCAAATGTCTTAGCATGTAACTTTTGACCATCCTTGACTGTCACTTCGTCTTGAATAGTATTTGGGTCATATAATTCTAGGTTATCTGGGAGTACTAAGTCCGGAGCACTGACATATTTGTTGTCACCATTTCCAGTCACTGTGATATTGATAGCAATCGCATCATCAGTGGTAATTGTTTTTTTCTGAGTGGTTACACTTGCTGTATACTTTCCCACTGCTCCTGAGAATGATGGAGGGGCATTAGGTGGTAGTCCTGCTACTTGGATAGATAGGCCGTTAGTTATTAAAGATTCGTTAGTCACTTCTGGAAAAAACCCTCTTCTTCTACCTGTAGGGATACTAAGCTGCATACTGACAGGATTAAAATTGTAAGTACCAACTTGCTGCGGAAATAAGGCTATCTTCTTTAATGACCTGGTATAGTATTGTTCTCCATTGTACACAATTTGGGTATAACCATTTTTAACTCTTAGTTCCTCCACGAAGAAACCATCGTATTCTGGTTCATTCAGTAGGGTGGCATTATTGACGTCCTTTGTGGTGTATAGTTGATAGTCTAGTATAACTTGTTGGCCAGGGTAGACTAGTGAATCAGAAACCTCCATTCTGACGAAAAATTCACTGGAATTGCTAGCCTGTTTACTCGCTTTAACTACCTCGACTTTTATTGACTTGGTTTTAAGGGTTTTTCCTCCTACTTTGACAGTTGCTGGCGGAATCGTATATGTTCCTACCTTATCAGTCAGCAAGCCATAGGAGTAACTGGCCTTGCTTGTTTTCCTTCCATTGACAATTGAGACAGAGGATGATTTTGCTGGACCTGAGACTACCTTGAATGGTTTGAAACTTGGAGGCGTAAAGCCGTTGATATCAGCATTTTCCATTGTGTACTCAACACTAAATGTCCTGCCTTGCAAGACCTCTTTAGCACTCGAAGTTGCATAGAATTTAGTCTGTCCAATTGCGGATAGAGAAGTGAATAAGATTAAGCAACAAGTAAAAAATCGCATGACTGACATTAAATACGTTTAAGAGTTCTTCCTGGTACGGCCTCTTCTTCATCAACGGGTGGTGTCATCCTTTCTGGTAATTCCATCCCTCTGAATTGCTCAAACATTGGATTATCAAACAACGATTGTAGATCGCCGCCAAAGAACTTTTCTAAGTCCATCTCCATTCCTTCACCACCAAATAGTTCTTCCATGTTGAACTGCATATTTTCACCACCGAACATCGATCCAAAGTCAAACCCTCCGCTAAACGGAGATAATATTTCTTGATCTTGCTTGATATTGGTTGGGTTAGGATAGGTGTTTATTGTTATTGGATCAGTCTCGATCTCTCCTTTGCTAGTTGTGATAATCATCGGTGGAATATAGTCAGTACCCACCTCTGATGGCAAGATGACATAGTTATATGTGGAAGTCTGTGCGACATCGCCATTCATCATTGTCATCGTTGATGAGACATTTGGACCACTTACGATTTCAAGATTAGAAGGTAGATTCAGATCTATCCCTTCGATACTTTCACCATCTACCGATACTGACAATGTCAATGTATTACCAACTAGTATGCTATCTCGATTTACATTCACTCTAGCTTCAAGATCTTGACCTAGCACATAGGTGCTAATTGCTAGAAGTGTGCCCAGTAATATAATTTTGATTTTCATAGTAATAATGTTTTATAAGTGAATTGTAACATTAATAATTGATTCTCTGTATTAATTACCAATCCTTATCCGACTTAGTTCTTTCGGAATTGAATTTTTTTAGTTTCTCTTGGACCTTAGATTCTTCATCTTGAATGATTTCTAGGAGTTTCATCGCATCTAGACTATCAAGTGATTGCTTCTCTAGTCTAGAGCTATCGGCTCCGCCACCCTGAGGATCTTCTTGAGGTTCTGACTCTGATTCTTCTTGGTCTTCATTTTCTCCTTCTTCGCCCTCTTCTTCTTTGTCTTCTTCAGACTCTTCACCATCTTTCTTTTCCTTCTCTTCTTGGTCTTTCTGTTCGCCGTCTTGTTGCTCTTGATTCTCCTGTTGTTCTCCTTCCTCGCCTTCCTCTCCTTCTTCACCCTCTTGCTGTTGCTGCTGCTGTTGTTGCTCTTGCTCCTGGTCTTGTGCCTGTCTCAATGCATCTTTGGCAACAGCCAAATTGAATTTAGCTTGACTATTAGTCGGGTCAGTCTTGATCGCTTGCTTATAAAATAGAATAGCATCTTCAACCTTTCCAGCCATCAAGTGAGCATTACCAGAATTGTACTGAGCATCGAACTTATCCTTAGGATTTTCTGCAAGTGGCATTGCCCGATTGAAGTATTCAGCGGACTCTTCATATCGCTCTTGTTTGTATAGTGTATTGCCTAGATTATATAGTGCCTTGAATGTGTTGCCCTCTCTCTCTGCTCGTCGATATTCGGTCTCTGCAACTGCGTACTCTGCTTGCTCATAGGCAGCATCACCAGCCATCAGACTTTTATGTGTTGCTTGTCCTAGAACAACATTTGCTAGAACTAGCAAACCTGAAACTATAATTATTGAAATGGAGCTTAGCTTCATACTGTCGGTATTGGTAGTGATGATTTACGATAGACAAAGTATAGGATATAAAGCAAAATCCCTATTGCTAGAAAATACTGAAAGTAGCTTGTATAGTCTGAAAATGAGGCTTGTTGAACTTCCTTCTTTTCCATTCTTGATATGGCACTTTTGATGTCTTCGACAATATTATTCGATTGGCTTAGGAAGTAGGCTTTTCCATTGCCAGCATCAGCCAGATCTGCAATCATTGCCTTGTTGAGAGCAGTGGTTACAGCATTCCCACTGTTATCCGCCTTGTATTGCTGACGACCGTTTACATTGACTGGTATCATTGCTCCTTCACTTGTGCCCACGCCTATGGTGAAGATAAATATACCTTTCTCCGCCGCCTCTTTTGCCGCAGCAATTGCTTCTGAATCATGGTTTTCACCATCTGATATAATGATGAGAGCCTTCTGATATGGATCGTCATCGGAGAACATCGACTTAGCGAGGTCTATGGCATCTGCTATAGCTGTTCCTTGGGTACCAGCTTGTGAAGGGTTGGCGCTTTTAGCAAATATCTCCGCAGCAGCATAGTCCGAGGTCAGTGGCATCTGTAAGTAGGCATTTCCTGCGAATGAAATCAATGCGATACGTTCTCCCTTCAGAGAATTGATCAATCGTTCTGTAAATCTCTTTGCCCGTTCCATTCTATTGGGTAGGATGTCCTCCGCCATCATACTTTGAGAGATGTCGAGTGCAATCACGATATCTGAGCTTTTTGCCTTGACTCTTTGCTGTTTATTACCCCACTGAGGATTGGATAATGCAATCAAAATGAATAATAAAGCAACCGCAAAGTATCCAAATCTTACCCATGGTGTTTCTAAGATGTTAGAGTTAGTCAGTCTTTCTATCAGTCCGGCATCTGCTAGCTTGAGTAAAGAAGATTTTCTCCATCTTGAAAACAGATAGAACAATCCCCCTAAGACTAAGACTAAAGGCAGTAAGTAGATAAATTGAACCTCTTGAAATTGAAACATATAGCACTTTCTTGCGACCGCAAATTTAGACTAAAAGTCTAATCCTCTCAAATGTCTTAACTGAAAAATAACACGTCGGTTTAAAACGTGATTTTCACAAGATTCAGTACACCACTTCCTTCACTGACGACAAGCATGCTGTTGTCAGTGATCTGCTCGGCCTCTTGAAACCTAAGTTTGAGGTTTTCGTATTCTGTATTGAGGACAGTACGACGTTGCATATTACCCACAGGATCTAGGGCATAGGTGCTCACTGTATTGTTTTTCTTGATTTCGTCATTGAAGATAAGCTGCAATCGTGATGGATTTTTCATCACTGCGAAGGAGCTGTAAATGGCCTCATCATCTTGCGAAAACTGTTTTTTGTAGATGACATTCTTCCATAACTCATTATGGTTAACATCGACATTGACAATGATGACATCTTCGGTATAATGATCAACATATCCTGCCAACCCATTTGTCCGACCATAAGGTGAAGGTGATCTTCTGATATATTCCTTGTACATCTCACCAACCCAGATAAAGCTACCATCTTGTTGGAACACTACATCTTTGATGAAATAATAATCAAGCGTATTATTGACTCCGCGTCTCCGACCATTCACTTTTTGGATAAAGTATTCATCAAATTGATGAAAGTGTAATAATGGATTAGAAGTCAGGTTGGCCACTTCTTCACTAAAATAAAAATATCCTAATGCTGCAGAACGATTAGCTTCTGTATACAAGCCTAGGATGAGCACAGCATCATTTCCCTCGTCATAGGCTAGATGAATATCTTTGGATAGATTTTGAGGCATCTCAAAATTCACCAAAGTTGGTTCAGACATTCCTTCTGCAATATGGTTGAGCAAAATAGAATGCGACTTTGCAATAGCTCTATTATTTCCCTTTTCATACAACATCAATATATCTTCACGATTGGTAATGATCATATCTTTGAACTTGTAATCTAAGACACGGTCATATTCTAGAATCTCGGTTTCCCACTTCATTTTTTGAGCGGCAAGATCGATTATGAATAGATTAATCTTGTCCTCACGGCCATTGTTAAAGATGACTACTTTATTTTGATTCTCTGAGAATGCATATTTGAAGTTACTCTTAAACCGTTTTTTGTGAAATCTTCCAAGTTCTACGGTGTCTTGAGTTTCCCCCAGATGATTGATAACATGTTGATGAAATGTAAGCGTATCTTTCTCTGTAGCCGTATAGATAATCGAGGCATTCTCACGAGAGGGGAGGACAGCAATTATTCTCGGGTTGTCTCGACTAAAGTTGATTTCTCTTGTATATTTCAACTTGAGATTGCTATCTAAGACATCGATTTCTTGCTTATTGACCCGATCTCTAAATAACAGAATGTGGTCTTGCATCTTGCCTAATACCACATACTTCTTATCATTTTTCAAGTCGATATCGCTAGAGATAATGACTTCTTGGCCAACCGAAGCAGAGATTACCATCAAAACAAGAATGAAAGTCGAGCTCAAATGTCCAACCCAACTTGAAAATATTCTATTCATAACCTTCAATTTACGACAGTAATGTGCCAGATTCAAGAGTAGGTAGGGAGTAAATCTCAATATCGTGATTAATGTCGGTTGTAAATAGAGAACTAAATGCGATGCTGCTGATACAAAATCTGTTTAGCTAAATTTTGGAGATAAGCATAAAATCGATTAACTTTCCGTAGATCTAAACAACAATAAAAACAATTATGATTAGAACACAGAACACAGAACACAGAACACAGAACCTTTCTTCGTCTAGGGGGATTTTTTACACTTTTTTTACTTCTACTTTTGGTTGTCAACTCATGTTCAAAAGATGAAATGATTGTCGATTCTATTGATAAGACAGTGCAGATCGAGACTCGATCTGGAGACAGAGAACTTGCAGCAATTACGATACTTGGGCAGATTCGAGATAACCCCTACAGCTTGACAAATATTAATGCAGCAAATACTAGCTTGTATGGACAGCAAGCGACCCCTAAGCAAAAAACACATACTTATGTGAGATTTGAGCCTCAGACTTATGACGATTTAGCTCTACTGGAAGATTGGGAGACGAAATATCAAATCCCATTTTTTGATACGCCATTTGAATATGAAATTCTTCAGCAAGGGGAGTATTATTATGATCCTGCAGTCAGTGATTCGATATTAACCTATCAATATAGTTCAGTGCCTGTGGGTGTGCCCTTGCCTAATGTTCAACACACTGAATTAGAAGAGTTGTACTTGGATGATTCAGATTTGTTCTTATTAATTCAAAGTTTTTATGATTCTGGTAATGGTGAATATATTAATAATGACCTACTGAATGGTGGACTTACAGAAGATTTCGTTGCTGCCAATACAGGGAATGATATTATACCAGATATCACTGCTCCGCCTCCTTATCCATGTGAAAACCCTAATCATGATTGGGTTCTAGTATTTAATGTCACTGATGGAAGTATCAATAGTTGGTATTGGCAATGTCAACCTCCTCCCCCATATGTACCATATGATAATCCAAATACCTGTGGATGTCAGATTCCTAC
>CALISO010000105.1 GCA_938041445.1 uncultured Saprospiraceae bacterium
TCAAGTGGTCTATACACAAGATGTAGATTATACAGAGCAGCTCAAGCTTGACTTGTATAGGCAAGATACAGGGATGTACGTTATCGAGGTTGTGAGTGAGAGTGGTGAGACATTTGTTGAGAAGATTATTCTTCATTAGAGGGCAATAAGATTTAGAAATATGATTTTCGTAGATAGAGTTGGCATTTTTACTGAAGTCAGGAAGGTGGTTGATTTTTAGAGATTTACTTTCTAAGCGTACTTCTTCATTTTTTCCTTAGATGAAAAAACGAAGCAAGAAAAATCAAGCCAAAATAAACTCACTCCGTTCGAATAGTATTTTGGCATCAACCGCCACCCTTCTAAATAACAGAGGTAGATAAACGTCCAACAAATGGAGACCTTGCTGAAATATATAGGATCGCAAATACACATAGCTTGACGAGTGCTTTTGCAAGGAATCTTTACTATAAAGCAACAGGTAAGCATATCATAGCACCCTTACCATTGATTGATGACGTTGATCCAAGATCAATAGAAGATCGATATAATAAGAATATGATTGTAGAAGTCAGACTGGGACCTAATCCTGTTGCAGAGCATCTTAACTATACATTGCTTAACTTAGAAAGATCTTGTCGACTGACGATTTATGATAATCTAGGACGGGAAGTGCAATCACATCTGATAGAACCAAGTGCCGCAGAAGGAAGCTTGGATGTTAATTCGACAGAGTCTGGCTTATACCATTGTATAATCAGAGATGTGGTAGATGACAAGTTATTGCACTCTCAAGTACTATCAAAATTTTAGAATAAATGACCAATAGATTCAAACTATTAAGTGTTTTTCTGCTACTGTCTTCTCTAGTTGTTGCTCAAGAAGGTGTGTTTTTTCTAGAGGATGTCACAGGTCGAGGTCGCGAAGACTTGGCCTTTGAGATAGAGATGGTGAATGATACAACATATACTTTTGTCAGAATGGCTGAGGACTTGGAAGAACCTTCAAAGGTTGTTACTAGAGTATATATGTTTGATGAGAATCAATCACTAGTTGATTCAGCAGAATACGATTGGATATTAACCAATAGAGAAGGCGATAAAATGAAGGTTTATGGCGATAGCCTTTTGTTTATTTCCACAGATAGGTCATATTCTCCTTTTTTTCAGGTAAGCATTGTCGACAGGAGGACACTTGATAGTTTGGATCATTTAATTTTCACCCCACCACAGGATAGTATCAGAGGGTTTGCTCTGAGATCATTTTGTAAGTTTCAGAACAAAGTACTTGTATCTGGTCAAACACATTTCGAAAATGATTCTGTAGGCGTAGACCTCTATGTTGTAAATTTAGAAACACGAAATATAGATACAATCAAGCACCTTGGACTGTGGAGACAGTTAATCAGTGATGAAGGTGTAGACTATTTGCGATACAGCGAGATGGAGGCGATTGATAATAAGGAATTTGCTGTTTTGTTTCAGCAAATAGTCCCTGGGGAGTTCAGTAACTCAGGTATCTTAGTATACGATCAGTACTTAGCAGTAAGAGACTCATTTATTGATCCTAATGACACGGGAGGTGTATTAAGCTTTTCACTATTGGAGTTGATGCCAGATAGTAGCTATATCTATTATGATCCAGATGCTTCATGGCTTGATGATCCTGGTGATCTGAGGAAGATGGATAAATCTGGCAATATTGTCTGGAAGATAGAGACTGACATAAAAGACCTGCATGGGATCACTCAGACAACAGATGGACATGTTCTGGTGGTTGGTACTGCTGGCTTATGGGGTGCTAATGGAGACCTCTGGCATAATCTCAATCCCTATTATGACCCGTGGGGTCCCAAGGATTTTGCGACAGTAGCAAAGATCAATAGCGAGACAGGTGAGAAAATGTGGGAATACAAATATGTTGACTTCAATGACGATGGATTCATCACAACAGTAAAATTTATGGAAGTTGAGCAACTTTCTGATGGCTCGATAATCGTCTCAGGTTTTTTTAATGATTGGACAGATATCGGAGAGGCGTTACCAGAGTTTGAGGTCAATACAGTAATGATGAAAATACCTGAGAATGGTTGCTTTGACCCTAGTGGCGAATGTGGTGAATTTCAGTTTTTGGACGAGAATCCTGTGTCGGTCTTTGACATACCTGATGCACTTCCTCTGAGTATTCACCCTAACCCAACTATAGGGTTCATTGCAATAGAATTTCCTGACATCATCTCTGGATCGTTATCTGTTGTTTCACTGACTGGTCAAGTGGTATATACACAAGATGTGGATTACACAGAGCAGATCAAGCTTGACTTGTATAGGCAAGATGCTGGGATGTACGTTATCGAGGTAGTGAGTAAGAGTGGTGAGCGGTATGTGGAGAGAGTGGTGTTGATCGGAGACTAATTCTAAAGTTTAAAGATTTTTGGTATAACGGTTAATGCCTAATGCTTAATCTGCGTTTTTCATTTTTTCTACGTTTCTTCAAAACTATCAATTCCCCATTGAGGGGGCTAGGAGGTGGAATCGAAAGTTAAGATTAAATCTAAACGCCAATCTTCCGCTATCGCTCTTAAATCTCCCAACTTGACCAATTTCATTAGTTGATGAGAGATAGATTGCAAACTAATCACAGTATGTATTGTTATTATACCTTTGCAGCTAAGATTATCGTGTGAAGAACCTTCTCAGACTCAATAAATATTTCATCAAATACAAGTGGCACCTTATGGGTGGTATCATCTTCGTATTTCTATCGAATTATTTTAAAATTAAGATTCCTCAGACGGTTAAGGTTGCTCTTAATTCGATATTCGAACTTGTAAATGCGCAGAAGGCAACAGGTGCTGATGGAGAGTTTATTGAGATGTTTGGCGATCAAGTGATTAAGTATTCTCTCTATGTAATCGGGTTTGCGATTGTGATGGGGGTATTTATGTTTTTGATGAGACAGACGATTATTGTTATGTCGAGGCTGATTGA
>CALISO010000106.1 GCA_938041445.1 uncultured Saprospiraceae bacterium
TGGAGAAATTATCGTACTCTCACCTTGGCACTTGCGGTGATCATTAGTCTGAGTCTTGGCTATTACATCGTTGGGATTAATGGCCTTACACTTATTGCTGTACTTGCAGGATTTAGACTGATGGATGGTGTGTATGAGTGGACTTATGGATTTTATGTCAATGGAGAAAAGGGTGACCGAGTGGGTCTTAGCCAGATATTCAGAAGTCTTGCCTTGCTAGTACCTATCGGAATTGGGCTGACACAGATAGTAGACTTGTCTATCGTCAACTTATATCTTATCGTATTAGCAGCATTGGCAATAGTCTTCTTTACTATTGATAGAAAACATTTGATAGGAGAATACAAACCATTGACCCAAGGGAATTCAAAGACTGAATCTAACAATGTCCTCAAATCTATCGCTTTACTCGCATTACCATTAGGTTTGATGGGATTTGTGGATTCTATCTCGTTGCAGATACCGAAGTATGCATTTAAGTTTTTTGAGTTGGAGACGATGATAGGTGTCTTTACTTCACTTTATGTATTTGTACAGACGACATCTTATCTTGGCTTCTCGGTGGTTAATAGTACGATGACTGCAACAAAAGACTATTTTGACAGAGGTAACCGCAAAGCAATCTCCAACATTGTTAGCAAGAGTAATCTTGCGATGGTTGCTTCATCACTTCTATTTGTAGCAGGAGTTTACTTGTTTGGTCACTGGGCTTTGGAAGTATTTTATACACCTGAAATAGCGAGTTATTCTAGAGAGTTTTTCTACTTAAGTTTTATTGCAATACCGATGCAACTGAGCCTAGTCTCTGGATTCACGCTATTCTCATTTGGGGCATATCGTCAATTGTTAGGAATGAGTTTAGTGACAGCAATTTGTATCTTACTATTGTGCATAATCTTAATTCCAAAATTCTCTCTATTAGGCGGTATCTTAGCATTTGGTATTGGCCAAGTAATCAAGTGTCTTCTCTTTTTCTTTCAATATAGATTGATATTACGAAGACTGCGACCTACAACATAAGCTGCGTGAAGAAGGTATTGATTTATATATTTTTTGTGCTTTGTTTCTTTCCCTTTCTAGATTTTTTCAGATTGGGCACAGATACTCAACCCAATGCGTTGCTTTTCTCTGTATTCCCTATTATGTTGTGCTTTCGCAAAAAGCTACCAATTGCAATCTACTTTTTTTTAGCGACATTTTTGATTGCACTAACATTACTAGCCTTTAATACGATCAACTTTAATAGTCTGAGGGATGTGGCTAACTATTTTTCCGTTTTTGCGGTCACATTAGGGAGTTATCTAGCCTTTGCTCACATCAAAAAACTTGATTACAAGTTTTTTGTTGGTGTCAATCTTATTTGGCTATTTGTAGGTTTTGTGCAGACATATTTCTATCCGTTTTTTATGACTTTTATCGTCAATGGAGGTGGTAGAGGGATAGACAGCGACGCCAGAGGTGTTGTAAGTTTAGCGGTTGAGCCCGGAATGTATGGTGCAATGACATTATTGTTATTAGGCATTGCAATCCTCAACTATCCTCTCAAAAAAATCTGGTGGATAATTGGTATCCTCATCTTCCAACTACTAATGCTTGCACAATCAGCTACTGCTTTGTTAACTCTAGTAGTCGCTTTCTCAGGATTCCTTGTTGTCAAGTTACTTCTTTTCAATCGTAAGGCTTTGGTCTATGGTTTAGCTGCATTAATGCTAGGTGTGGTATCATATCGGTTAACCTACGAAACACTAAAAGAGCAACGCATCTATCAATTAGGCACAGAGCTTGCTGAAAACCCTAAACTATTCTTAGCAGCCGATGGTAGTGTCAGCGAACGGTTTATGTTTGTTTATTACTCATTCAAAGGCACTGTGGATAATAAATTTTTACCAAGAGGATATGGTAAATTCAACGATTATATGCAAGCTGAATTTGTCAAACCAAGAACAGAATTAACCTCTTTACTCTTGTCGTTTACCAGAGATAACTATACTCGTATTCTATGTGGTCTTGGTTCTGTGAGTTTTCAACTTGGGATTTTTGGTATTGGCATACCATTAGGTATTATAGCTTGCTTTCGGCGTCGACTGTTTGAGGATAAGTTTTTATTTACTTGTTTTCTTATCTTCAGCATCTTGCTAACGGCCTTCGCTTTAATGACCGCTACACTCGGGTTTATCTTGGGTAATGCACTATACTTGTCACTTAACCCAAATCATATCAATTCACTTATCAATTCTGATCAGCAATCATGATAGAACGAGTTGTAAAAGCCGCAAAGAAAAGTGGATTAATTACCTCAATAAGGACTAAGTTTCCCAGGCTATTTCTTTACACAGTTGTCAAGCCTTTATCTTGGGTGAGATATAAGGATGCCAAAGATGCTTTGAAAGGCAAACATAGCAATCTGCCCGACAAACAAAGCATCTTGCTATTCACAACACAGAAGTGTGCCTCGACATATACTAAAACCATCTTCGCTAAACTCGCATCGGATGTTGGTATGTTTACTGCTGATATTGAGGCCTATTTTTCAGTTAAAGATATTGACCCAAGAGTCTACTTCGACAAACCGCATAATCGCAAAACTGTATTTCAGCCAAAAGGAAAATACCTTGGCCCTTTGAGAAACTTCTATCCTATTGAGAACCTAGACCAATATAAAAAGGTCCTAGTGCTTAGAGATCCTAGAGATGTATTGACTTCGTTTTACTACTCTATTCTCCACAGTCACATTGTCATCAATGATACATTCTACAAAAAGCGTCAACAATATGCTGACTACGATATTGATACGTTTGTGATAGACTATCTACCGAATGTAAAAGCTATTTACCAAGAGTATATTGACAACCTATTAGATCTAGACAATCTACTTGTCCTACCGTATGAGTTACTTGTAACAGACTTTCAATCATGGCTTGATCAGTTGATTAGGTTTACTGGCTTAGAAGATGCCAACTCAGAGGTAATCAATGAAATAATCGCCACAGAAAAAGCTGTCAGACCAGATGGGAAAAAGACGTCACATATCAGAAGCAAGCAACCAGGTGACTACAAAATCAACCTCAAATTAGAAACCCAACAACACCTTACTAAAGAGTTCTCTGACATTTTGCAAAAGCTTAATTACCCCATTTGATTGCTTGTTGAGTTTTAATTCAACTTACTAGTTTCACATTACGTATTTTTGTAGGCTGACATTGACTGATTAATATGGCATTCAAATTAGAATCAAAATATAGTCCTACAGGTGACCAACCCAAAGCAATCAAAAACTTGGTAGCTGGTGTTAAGAAAGGAGAAGAGTCTCAAGTACTTCTCGGAGTAACTGGTTCTGGTAAGACATTTACGATGGCGAATGTCATCAGTCAATTGAATCGCCCTACCCTAGTCCTTACTCACAATAAGACATTGACCGCTCAACTCTATGGAGAGTTCAAAGAGTTTTTTCCAGATAATGCTGTAGAGTATTTTGTTAGTTACTATGATTACTATCAACCTGAGGCATACATTTCCAGTTCAGAGACCTATATAGAAAAAGACCTCTCAATCAATGAGGAAATAGATAAGCTAAGACTTAGTGCAACTTCTGCACTCTTAACAGGTCGACGTGACATTATTATCGTTGCATCAGTTAGCTGCATCTATGGTATGGGTAACCCTGAAGATTATACTTCAGCTATTATTCGGATTCAGAAAGGGCAGCTGATCGCTAGAAATCAGTTTCTCTATAACCTTGTTGAAAGTCTATACTCTAGAACAGAGACCGACTTCAAGAGAGCAACATTCCGAGTTAGGGGAGATACGATCGACATTAATCTTCCGTATGTAGATTATGGGTATCGGATCACATTCTTTGGAGACGAGATAGAAGGTATCGATATTATAGAAGTAGAAGGGTCAAAACGTATCGAGAGTTTAGATCATGCTGCTATCTTTCCTGCCAATCTGTACATAGCACCTCGTGATCGAATGCAAATGATTCTGAGGGAAATCGAAGATGAACTAGAAGGTCACTCAACATTCTTTGAGAAAGAAATGCGGTTTATTGAAGCCAAAAGAATCAAAGAGAGAGTAACATTTGACTTAGAGATGATGCGTGAACTTGGCTACTGTAATGGTGTCGAAAACTATTCAAGATTCTTCGACGGCAGAAAACCAGGGACTAGGCCATTCTGCTTGTTGGACTATTTTCCTGATGATTATTTGATGGTGATTGATGAGAGTCACGTGACGATTCCACAAGTCCGAGGAATGTGGGGAGGTGATAGAGCTCGTAAGATAAATCTGGTTAATTATGGATTTAGACTTCCGAGTGCAATGGATAATCGTCCTCTGAATTTTGAAGAATTCGAAGGACTGACGAATCAGGTTGTCTACGTAAGTGCAACTCCTGGAGACTACGAAATGGAAAAGACAGAAGGTCTTGTTGTGGAACAGATCGTACGACCAACAGGATTACTAGATCCACCAATCGAAGTCAGACCAAGTATCAACCAAATCGATGATCTACTTGAAGAGGTTCACCAGCGAATAGAGGTCAATGAAAGAGTACTTGTCACTACCCTGACCAAGCGGATGGCAGAAGAACTCACCAAGTATCTAGTCAAGCTAAATATCAAAGTCAGATATATTCACTCGGAAGTTGATACGATGGATAGAGTGGAGATTATCAGAGACTTGCGCTTGGGCAAATTTGACGTGTTAGTCGGGGTTAACTTATTGAGAGAGGGATTAGATATTCCTGAAGTGTCTCTTGTGGCAATCATTGATGCAGATAAAGAAGGTTTCCTTAGAAATAATCGGTCACTTACTCAGACTGCTGGTCGAGCCGCAAGAAACGTGAATGGAAGAGTTATCTTCTACGCTGATAAGATCACTAACAGTATGCAAGAGACTATCGATGAAACTAATCGTCGTAGAGCAACACAGATGGCATACAATGAAAAGCATAATATCACTCCTAAAACTCTTGCAGCAAGCAAGGAAGATATTATGAACAAACGGTCAATTCTTGACATCAGGGGTGGCAAGAAGAAATCATACGAAGAACAACTAGAAGCAAGTATTGCTGCTGATCCGATTATTGACTATATGTCTAAGGACCAACTTGAACGTCTCATCGCTGCAACAGAAATCAAAATGAAAAAAGCCGCTAAAGAACTTGACTTCATCTCAGCAGCAGCCTACAGAGACGAACTATTCGAGCTAAAGAAGAAGGTGAAGATGAGTGTATAACTCTGTCTTAATCTCATTCTTAGTACTCTTGGATCTACTCGGATCCCATTCTCCATTGCTCAGTTAACATTGTTATCTAGTTTAACACTACCGATACTTTCAATCAAATAGTTAAAATAAAAATGGACATTAGTCAATCGTCCCTCAAGACAATTGCAGTAAATTAGCATCACTATGACATCAACATATACACGAGAGCAGAAGTCCAAATTTTTTAATAATTCTAAGCAATGGTTATTAAGTCCTGCGACCATCACAGACTATGATAATCTTGTCGAGACTCTTAAGTTTCACGAATGGGCATACTATGTCGCGAGTGAATCTTTGATAGGAGATCAAGAATATGATCAACTCTATAAGCAACTCGAATCCATAGAATCAGAAATGGATAATATCAGACCAGACTCTCCTACTCAACGTGTCAGCAATGATCTTAAAGGCGATTCTAACACTGTCGATCACCTAGTCCCGATGCTTTCTCTTGGCAACTCATACAACGCTGAAGATCTCCTAGATTTCAATAAGTCAGTACTCAAAAATGCATTTCTCGATGAAGGGACAACGGTCCAATATACAGTCGAGCCAAAATATGATGGAGGAAGTATTGCCCTTGTCTACAAAGAAGATAGACTCATCAGAGCTGCTACAAGAGGCAATGGTGTCAAAGGCGAGGAGATGACACAAAATGCAAGAGCGATGTCATCAGTACCTCTAATGGCCGCATTCTCTCAATATGGAATCTATAAAGCCGAACTCAGAGGTGAGTCCATCATTGCCAAATCTGACTTTGAGAAAATCAATCAACGAAGACTGGAGAACGGTGAAGACCTATTTGCAAATCCTAGGAATGCTGCAACAGGTGGGCTGAGAACAAAAGATGCAAACGAAACTAAGATTAGAAGAATACAAACATTTGTCTTCCAACTAGGATATGCCGTAGACAAAGATGGGAACGATCTCATTCCAAAGTTGAAAACGCATCACGATTGTCTGTTACTCTTAGGAAGATTAGGTTTCAAAACTCCAGATCAAGGGACAAAACTCTGCAATAACATCGAAGAAGCAATCGACTTCTGTGTCAACTTTGAATCACAAAGAGATGACTACGGTTATGAGCTAGATGGGATGGTCGTCAAGGTCAATGATTATGCATTACAAGAAAAGATTGGCTATACCCAACACCACCCGAAGTGGGCTATTGCCTACAAGTTTAAAGCAAAGCAGGCAACTACAAAACTCATTGGCGTAGAATATCAAGTAGGTAAGATTGGGTCTATCACTCCAGTTGCCAAGCTTGACCCCGTACAACTTGCAGGTGTCACCGTCTCTAATGTCTCACTCCACAATGCGGACTTCATTTCAGAGAGAGATCTAAGGATAGGTGATACGGTTGTAGTGGAGAGAGCAGGAGATGTCATTCCATATATCGTCAAGGCTCTTGATGATCTTAGAGATGGTACCGAGCTGCCAATTACCTTCCCCACCCATTGTCCAGATTGTGGACCAGATAGGTTACCACTTATACGTGCTGAAGGAGAAGCAGCATTCCGATGCGTTAACCCAGATTGTAAAGCACAGATTCTGCAGAGACTGATCTTCCACGTATCTAAGGATGCGATGGATATTGACGGATTTGGGAAGAGTTATGTGGAAAAATTCTATGAACTTGGTTGGCTCAATGACTTTGCTGATGTCTATAATCTACCTTATGATGAAATAGAACAATTAGAAGGATTCGGATCTCGGTCTGTAACCAAATTAAAGGAAGCCATCGAAGTAGCAAAACAAAATCCCATTCATAGATTACTGCATAGTTTGACTATTCATCACCTAGGAAAGAAAGGAGGAAAAATCTTTGCTCAAGAAGTGAATCACGTATTAGATTTTCAATCTTGGACACTCGAGGACTTTGAAGGAATCAAGGATATTGGACCAGTCCTCGCAAAAAATATGGTAGACTTTTTCGCTGATGAATCCAATATCAACCTTTTACAAAAAATGGAATCCTACGGTGTCAACCTCACACAAACTGAAGCTGACCAACCTGTCAAAGTCGCAGACGATGCACCACTTCTAGGTAAAACGATACTCTTTACAGGATCTCTACAGACTATGGGTAGGAAGGAAGCACAACAGCTCGCAGAGAAAGCTGGTGCCAAGAATATTAGTGCAGTCTCAAGCAAACTTAACATTTTAGTCGCTGGAGAAAAAGCAGGTTCAAAATTGAAAAAGGCTAATGCCCTTGGAACTATAGAAGTGATGACTGAGCAGGAATTTCTGGAGTTGGTCAGGTGATATCAAATTTTGTTGTACTATAAAACAACTCATTATCTCACAAAAAACTCTCTTCCTGTAACTTTATCACCATTGTAATTATACTGGTTGAACTCTCTATAGCCTTTACGATTGTGTTGATATTCTACTAAGGCTAAATTGTCATTATGAATCTGTACTGAATGATATGCGATTGGGATCAGTGGTTTTCCTGTTTTATCTATGACACCCCACTTGTCTTTAATTCTAACAGTTGCATGAGTGACCTCAATACCGTACAAATTTCGCTTACTGTTACTTCCATAATTTACCTCATCGTAGACAAATTCTAGTCGACCATCTAGTCTTGTAGTATCTCGATCTGAAAAACTCTCAACATCTACTGTACCATATATCTCACTCTCATAACCCATACATTTGTATAGAGCATATTTCTTATCTTTTTCTAGTAAAATGTATTCTCGACTAAATCTGTAAACTGTGTCAATTCCCACATCTGACGTATCTGGGATTTCTGTTTGATTGCCTTCAATATCTACTAACCAGTAATTGATCAGCAATTCATATTTTCCATTTTTTTTAGTCACATATTTACTGGGATCACTAGAGCTCAACATACCGTTACCACACATCCCAATTATGGTAGGCGTCTTACACTTTACTCTTCTTCCTTTTTGATTAATACAATATTTCCTGCTACCCTTGATGACAACTGTAGCCTTGTTTAAAAAATTATTGGCACTATGATACTTAGGCTTAATGTGCCACTCGCCGTTTTTATTGAGATAACCAAACTTTCCATTTTGCTTGACAACTGACAGCCCATCACTATAGAAAGAAACAGAGTCAAATTGTGGTTGGATAACTACGTTTCCTGATTCAACAGTAAAACCCCATTTATTATGTTCTGCATATGGATACAGTACCCTAGTATCAATATCCAACTTGTCAACTTGACTTTGAGTAATACAGCCGATTATAGATGTACTTACAATTAGAAATATGCAGATTTGTAATTTCATAACTAGATAAACTTTGGGCAATCCATTGTACTACTTCAAAACAGTTGAGACCACCATCACCCCTACGGATACAAAATCTTTAAGAGTTAAAGAATTAGCAATATCCTTAACCTATATAGTGTCACATTTCCAATCTTATCAATGGTGATGGTGATGTCCCCCTCCACTTTTGAATACTACACTCTTATCTTCAAGTTCTTGAATAGAATTATCAGATTGCTTGATGATGTATGACTTATTGACACTGATATTGCCAAGTGATGTTACACTTCTCTCCTTATCAGGCCACTGGATATTAATAGAGACTGTTGGGTCACATTGACCTAATCCCACTTCTAGTCTGAGTGGATTACTACCAAAGCTGCCTCCAGTATTGACAGTTCTGTGGTAGGTATTATTAGATGTTGTTATTGACACCCTTGCGCCTATAGCATCTGTATTTTGAGTATTGCCTTTAAGTCGAATAGTGATGTAATTATTTTCGTTGAGTTCTCCATCGAAGAGCACATTGGTAAATGTATCTCCTTCATATGCTCCTCCTAATACTGCATACACTTCTTGATCACCGTCATTATTGAGATCAGCAAAAGCAACTCCGTGCCCTTTCTGTATATGCCCGAATCCACCTGGGTATGTTACTTCTTCGAAAGACTGACCATTAACATTGCGAAACATCCTGTTGGGTACTGTAGATCCTAAATGTGGAGTTCCAGTCCCAATATAAAAGTCAAGATATCCGTCATTATCTAAATCCCCAAAATTGCTCCCCATCGCATACATCGATTTACGTACACCATAACTAATTGACTCTTCCATAAATGTACCATCCTTTTGGTTGATATATAACCTTGGTTGCTCCTCCCTTGCTGGTCTTCCTAATAATTCAGCAGCGTAGTCATGAGCTGCAGTATTTTGATGTTTCGTTTCAAAGCTACCGACAAAGAGATCTTCCCAACCATCATTATTTATATCAAAAAACCATGTTGGAAATGAGTACAACGGTTGTGTCACGCCAGCACTCTGTCCTACTTGTTTGAATGTACCATTCTTTTGGTTTTGATAAAGAAGATTCTTTCCTCCAAGTACAGAAAGGTAAAGGTCTGGATATCCATCATTATTGTAGTCTCCAGATGTAACACCTTTAATAAAGGCCGTTACGCTAATTCCTGCTTCACTAGTTTTCTTGGTATAAGTGCCATTACCATTGTTCTGATAAAACTCGGACTTAAAAGGAGATCTAGCTGTGCCTTCATTACCAAAGAATAAATCTAGATCTCCATCTAAATCGCAATCAAAAAAGGTTGCAGTTTGGCAAGGAAGTTTATCCGCCAACCCAGCCGCATATGTGACATCTTCAAAGGTACCATCTCCACGTCCTTTGAGTAATGAATTTGGTTGTTGCCCAGCCGGACCAAACCATCCACCTCTAAGTATTAAGATATCGCGATTGCCATCACCGTCATAGTCAGCGTGAATACAATTGAGTCCACCCGTAATTCCCTTTATACCAGCAGAAGCTGTTTTGTCTAGAAAGCCACCATTACCATCGTTTTCAAAATATTGAGCTTGATCTTCCATTCCGTAACTCGTGACGAATATGTCAAGATAGCCATCATTATTAAAGTCATCTACACATACGCCACCAGACAATCCATTATGAGCAACTCCGGTTGACATTGCAATTTCATTGAATCTAGGAAAGTCAACATCATCTGGAATTTTTACTAGTTCTGAGGCATCAAGTCCATCTGGGTATGTGCCCAACGTCATATGTGCTAGGTTAAGTAACCAGCGATTTTGCAAGTCTTCAGGGTGCTTCTTATTAAGAAAACTTAGAAGCTCTACTGCACCCTCAGAGCCTGATCGATCCTGGTGTTGACCCTCCTTCATCAGCGGCACTAGGCACGAATATGGCGTATGATTTCTGATACAATTTTTTTGCTCGCCATCACGAAGACTAGCTAGAGCCAATAGGTCAAATATGACTTTATAGTTAGGTTGATATGTCTCGCGAGATATGTTGCTCTGGCTCATGACACTCTTCATTTCTTCAACAACTTGCTTAGAGTTTCCAGCATTAAGATTTTCGTAGCTATAGCTAAAAAACTTATTGAAGTATTGTTCTGGCGGAGCCTTTGTAATCTCAGCTTTAGCCATCTCGGCTCTTTTACTATTCCAGTTATAGTACTGTTTTGGATTACCGTTTTTGACTAGATTCGCTAATTCTTGTGCCATTGCCTTAGTCGATTCAGCTTCAATGTTAGTGCTTGGCCTAGTTGAAGAAGTTGATTCCGAATTGGAAGAAGAATCATCGCAACTTATGAAGGAAATAATCGATAAAAGTCCAACAATGTAATACCTATAATGTCTATGCACGATTTCGGGGTTCTGTGGAAAAAATTTGTATTTATATAAGTGAAGATACCACTAAGAATACGTATCATATGTGTTCAATAGTAGTACCTTTGAATCAATATTCAACATATATATAATCATACTATGAAGCATAACTTTTTCGCTGGCCCAGCAATCTTACCAAAGGAAGTACTCGCCAAAGCAGGAGAATCTGCGCATCTAGTACCTGAGGAAGGTCTTTCTATCTTAGAGATGTCACACAGAGGATCATTCATCACTAATGTGATGGATCAAGCTGTTCAGACGTGCAAAGAATTATTGAATGTCCCTGATAATTATGCCATTCTCTTCTTGACGGGGGGTGCTTCATCTCAATTTTATATGACGCCGATGAATATCCTGGGGACAGACCAAACTGCTGCATATATTGATACTGGAACTTGGTCTACAAAGGCTATCAAAGAAGCAAAGCTCTTTGGCAAAGTCGATGTTGTTGCTTCATCTGCTGATAAGAATTTCAACTACATCCCTACCCTAGGTAATATAGATGGATCTAAATACCGGTACTTACACTATACCTCTAATAACACCATATTCGGAACTCAATTTGCCGACACACCTGAGACTGATGCTAGACTAGTTTGTGATATGTCTTCAGATATCTTTAGTCGACCAGTAGATGTATCAAAACATGATATCATTTATTGTGGTGCTCAGAAGAATATGGGACCAGCTGGAACTGTACTCGTCATCATCAAAAAAGATATTGTCAATAAAATTGATAGAGTAATTCCTACGATGCTCAATTATGAGACACACATCAAAAAAGACTCTAGTTTCAATACTCCACCAGTGTTCCCCATTTACGTAAGTATGCTTACAATGCAATGGGTCAAAAGTCAAGGCGGTGTTGACGCTATGGCTAAAATGAATGCTGAGAAAGGAAAGATTCTTTACGATGAATTAGATAGAAATGCACTCTTCAAAGCCAATGTGCCAGAAGGGTCAAGAAGTCTAATGAATGTCACATTCCTACTTAACGATGATAGTAAGAATTCGGCCTTCCTAGAAATGTGTGATGCTGCTAACATTGTCGGCATCAAAGGTCACAGATCAGTAGGAGGATTCAGAGCTTCAATCTACAATGCTATGCCTAAGTCTAGCATCGAAGTCCTGATAGATGTGATGAAGGAATTCGAACGTACGCATGGCTAATGTCTACAATACCGTCTATAAAAAAGGAAATGTAAGGGTACCCATCAAAGTCCACCTTGAGAACCGTATGGATTATAGGTTCTCAATTGCTAAACGAAGTGCAATCTTAAGAATGCCATCTTGGTTTCTCAAAAAACAGAGAACGAAGACCTACGATAAATTTATCGCATGGCTTGAAAATCATCATTGTAGGACTCCTGATATGTTTACACGATTTGAAATTAAACAATATCAAGACGGAGATGATATCATACTCTTTGGTGAGACTTACACCCTAGATATCTCAGTCACAGATACAGACAGAGTACGAGCTAAAGTAACTGAGGATGGATTGACAATCTACATTATGATCCCAGCTGACTTAGGAGATGATAGAGACATACACGTGACCACCATACTGAAGAAGATTATACCAAAAGCACTTAAACCTAAGGTAGAAGCAAGACTAGCAGACCTAGCGGCAAATGTTGTTGGTGTTGAGTATAATAATTTCAGACTGAAGGACAGCTTAACAAATTGGGGAAGCTGCAGTGGCAAGAACAATATTAATATCTCTATCAGAACTTTACTCTTACCAATGGAGATGATTGACTACGTCTTAATTCATGAACTATGCCACTTGATAGAGCTGAATCACAGTCCAGCTTATTGGGCAAATGTTGAGAAGGCTATGCCTGAATATAAAAGAGCCGAGAATTGGATCTCGGCTCATGGAAATAAGTATTATTTCTAGTTTCTGTCTTAGTCCTGAATAAGATCAAATTCGATCTCTTTCTGAACTTCTTTAGAAAATTGTACAGTTGCTGTATATGTCCCGATTTCTTTAATTGCCTCAGGAAGTATAATTTTCTTTCTTGGTACCTCTACTCCACATTGATCCGTAAGTGCTTGAGCGATCTGTACACTTGTAACGCTACCAAAGATTTTTCCAGATGTACCAGCTTTTACAGCAATATTGAGTTTTTTACCCTCAAGTGATGCCGCTAATGCTTTGTACTCATCAGTCTTAGCCGCTTCTGCTGCTTCTAGGTCTGCGATGATTTTATCAAGCTTAGCATTATTCGCATCGTTTGCGATCACTGCCATTCCTTGAGGGATGAGGTAGTTTCTACCGAACCCGTTTTTAACCTTAACTACATCGTTTTGGTAGCCTAGGTTATCGATATCTTTTAATAATATGACTTGCATGATTTCTTAATCTAAATTAATTAATAATAGAAGTAACCAGACTACTTAAGTAAATCAGCTACGTATGGAAGCATAGCTAAGTGTCTTGATCTCTTAATCGCTACAGCGATTTTCTTCTGATACTTAAGTGAGTTACCAGTGATTCTTCTTGGAAGAATCTTTCCCTGACCATTGATAAATTGTAACAAGAAATCTGGGTCTTTGTAATCGATATGCTTGATACCGAACTTTTTAAATCTACAGTACTTCTTTTTCTTTTTGCCAATATTAGGATTGGATAAAAATTTTATATCTTCTCTAGATGCCATGTTTGTTGTGTTTAGTAGTAAAAATTGTTAAGAATGAAGGTGAAGAATTACTCTTCTTCTGAAGCTTTTGCAGAACCACCATTAAGCTCGTCTTGCATTTTTTGTAATTCGTTCCACTTACCTTGGTCTGCAAGTTTAGCTTGAGCAGTCCAAGTAGTTGGATCATGCATTTTAAATGCGTCTCCTCCCTTAGCTAATGCTTCTTTCAACTTGTCTTGCGACGCTGCAGCTAAATCCGCGTAAGTAAGGATTCCGCTAGATGCGAGTACTTCAGAGATTTTTGGCCCAATGCCCTCAATCTTACCTAAGTCCTGCTTCTTCACTTCCTTCTGCTCTACTGCTGGCTTGTCACTTCCTTCTTTCTCTTTACGGCTGACACCGATCTTGCCATCTCTTTTGTCTTGATTGTACTTGACACCATACTTGTCTAGAGCGATTGTAAGGAATCTCATAATCCTCTCATCTCTTCTGAATGCAAGTTCCATTTTAGCAATAACTGCTGGTGCTTCTGTCCCGTACTCAATGCTGTAGTAAACGCCTGAGTTACGTCTTTTGATAGGATACGCCAATTGTTTTAGTCCCATCTCGTCGATGTGAGTAATCTTGCACCCCTCATCTTTGAGCATATCGGAGTACGTGTTGGCTGCTGTCTTAATCTCATCGCTCGACAGCACTGGGTCTACGATGAAAGTTACTTCGTAATTTTTCATTTCTTTATTTAAATACGATTATAAATTTATTTCCCACATTTGGGGGTGCAAAGATAGTAGAAAATTCAATAAAAACCGACTCACCCTTTGCAAATAATATAGGCATCTAACTGAGTCAGAGTCAGTTAATAATATTCCATATGTGTAACTACCACGATTAGAACCCGCAACACACTTATCTATCCCGACTATTCCTTACTTTTACGCCTATTAAATCCAATTATATTATGATAAATTACCGCCTGTTACTCCCTATTTTATTGCCATTCTTTATCATTGCTTGCAGTGGCAACAAGTCCACACTATCATCAAACATAGAGCGATCAGTCAATAGCGATTTTACTGTTCAAGAAACTTATGGTCAAGCATTTGATGTAGGAGAGGAAGTATATAGTGTTGATGAAACGATTAAGATGCTGCAGAACTCAGACACTGTGGATGTTGTACTTGAGGCAAATGTGGAATCAGTATGCAAGGTCAAAGGATGTTGGATGAATCTTGTGGATACAGAAGATCCTTCGGTAGATGACGCTTTTTTTGTGAAGTTTGTGGATTATGGGTTCTTTATGCCGCTAGAGTCTGAAGGCTACCGTGTACTTGTCAAGGGCAAAGCTTATAGAGAAGTAACATCAGTAGCAGAACTGCAACATTACGCAGAGGATGAAGGGCAATCACCAGAAGAGATTGCCAAAATAACAGAGCCTGCTGAAGAGCTAAAAATATTATCGTCAGGCGTTTATCGTATTAAGGCAGATTAAGAGGCACTTCTAGGTATGCATCTCTCTAGTTATCTAGCAACACGACTGCAGGAAGTGTACCTTGATGGTAAATGGATTGCCCACACCAACTATAGTGATCTTCTTCGCAAGATACCAGTAGAGATAGCCGTTACACAGGTCAGTTCGCTCAATACTATAGCTCATTTGACTTATCATATCAACTATTATCTAGCTGGTCTCAATAGTGTGCTTGATGGTGGCGACTTAGACATTCGAGATAAATATAGTTTTGATCTTGAACCAATATCTTCTGAAGTAGATTGGCAACAATTAGTCAATACCCTTCTTACAAATGCCAAATCTTTCATTAATAGGGTAAAGAAGTTGTCCAATGAGGATCTAGCAGCGCCATTCGTCAAAGAAGAATATGGTACTTATCTCCGGAACATTGAAGGCGTCATAGAACATAGCTATTATCATCTTGGGCAGATAGCAATTATAAGAAAGATAATAATCAAGGAAAATGCCTAATGATTGAAAGATTAAATATTCCTTCACGTCATGATCTTAATGTGAAGCACTCACAAGAAATGACTCTAAGTCAAATTGTCTCATAGCTTTGTATCTTTAATTAGGAATCGGTTCATCATCAGGTGTATTTGATCCAACAAAGCAAACCACAACATATGTCAACTTACTTTAACAATAAGGTTGTCTGGATTACAGGCGCTTCATCAGGGATAGGAGCGGCACTTGCCCTAGAATTGTCCTCTAGAGGTGCTTTCCTCATTCTATCTGCAAGGAATACTGACAAATTAGAAACAGTAAGAACAGGCCTATCCAATCCAGAAAAAGCGACTATTGTTCGGATTGATATGATGGATGAGGAGATGGTTGATCAAGTTGCAGCTCAGGTCAAGGTGGACTACCCTAACCTGTTTATGCTCATCAATAATGCTGGTCGATCACAACGATCTAATGTCATCGATACCGATTATCACGTGTACAAAGATTTAATGAAGCTTAATTACTTCTCAGTTGTACAATTGACCAAACATGTACTACCTCTATTTTATGGAAATAAGGAAGGCCACCTTATAACTTTATCTAGCATTGCTGGTAAGATAGGTGCTCCCTATCGATCTGGATATGCAGCTAGCAAGCATGCTTTACATGGATTTTTTGACTGCTTAAGGTCTGAGGCTTGGCATCACAATGTGATTGTTACTATGATTTGTCCAGGATTCGTCAATACTCCTATTGCGCATAACTCTGTGAATGGTGATGGCACCAAAATAGGTAAAGCCGATCCAGATAATGCCAATGGTATGTCACCAGATTATGTAGCGAAGTCTATCTGTAATGCAGCGGAAAAACGCCAAGAAGAACTTCTTCTAGGAGGCAAAGAACTGATGGGTGTCAGACTCAAACGGGTTTTTCCTAGTCTACTCAGATCAATCCTAAAAAAGCGGTCAAAAGAAGCATTTGGCCACTGACCAATAATCCATTCATAACTTTATTAAAATAATGACGTACTTCGTCGCTATTTTAAATCCTATTCAATTTGATGGTTTAATCAAGGCATTAATCGAATTTGGTTATCTTTGCCATCCCATTTTATAAGACTTAAATAGCTTGTATTTATGAAAATAGTAGACAGAATAAAAGAAGATAAAGGACCTCTAGGCAATTACGCTGAGACGTCTGAAGGTTACTATATTTTCCCAAGACTTGAGGGAGAACTAGCAAATCGAATGCAATTCAACGGCCAAGAGGTAGTTATGTGGTCTATCAACAACTATCTAGGGTTGGCTAATCACCCAGAAGTTAGAAAGGTAGATGCAGAAGTAGCTGCTGACTGGGGACTAGGATATCCGATGGGCTCACGTATGATGTCAGGTAACTCAACTCAGCACGATGAATTCGAAAGTGAACTTGCAGAATTCGTGCAAAAAGAAGCTGCGGTACTTGTCAACTTTGGTTATCAAGGGATTATGTCCGCAGTAGAATGTATCGTTAATAGAAGAGATGTAATCGTCTACGATAAAAACTGCCACGCTTGTATCGTTGATGGTGTGAGAATGCACGCGGGAAAGAGATTCTCATTCCTTCACAATGATATGGATAGCTGTGAGAAGCAAATCATTGCTGCTAAGAAGATTGCAGCTGAGCAAGGAGGAGATGTATTAGTCATTTCTGAAGGCGTATTCGGTATGCAAGGTGACCAAGGTAAGCTTAAAGAAATTGCTGAACTCAAGCACAAATATGGATTCTGCTTTATGGTGGATGATGCACACGGATTTGGTACATTAGGTGCTACGGGAGCAGGTGCAGGAGAAGAGCAAGGTGTGCAAGATGACATCGATATCTACTTCTCTACATTCGCTAAGTCGATGGGAAGTATTGGAGCATTTTTAGCAGGTACTAAGGATATTGTACAATTTCTAAAGTACAATATGAGATCCCAGATATTTGCGAAATCTATGCCAATGACTCAAGTTCTTGGAAATCGTAAAAGGCTCCAGATGTTGAAGACGATGCCTGAGCTCAAAGAAAATCTTTGGAAGAACGTCGATTTGCTTCAGTCTAGATTAAGAGAAGAAGGATTTGATCTTGGTAAAACTAACTCTTGTGTAACACCTGTATTCTTAAGTGGTGAAGTCGCTGAAGCAACACATGTCGTCTATGATCTAAGAGAGAATCATAGAATATTCTGCTCTATTGTGATCTATCCAGTAATACCTAAAGGAATGCTACTTTTGAGGTTAATCCCAACAGCAACTCACACTAGAGAAGATATAGAAGCAACTGTGAAAGCGTTCATTGCCATCCGTGATAATCTATCATCAGGCGAGTACAAAAAGAGAGGTCTTAAGGTGCAAAATCTAGCTTAGATGCAGTACAACATAAGTGGTATTCAGCAGATAGGCCTTGGAAATGCTAGTGTATATAATACGTGGGAGTGGTATCGCAAGCACTTCAGTATGGATATGCCCGTCTTCGATGAAGCAGCTGAAGCAGGTCTTATGCTACCGTATACTGACGGCAAACCACAAGCAAGACACGCAGTACTAGCACTTAACTACAACGGTGGTGGCGGAATGGAAATCTGGCAGTACACAAGTCGTACTCCGGTAGGACCTAAGAATCCACTTCAGTTCGGAGATCTTGGAATCGCTGTTGCTAAATTCAAGGCAAGAGACGTAGAAGAGCACTATCAATATGCCAAGTCTGCAGGTTTAGACATCTTATCAGATGTGTCTTTCGTCAATGGGGTAAAGCATTATTTTCTAAGAGATCCTTATAACAATCTTGTTGAGGTTGCGGAAGGTCTTGACTGGTACAAACCATCAGGTAGCAATTGTGGTGGTGTTCTTGGAGTTACGATGGGAGTATCTGATATGAATCTCTCGGTAGAGTTTTACAAAAGTTTGCTCGGCTATGATGTAGTCTTATCAGATTCTTCTGGCACATTTGATGACTTGAAGCAAATTGACGGAGGAGAATCTAGACAATATAGACGTGTCTTACTCACTCACAATAAGACCAGAACTGGACCATTCTCTAAGATGCTTGGTAAGACAATGATAGAACTAGTTCAATGTCTTGACCGGAAGCCTAATCATATTTTTGAAGGTAGATTATGGGGCGATCTTGGATACATTCATCTATGCTTTGATGTGCAGAATATGCAAGACCTCAAAGAAAGTAGCACTATGATCGGTCATCCATTCACTGTAGACAGTGCTGAAAGTTTTGATATGGGAGAGGCGGCTGGAAGATTTGCCTATATTGAAGATCCAGATGGTACTCTTATTGAATTCGTTGAAGCACATAAGATTCCTATAATAAAAAAGTTGGGATGGTACCTTGATCTTCGCAAACGAGATCAAACTCAATCTCTCCCAAATTATTTCTTTGCGGCAATGGCACTAGGTAGAAAGAAAAGCTCTGTAGCATAAGATTTCATAACCAATTGATTTTTTCTTCATTATCTAATTTCTGTGCTTATCCATTAGTCCAAGTGTATAACCAAGTTTTCAGTCAGCCATATTGTTAATCTATCATATGCTTGTAACTATTCAGTTAATTGGTTCGTTTAACTAGTATTAATATCCAAGATTTGAAGAATAACCCATACTTGGTAGTCATTGCTATTTTGCTCAATGCTATCACTTTATCATCTCAGAACTATACGTCAACAATTGAGCAACGTGAAAAGGAGTATGCGAAACTTGAAGCTCAGTTAGAAGCCCTTACCTTAGAAATTGACTCGTTCAATCTACTAAGAGACCTAGATAGGATTAAAGCAATTGGCCTTCCCAGTGATAACTACTTAGGTTACCTTGGTTACTATCTCGAATACTCTGAAGAACATGAGCAAGCGTTATGGACGATGCACATCATCAATCCCAGGATACAGTCAAAGGGAGTTGAACGTACAAATGACTTCAGGATGGATGAACGTATCACTACAAAAACAGCTGAGGAGATCGACTATTTCACTTATGATGCTGCAACCGATACGCATAACGGCTATGGATATGATAGAGGTCACCTTGTCCCTTCTGCAGATTTTAGGTTTAGTGCAAAGGCAATGTCTGACACCTACTTCTACTCTAATATGTCTCCACAACTGCCAGAATTCAATCGAGAAGTCTGGGCAGAACTTGAGGACTTTGGAAGAAAATTTGTCTATAAGCACAATAGGCCTTTGGCAGTAGTGACGATCCCGATTTTTGATACCAATGAGAAGATAGCGCAATCTAAAACGGTGTAACAATTCCGACAAGATTTGCGAAAGCATTCTTGGATATTGAAAGTAATGAGGCTGTTGGGTTTATTCTAAAAAACGCTGGTAGTGAGTCTGACATCAACTCTTTTATCATTTCCATTGATGAACTTGAAAGTGTAATTGGCTACGATTTATTTGCAAAGAGTGAGGCCTTAGAGGATCAGGTAAATACTGAGTTTTGGTTTGACGTCATCGAGAACCCATATAATCCAATACGTCAAAATACCTTGAACAAAGGCTACTATAATACAGAAGCAGCACCAAAATTAGTAGGACTTGAAAAAGAAGTCTGGGTCTGTGGCAAATGTGTAGGAGGTACAATAACACGTAATGGTCATCTCTTTCTTAACCTAGATAAAGCCTATCCAAATTCTCCAATCTCTGGTTTCGTAAAAAAAGAAAATTTAGGGCATTTCGAAGCATCACCTCTTGACTACTACAGAGATAAAGACATTTGCATCAAAGGAAAGGTTGAGAAATGGGACAAAGGGAGCAATCCAACAATGAAGTTGAAAAACTCCCACTACATCAAACTCTATCAAAAATGATCAAATTTCGGCAAAGGCTAAACTGCTGAAGATGCCAATTCACAATATCAAAATATATTAGACTTATATTTACATCATATCATCGACTATGAAATTTCAAACAGGTTTTTTAATCCTCTCTTTATTTGCAACAGTATTTGTCATCGGTTGCACAGATGATGAAGAGACAGAACAAACTTTCACAGAAAGAATTGTTGGTAATTACTCCGGTGTCTATGAGACATTTAATTGTGCCTTTGTTCAAACTCAACTAGATAGCCAAACTGCCACTGCAGAAGTTACAATGATAGAAGAAGGCAACATATCAGTGCTTCTCTCTAGCGGGGGGACTGAAGTCTTCACATTCTCTGCTGTTGAAGCTAGCGATACAACATTCAGCGCTATCCCGATTGTTGATAACGGCGATACCATCCAAGCAAATATTTTCTTGACAGATGAATTCCGAATTCTGATAAGTGATGACTGTGTATTTGGGTCGACTAATTTGGTGACATCTAGATTTGTAGAAAACTAGTCAAATAAGTTAGACACTAGCTGATATATCGCGTATGTATCTCCGAACTCAATTGCCGTTATATTAGTAACTAGTGGTTAATTTACCCTCTACTCAATGACTTAAAGTTGAGTGCTTTCAGATTTTGTCATCTTCGGCACTCCATTGATCCTAAGAACTTGACACAAAATACAATTCGGCAAGTCCACTTCATCTATACTTAGACTATCTCAATATTCTGTCAGCCAATACTTTCTCATAAACTGTCAGCCAATTTCTTCTGTTCCTCTACCAAATGTGAGATATTAGCGATATGGAGAAAATCCCACCGTACAAAGCGACCAACAAAATCAGAATCCTTACTGCAGGATCACTCTTCGACGGAC
>CALISO010000107.1 GCA_938041445.1 uncultured Saprospiraceae bacterium
TTGCAATGAAAATGCAGCCTTAGCCGCACTTGTCATCGAGAACGCAACAGGTATAGCATACAAGGACTTTGTCAAGCAGCACATTATAGATCCATTACAAATGAAGAAGAGCTCTTGGGATCTCGCCAACTATTCTGTAGATGAGAAAGGAAAACTATATGAAGATGAAAATCCAATACCAGATTACAACTTAATCACCTATCCAGACGGAGGCTTTGTCACTTCTTTATCGGAGTTTACAACTTACTTTCACAGCATACTAAAAGGTCACTACGGCGAGTCTAACATCTTAACAGCCGAAAGCTATACAACGATGACAAATCCTCAGTTTTCAGAAGAAGATCAAAGCACAGGTATTTTTTGGGAGATCGGTGATGGCATGATGGGACATAGTGGTGGAGATCCTGGTGTAAATACTTTTGCTTTTTTTGATGAGCAGTCATCATACGGATACATCCTATTCTTCAAGAATGGATTTTCAAGAGCAATGATCAATACTATAATAGAAGTCAAAAAAGCCACTGCTCATTTGATAGTGAAGGTTGACAATTAAACATTGGTTGAAACTAGTAGGCGAACTGTCCACAATTAAATATATTAGTATTTAATAAAACTTCACACGACGCTACATGAGCTTTTCATCCAATATTTTAAGCATTCGATCTCGACTAATGCTGATGCTCATTTTTGTTAGTGCTTTTTCTGCGATTGTCTTAATTTATATAGGCTACGTCAATGGCAAAAACGCAATTAATGAAAGTATAGCCAATCAACTGACCAGCGTAAAGGCTTCTAAAAAATATCAAATCGAAAGTTACTTTCGAGAAATAGGAAATATCACTGAAATACTGGGTGAGAACGACATGATTATTTCCGCGATAACCGACTTCAAAACTGGATTTAACAAAATAGGAAAAACTAATCTGAATGCAGAGTGCCATGAGCAACTAAGTGCGCATTACGATGACTTCATCGATAAGGTCTCTCAAAACATGGATATTAAAAAGAACACAGATATATACTATCCAAGTTCTGTTGAAGCATGCTACTTACAGTATGAATACATAGTTAAAAATCCTAATCCGGCTGGTGAAAAACATCTTTTAGTAGATGCAAATGATGGAAGTGAATATAATCGTACACATCAAAAATACCATGAATACTTCACCGATTTAATATTAAAATTTGGGTTTTACGACATCTTTTTGATTGATTTAGAAAAAGGCGATATTGTCTATTCTTCTTTCAAAGAAACTGACTTCGCCACGAATCTATATTCAGGCCCTTATCAAAAAAGTAACTTAGCAGATCTTACCCGTCAGCTTAGAAACAATAGTGATATAAAAAAAGCGAGTTTTATTGACTTCAAGAATTATCGACCATCTTACGGTGCTCCTGCGGCATTTGTCGGCATTCCAATCACAAAAGGAGCGGCCACCATTGGCGGGTTGGTTTTACAATTGCCGGTAGACGAAATTAATAAGATAATGACTGGTAGTAATAATTGGGAAGCAGATGGACTAGGGGAATCCGGAGAAACTTACTTAGTAGGTGAGGATCTTCTCATGAGATCCATCTCCCGATTCTACCTTCAGGATACAGCGGGATATACAAAAGCTTTAGTTGATTTGGGCACTGACATTGAAGATGTCGAAAAGATGTATCGCATGGGAACAACCATTTTATCACAGCGAGTAAAAACAGAAGGAGTAATGGAAGCCCTCACAGGAAAAGATGAAACAAAAGTTATTGATGACTACCGTTTCACTCCTGTTTTGAGTTCATTCTCACCTTTGAATCTAAAAGACCTAAATTGGGTAATACTATCTGAAATAGATCAAGCAGAAGCCAATATACCAATCGATAGATTCCAGAAAAAGGTTTTCATTGCTCTCTGTGTGATCATATTATTGGTGACATTTTTAGCGATGTATTTAGCAGGTAGATTTGTGCAGCCAATCGAAAAACTATCAGAAGGTGTCCGCAGACTGGGCGCTGGTGATTTTAGTAAAGAAATTGATATACAGTCCAAAGATGAGTTTGGGGAATTGGCTATTTCCTTTAATAAGATGATTGGTGATATTGAGAAACAACAAAACAAAATAACTCAGCAAAGCTTGGAAAATGAGAAATTACTCATGAACTTTATTCCTGAGCCCATTGCCAAAAGATTACAAAGGGGTGAAAAAAATATTGCGGATATCTATTCAAATGTCTCTTTAGTTGCAATTGATATTGCTGGGTTTTCAAATTTAACGGCGAAAATTGGTGCGAAAGAATCTGTCATTCTATTAAACCACTTAGTCCAAGCATTTGATGATTCCGCATCAAAACATCAAGTCGAGAAAATCAGAACAGTTGGCGACACTTACTTCGCTGCTTGTGGAATGTTCTCACCCAGGCTTGATCACGCGAAAAAATTATTTGAGTTTGCTTTAGAAGTTAGACAACTTACTATACAGTTTAACATCAACTACAATATCCAATTAGCATTGCAGATAGGTCTACATAGTGGCGAAGTTACTGCTGGCATTATAGGAAATGAAAAATTCAATTATGATCTGTGGGGCAAAACGATCAATGATGTTTTCTTACTAAAAGATAATGCAACCGATCACCAAATTTTGGTATCCAAAGAGGTCCACAACAAGATCAAAGATCAATTCAATTTTGAAAACAGTGATATAGACAAAAACTCAAAAATTGATTTTGGGGTTTGGAAGTATTCTGAATCAAGAGTAACATAATAAGAACTACGTACTAATAACAAATGATAATTCAAATACTAAACAAGTCGAGGCGATTATGAACATTTTCGATAACGATTTATTCAGCAACAACTGGTTTGTTTATGGATTACTCCTTATGATATGTATCCCCATATTAGTAGTAGCTATTAATGAATTGAATTATGTTGTAAAGAGAAAAGAAAACCACCTATCGCCTCCTCTCAATACTTTAAAAAATATCATCCTACCATTGATTGCGATGAGTATTGTTTTGACTCAAGTTATGGAGTTCCCTAGGAGTTCGACAATTATGAAATTACTTGAAACGTTCATTTGGATTTTAGTGATAAACACTTTGTTAGCCATAGTCAATGGCGTTTTTTTTTCAGGCAAAGGGATGAAGAAAAGGAAAACGAAAATACCACAGCTATTTTTAGACATATTTCGTGTTGTAATGGTATTGTTCGGGGCTGCGATTGTTTTATCCATGGTCTGGGGCGCAGATCTTGGCGGCTTGGTGACGGCATTAGGCTTAGGCTCATTTGTTATTGGATTGGCATTGCAGGACACTTTAGGCAATTTATTTTCAGGCATCGCCTTGGTTTATGAAAAACCATTTTCAGAAGGAGAATATATTGAAGTCGAAAATCAACGAGGCCGAGTGATAGAAATGAACTGGCGTGCTATAAGACTGGAAACTCGTGAAAAAGAATTAATTGTTATACCTCACCTTGTAATCGGCCAAGGCACGATTAAAAACTTCAGTCGGCCTGAGAGCGTTCATATTATGAAAACCGAAATAGGCTTCTCCCATGACAACCCTCCCAATAAAGTAAAACAAGCATTACTAAAAGCATGCTATTCTACGCCAGGTATTCTACATGAACCTGAACCAGAAGTTAAAACAAATGAATACACTGAATCAAAGGTGGTTTATGAAGTAGAATTTGCCATTGCAAATTATAAAGATCACGAAGACGTGATGGATGACTTCATGTCTCGGGTTTGGTATACTACACGGAGGAGCAATTTAGAAATGCCAATGTCACAAATGATGGTCCATCATGCTCATCAAATTGCAGATAGTCATACAGAAAAATTAAACCAACTGGAAGAGTCATTAAAAAAACTTCCTCAAATGTTGCCTATAGAAAAAACCAAAGTAAACGAACTGCTCGATGGTTCAGAAATACAATATTTTGGTGCAGGAGAAAAGGTAATTCAAGAAGGCGATCCTACTGGTGCATTATATGTTATACTTGAAGGAAAGGCTATTTTAGAAACTACAACTGAAAACAATAAAAAAGTAGTGGTCGGAAACTTAGAACAAGGTGACTTCTTTGGAGAAATAACACTCTTTACAGAAAAATTCAGCTCCTTCTCTGTGAAAGCTATTGAGGATCTAAAACTAATATCAGTATTTCCAGATGAAGTTTTACAAATGGTGGAACTTAATCCGAGATTAGCGCAACATCTTGATGACATGATGGATGCCAGAAGATTGAAGATGAAGGAGTTAAATGAGGTATAATTGTCAGAATCACTCTCCAAGGATATTTCCCAGCACAGAGACTACCCTTACCATACTCGCGTTACTCTTCCTCAGACTACTACATGGCAATAGAAAACATCCCAGAAATCTACCTAAAGAGTAAAGAAGAAAACCCTGACCTCTTCATCTATGATTTCAAAATGACCAATGATGTGGTCAAGAGCAAGGTCAACTTGAGTATGAATATGTTTAGCTTCCTGCAAGTAGGCAAGAAGCAAGTACACTTCGCCGGAACATCTGTCGCGGTCAACAAGGACCAGTCACTTTTACTAAAAAAGGGAAACTGGCTATGGACAGAATTGTTAGAAACTGAGGAGATATATTACTGTAAGCTATTCTTCTTTTCAGAACATTCGCTCAGATCTTTTTTAACAAAGCATTCTGTCAAACAAAAGAAAACAAAGAAAGAAGTCCCATACTTCATCATAAGGAATGACGCTTACATAGGTACTTGTCTCAATTCACTTAATTCTATCAGCGAAGCACCTGAGGCATTTAAAGAAAGTCTGCTGGCGGTAAAATTCGAAGAGATCATGCTCTATCTTTTATATAAATATGAAAGTTCATTTGAATCCTACTTGTACTCCACAATAGCTGAAGAGACTTCTCCTTTTAAGACTACGGTAGAGAGCAAGGTGCATTCTAATCTAAAGTTAGAGGAGATCGCATTCTTGTGCAACATGAGTTTATCGACCTTTAAACGCCACTTCATTAATGAATATGACGTCTCTCCAGGCAAATGGCTCCAAGACAAAAGACTCTTGAAAGCCAAGGAAACATTGGAACAAGGGAAGCTCAAGCCATCTGATATCTATCTGGATTTCGGTTATAACAACCTGTCTAACTTCAGCATCGCCTTCAAGAAAAAATTTGGCTTCAGCCCAAGCGAAACGTCATAAAACGGCTCCTTTCAGAAGCCCCTGAAAGATGACCTGATATCATAAGTTGTTGGACTGTTTTAATAACCATGTCACTAGGCCTTATCATACATTTGCAGCCTTATTAAAAAAGGTAAAAACAACATAATTATGAGTATTACATTAGCACAAGCAGAGAAGATCGTAGCAGTAGCACAGGCAAAGTCTGTTGAGATAGATACGAAGATGAACATCGCTATCGTAGATGCAGGAGCGAATTTAGTAGCATTTGCACGTATGGACGGAGCATGGTTAGGTTCTTTAGACATATCTATCAAGAAGGCGAAGACTGCTCGTTTCTTTGATATGAACACTGGTATCATTGGTGGATTATCACAGCCAGGACAGCCTCTATTCAACATAGAGCACTCTAACGGTGGATTGATCACTTTCCCAGGTGGCGTACCTATTAAGAACGCTGCTGGTGAGATCATCGGAGCTATCGGCGTAAGTGGAAGTTCAGTTGAGAACGATCACACAGTAGCTGAAGCAGGTGCATTAGCGTTATAAACACCACACTACTATATTTTAGAAGAGGGTAATCAGAATGGTTCTGATTGCCCTCTTTTTTATGCCTATCTGTGATTGAGCATAAGTCCTGGCGAGCTGAGGCTGGAAGCCTACAGCAACAATTGCTCTGGCGTCTTCTTAGCGTTTGTGTGAGTTCCCTGTAGGCTTCCAGCCTCAGGGGGTAGCGCTGATTATTTAGTACATTTCTTGAGATGGCTCCACAAAAGGCTGAGGCTGGAAGCCTACAGCAACACTTGCCTAACGAGATTCAAAAACTTCACATTTGCAAACATCAGCCAAATTGTCTTTTTGATTTTCATTGACATTTTGATTGAAAAAAGCATTAGCTGATTTTCAAATTTGATCATTTACAAATTACCTTTTCACATTTGAAGGCATTCACTAATTACAATCTCTCTTTTTCACATTTGAAAGCATTTGCACATTAGCTAATTTTCTAATTAACACATCTCCTATTCATCACATCCATCCAACGTTATCTCCAATGTCGACCCCGTAGCCACCTCAGCATTAGATTGTAAGGTTGTTCCTTTTTTAGCATCAAACATCAATGCAGAATTACCCATAATCAATATCTCTGCTTCTATTGATTGATCGGTTCTATATACTTTGTTCGCTCCAGTGATCATATCATCAGTAGGTGACAACAGCACTATTTGATCATCACAATCTTCTTCAACAGTAGGATCCACAATAACAGGACACGAAGCTGTCGGATCAATGATAGCTCCTATGATATTGCTCTCACCAAAATCACAACAACTGATATCCCGAGAACACCTGATGTAATAGGTGTTTTGAGTTACTGCTGCAGGACTGAGGGTAGGTTCATTTTGTCCATCTATAACAAACCAGACACTGCCAAGATTCAAAGTAGTTGCTATATATGGCACTCCAGGAGATCTCTCTTCCGTACTGATCAGCCACATATACTCTACATATCCAGAAGATGATCCCATCACTGGACTGATCTCCTTAATCATAGGTGGTGTACAGCCAGAAGGAACATTTATAGATAAATCATCATCAAATCCCACTACTCCAAAATCAGTAAGTGCATTACATGCTGAAAATGACATATTGATCTGTTGGTCGATCATGTTGCTGTTACCATTTTGATCCGAGACTGTATATGTCCTGATCACCTGACGCTCAGGTTGATAGTTACTTGATCCAGAACAGCTGGCAGCCACAACATTGTCAATAAAAGCCAGACTTAGAGCTTGGTCAGCTGAGCAATTATCAGACACGATCACATTAGCAGCTGATTCTAACTCAGCTATAGTCTGATAGGCATCAAAAGGACAAGTATCATCGCTATCATCACAAAGCACATCTATAGCTGATGCTGCGCCTTGTATCATTGGCGCTGTTTGATCATTTACCGTGATCGTCTGACTGATCGAACTAGTGTTGTCGCAGTCATCTGTAAATGTCCAAGTGCGAACGATCATAAACTCATTTGGGCTTGACCCTGGCGTGATCTCATCTGAAGGCATTACTGATATGTCTCCGTCAAGATTATCTGTTGCTGTTAGATCCGCAAGCGCTGGCACATCACCTGCACACTGAACCATTATAGCAGCTGGAGCCGTCGGTGCCACAGGCGCCGTATTATCAACGGTTACTACGAACTCCTGTGGCAATGGTCTACTTGATCCTATCTGTTGCTCCATACACCCATTAGCATCTGTCACACTTACCAATGTATAGGTGAATTTCCCAGAGGTAGTAGTAGTAGGTTGATCGATAGAAACCGAAGAACTACCTGCAGCAGTCGTCATCATAATCTCATCCCCATCATTGACCGTATATATAAAAGTGTATGGTGCCGTTCCACCTGATCCAGTGATCATGATAGTAGGATCCACACTATTGCCACATACAGATGTAGGACCTGATATAGAGGCAGTCGGTGATGGATCAACCGTAATCACTGCACTACCCATCTGTGTCTGCATACATCCATTAGCATCTGAGACACTCTCTAAAGTATAGCTGTACGAACCTGCTGTCATCGTTGATTGTGATACCGTTGCTATGGTGCTGCTACCTGTCGTGCTTACTGTTGCGTTTGTTCCATTGACACTATAGGTAAATGTATATGGTGCTGTACCTCCAGCGCCTGTGAAGGTCACACTTGGTGCAGTTGCTCCTTGGCAAACTGTTGTAGCTCCTGAGATCGTAGCAGTCGGTTGTGGATCGATAGTGATAGCGAATGTACCAACATCAGGACATGAGCAAGAGGTATTATAACTGACAGTATAGGTTCCAGCAGATGAGCCAGATAAATCAATCTTACCTGATGCACCATCAATAATCAACCCAGCAGGACTGGCACTGAATGTACCGGATACCAAAGAGGAAATCATCGGCGATGGATCACTATCATCTAAACAATATGTATCTGAGTTGTAAGAAAACGGGTTAGAGTCACTAACTATCATAATTTTCCACTCAACTATAGTTGGATTTCCACAGGCATCGGTCACAGTTGCACTCCTTGTAATTATTTTTGAGATCTGATCTAACCCACAAAGATCAGCTTCCATGTCTTCTGAAATCATTATTTGACTGGTAAGATCTCCATCACAAGCATCCAAAGCTGTAATTGTTGGAAAACTTGGTACGGCGTCATTACAGCTTATGGTTTCATCAGCAGGAACACCAGTTAAAACAGGTCCTGTTGTATCTATGATTCGAATCGTTAACTCATATGAGTTTGGGTTTACTATTCCTGAACCATTGGTTGCCTTGAATATATACCTCATCTCTTCTAAGCCACAGCCTGTTGTACCTGCAATACTTTCATCAATGTCGACATCTGCTACTGTGCAATCATCAGTCGCCGTAGGAGTATTAGCTATGAGTGCTTCTGCTATTGTCATCTCACCACACTCGATTTCTACTACTTTCACCAGATTAGTTTCATCCCATTCGGGTGGGGTATCGTCTACCACAGTTATTACAGTAGTACATGTGGTCTCTTGTCCATTCGTATCTTTTACATACCATTTTACTGTGCTAACTCCCACGGGATAGGCAAAGGTTAAGGTCGCACCAGGTGAACCCGGAATAGTTT
>CALISO010000108.1 GCA_938041445.1 uncultured Saprospiraceae bacterium
CTTGATTTTGCAGGCGAGTCCTATAGACAGATTGATTTTGATTGGTCTTGGCCTAAATCTGCCTTCTCAAAAACTTGTATTGTAACAGATGTAGGCTATCAATGCAAGGGTGCATTCTCACTTTCTTACCTAAAATCAATAGGATTAATTCAAAATAATCAGCTAAACATTGGTGTCTTCAGAGCTGACTATCATAGTGCTACAGATAGTCAAGATGTCACCTGGATAACCGTTAAAGACCCAGATGTATCCAATCCTGACTTTCACATTTATTCAGCATTCTTTTGGTATTCACTTAAATAGACGATTCTAGTTCTGATTGCCGTTGTATATTTGACCTTCAATATTTAATTATTCATAATGAGACCATTCACAACTATCGCGATATTTTTTACGGCAAGTCTTTTGGTACTGTCATCTTGTAAGACTAAGCAACCGACGACTGCAACGAGTTCTGCCCAAGGAGAGGAACTGTACCTTTTATCTAAAGGACCTTGCTTTGGTAGATGTCCTGTATTTAGTATGACTGTCTATGATAACGGCCTAGTCAAATACAAGGGAACGAACTTTACAAAAATGCTAGGTACATACGAAAAGATCATCACTGCAGAAGAATTAACACAACTTGCTGAGCTTTTTGAAGCAAGCGACTTTGCTGCGTACTCAGAAAATTATGAATCATTATTACCAGATCTTCCATTAGTCAAAGTTGGCTATGCTATGGGTGACTCTATGCGCATAGTTATGGGAAAAGAAACTAGGCCGGCAAGTCTAATGACACTACAAAATGCCTTAGATAATATCGCTAATCAAGATGGGTGGACACTGATAGAACCATTGCAAGTTGATGAAGAACCTGTAGAGATGGTCGAAGATAATCTTGATAAGTCACAAATCATTATCAAGCACAAAGCAGGTACTCAAGTCCCTATGTGGTTCAATGATGCAAGAGAGGCATATGGTATAAGAATCATAGATCAAGTTGCAGATCAAAAAGGAGCTTGGCAAATTTCTTATACAACATCCAAGTTTTCACCTGAAGAAGTAATGGAAGCATTACAAAGCGACCCGGCTATAATAAGTGCAGAGTTTTTGAAGGTGAATAAGTAGACATTATTGAAAGTGTAGACCCTATCTCATATAATTATTAGAAGATAAATTATTCCATCGTATTATAGATTACCAATCACTTTTTGTTGTTGGACGAGTTTTACTTTTTTATCAGTGAAATAGATAATACCTCCAATTCCTACTAGCACTGTAATTTTTGTCAAAATTGATAAACCACCTTTGACTGCTTGAAGCCCAATTTGAAGTTCTTGCTTTTCTTGGAAGTCCATATTTTCAACCCTTTTAACTATTGATCAAAAGATTCTAGCCTATAAGCTACATTCTATGTCTTAGAGACTACAAAGTACCTCTCAACTCCTGCTCTCTTTCAATCGCTTCAAACAATGCCTTGAAATTACCTTTACCGAAAGATTGAGCTCCTTTACGTTGGATGATTTCAAAAAACATCGTTGGTCGAGGCTCTATAGGCTTAGTGAATATCTGGAGAAGATATCCTTCATCATCGCGATCAACAAGAATACCTAATTCTCTGAGAGGAGCAATATCTTCATCTATTTCCCCTACTCTATCAGTAACAACGTCATAGTATGTGTCAGGTACTCTTAGAAACTCTATCCCTCTTGATCTAAGTTCTTTGACTGTACTGATGATATCATCAGTAGCTACAGCTATGTGCTGAACACCTGCATCTTCATAGAACTCCAAATACTCATCTATCTGAGATTTCTTTTTTCCTTCAGCTGGCTCGTTGATTGGAAATTTGATACGACCATTTCCATTACTCATTACCTTACTCATCAAGGCAGTATATTCTGTAGAAATATCATTGTCATCAAATGATAGGATATTCGCAAATCCCATAACATCTTCATAAAAAGATACCCAATGATTCATCTTTCCAAGTTCTACATTGCCAACCATATGGTCAACATACTTAAGGCCCACAGATGTTGGATTGAAGTAAGGAGTTTCCCACTTTCTATAGTTGGGTAGGAAGTCTCCATTGTAATCTTTTCGTTCTACAAACACGTGTACAGTTTCACCATAAGTGTAGATTCCAGATCGTACAACCTTCCCATCTTCATCAGATTCCGTAATGGGCTCCATATAAGATTTAGCACCACGATCCATTGCATTATGATAAGCAGCTGTTGCATCGTCGACCCATAATGCTATCACCTTGACTCCATCACCGTGTTTATCAATGTGCTTGCCAATATCGGTACCACTTTTCAATGGCGATGTCAGTATTAATTTGATTTTATCTTGTACTACAACATAGCTCTCCCGATCTCTCAATCCCGTCTCTAGTCCTGCATAAGCATATGATTGAAAACCAAATGCAGACATATAGAAATGGGCTGCTTGCTTAGAGTTTCCAACATATAGCTCTAGATAATCAGTCCCATTAAGAGGCATAAAATCTTTAGCAGTGTCATATAGTTTAGGCAAATTTAGAGTGGATTCCATAGTACTTCAATAATTTAGTTGTTATGACAATAAAGTTAGATAAATTATATCAAATCTGACCTAAGAATTATGAATCTTGTAAAAAGTAATTAATGCATTCAATCTGACTGTAAATGGCAAAAGGATGATTACTTTTGTGTCATACTGGCTACGTAGTTCAACTGGATAGAATATCAGATTTCGGCTCTGAGGGTTGAGGGTTCGAATCCTTCCGTGGTCACTGAGAAATAAAAAAGGAGTCATAGCGACTCCTTTTTTGTTTTCTATGTTCATCTAAGTAGTCATCACTTACGACTACTTATCCAATGTTGAATTTCTTACTTATAAAGAAGGTACTTACTACGAGTGTCCATAAACTTATTCAACTCATCTGCCCAATCCGCCGCTACGGCATTGAGATCAGTACCAGCACTAATGCCATTTCGGATAACTTCTGAACCCGCAAGTTTTTCGAAGAAGTTATTATCATTAAAGTACTTAGCATTGACTGCTTTCGTTGATCTTGAAAACTCCCACAAATAGGTGAAATCAAGTTGCTTATCTATAATCTCTTGCATAGAAAGTCTAGTCAAGTCTTTGCCAAAGCAAAAGATATTCTCATGCTTAGGGGACTTACTGCCATATCCACTCTTAGGAACAAAGCTATCCTCATATTGTGTCAATTTAGGATGACCTATTTGTTGGAATGGCTTAGTAGTACCTCTACCTACAGATATCGTCGTTCCTTCAAATAAACATAATGATGGATAGAGTAAAACCGCTCGATGATTGGGTAAGTTCGGTGAAGGTGCTATTGGCAATTCAAAGGTTTGATGATGATTGTATGTTGGACAACTCACCACAGACAAATCGCATTGAACACCATTTGCAAGCCAACCTTCACCATTAATCATCTGACCATACTCTCCTATCGTCATTCCAGTAACAATCGGTACAGGATGCAATCCTACAAAACTCTCATACTTAGTATCTAATATTGGGCCGGCCGTATAGAATCCATTAGGGTTTGGTCGGTCAAGAACAATAACAGGTATATTATTTTCTGCAGCAGCTTCCATCACATAATGTAATGTAGAGAGATAGGTATAAAATCTCACCCCTACATCTTGTAAGTCAAACACTACAACATCAAGATTATCAAATTGTGTTCTTGAAGGTTTTTTGTTTTTACCGTATAAGCTATAGATTGGTAACCCTGTCTTCTCATCAACCGCTGAATCGATCTTTTCTCCAGCATCTGCATCACCTCTAAAACCATGCTCAGGAGCAAATATGGCTTTCACGTTGACACTTTTACTCATCAAGACATCTACAAGGTGGGTTCCGTTAATTTCACTTGCCTTATTGACAACAAGACCTACATTCTTGCCTTCTAGACCAGGCACATAACGATTAAATTGTTGAGCTCCAGGTGCGGGATAATCGACAATGGTAACAACGTCCTCAACAGTTGTATTAATAACTGATTGAACAGATTGACTCTGACTACAGGCTGATAAAACACCTATTAAACAGATGGTATTGAATAATATACGTATCATAAATTATTTCTATATCAGCAAATGTAGTGGATATACATACGATGTACAATGAATCAGTTGATAATATTGAGTTAATGTCTATGGTCAGTTGGTTTTATTAATAGTATAGTCGACTTAAGATTGTAATTTTGCTCTATGTCTTCTCAAAAATATGCTGTCATTGATGTAGAGACGACGGGAGGAATGGCTCGTCGTGATAAGATCACCGAAATCGGGATCGTCTGCTTTGACGGAGAAAAGATTATTAACCAATACTCAACTCTTATAAATCCAGAACGGAGTATCCCACCCAATATCACAAGAATCACTGGGATTACAAATGATATGGTCGCTGATGCACCAAAGTTTTATGAAGTTGCAAAAGAGATTATTGAAATGACTGAAGGCTGCATCTTCGTGGCTCATAATGTCAGATTTGATTATCAATTTATTCAAAATGAATTTAAAAGTTTAGGATTCACATTTACCAGAAGAAAGTTATGCACAGTTGTCCTATCCAAAAAGGCGTTTCCAGAGTTAAAATCATATTCACTAGGGAAGCTCATCAAAGAATTTGATATCAAAGTAAAGGATAGACATAGAGCCTTAGATGATGCGATCGCTTGTGCACAAGTGTTAAAGTTATCAATGGCGAAGTTTGATACTAAGAAAGGCATCAATAAGTTTATCTCTGACACAATCAAGGAAACTAAACTTCCTCGCAACCTTAATATTGAAGAGGTGAACAAGCTCCCTAATACTTGTGGAGTCTACTACTTCAGAGATACTGATGGTAACATAGTCTACATTGGCAAGTCTATTGATATCCAAAAACGAATCAAGCAACACTTTAGTAAAAAAGGTAGAAAGGGAGATAGACTATTCAGAGAAGTTGCATACATAGATTATACGGAGACAGGAAGTGAACTGCTCTCTCTCTTGTTAGAATCTGAGGAAATCAAAAATCATCTTCCTTCGATCAATGTTTCACAGAAAACAGTCTCTTATCCATACACCATTACCAAGAAGATTGAAGTGGATGGCTATACACAATTGGGCATACATAAAAAGGGAGAACTTGCGCCGCCAGACTTGGATCAATATGGCAATTTTGGATCAAGAGAATCTATAAAATCTAGATTAGGACAGCTAACTTATCACTTTAGCTTATGCAAAAAACTTTGTGGGCTAGAGCCAAAAGCCAAAGAAGCTTGCTTTGACTATAGTACTGGCAAATGTGATGGTGCTTGTATAGGTGAAGTAAGCCAAGATGAATACAATGATAGAGTAGATCTTGCACTGCACACACTAGATAACTTCTGGTTAGAAAATGCCGTCATCATCGAATACACTCACATACCTCACGAAAAGGTCATTTTCTCTATCAGGGAAGGCATCTATGTTGGGTACAGTGTATTTCCTCATGATAGAGAACCTAGCACCCTAGAGTACTTGATTGACAATCCTGATACTCCATCCACCTATAGCCCAGAAAAGCAGACAATCTTACAACATTATATACTCACTAAGCCACAAACACAAGTTATAGAATTATGAGTGAAATAGATAAATTAAGATTTCCAATAGGCTATTGGAAAAAACAGGACACTTATACCAAATTCGAAATTGAGAAGAATATCAAAGTTCTAGAAGATGTACCAAGAAGTCTTGGTGATATCGTCTCAGGAATTTCTGAAGCGGAAGAAAACTTGACTTATCGCAAAGACAGTTGGACAGTAAAAGAAGTAGTCAATCATCTAGTCGATAGCCATATGAATAGCTACATCAGATTCAAACTTGGAGCAACTGAGAAGTCTCCTACGATTAAAACTTATGATGAGAATCTGTGGGCATTAACTAATGATTACAATGCTATATCTACAAAAGACTGTGTTTTGACATTGCGACTTATTCATAACCGAATGATTGCTTTATTTACTAATTGGACTCAAGAAGATTGGGATAAAGATTTCTATCATCCAGGAAGAGATGAAATAACTAATATGGCTCAAAATCTTGGATTATATGCTTGGCATAGTGAACATCACTTAACCCATGTCAAGATTGCTTTGGAATACGATAACTAATTACTGAAGGGATAGGATTACCAAAATAATTGGCAACGCCTGAGTAAGCGAGTCTCCAATAACTTGTCCCCAGTCTACTCTATCGTCTGTATCTTCCTCTCGCTTTTCTGCTGTTTTTTCTCTTACTTTTATCGTACTACCCTTTCTTACTTTTGGAGTAGAGGTGATGCCTAGAATAGATGATGAACGCTTAACCTCACCGTTAGGATACTCTACGAATATTCCATTACGATCAGCATTAGATGATAATCCACCAGCGTACTCATTGATAAAGTACATCGCTCTACGCTTAGACGTAAAAGGAACATGAATTCTATTATTTAGATTTACAGCATCATCTGATAGGACTGTTTCAGCCTTAGTCGCTCCTTCAATCGTAACAAATTCTTTTTGCTTAGGAATGGTAATCATATCACCATCTTTGAGGATAAAGTTAAAATCTGAAGACTTTTGTCTCAAGACCTCATCTAACTTAATCACCACAGCTCCTAAGTTATCTTCTGTTCTGATAAGTGTAGCACCCGACGGAAATGCCTCGCCTGTCAACCCACCAGATCTATCTATCAAATCACTTAGTCTTTCATTATCACTAAGGATAGTATATCTACCTGGAAAAATCACTTCTCCTTTGATACTCACCCGTTTTTGCAATTCAAAATCAGGAACATATCTCACTGTTACCATATCAAAAGGAGATAATAAATATTCAGAGTCTTCACCTCCACTGATAACATTGTAATCCTCGTCGATTGCAAGATTAGAAATTGCAATTCTTGTCGGCTCGTTATCTTGGATAATTACTCTAGATACTTCAATCTTATTCTTAGCACCATTCATTTTAATCCCGCCAGCTAGAACGAATAGATCTTTCAATGTCATTGAATTACCATATTGAAACTCACCTGGCTTACTTACCGCACCTTCTATCGTTACTATTGCATCTTCGATAAACTCTAACTCAGAATACACATGTATACTATCAAATGGACTTAGTTTAATATTCAAGTTAGAACCATTCTCTTCAACAATCTCACTAAGGTTAGTTACTGTTACATATTCTATATTCTTTGGATTAAGAGGATCTCGTCTATGGATTACAGCAAGATCCGAAGCATCTCTTCTAAGACCCCCACTCAATAGTATTGCTTCCTTAAGCTGAACTGTGTTGCTGACATCATATGGGAAGTATCCTTCTGATCTTACAGCTCCTGAAACAACTATTTCCGAATCATCAGCAAAGGATTTCAGATACCATACTTTTAACTTATCCTTTGATTGCAGGACTATATTAGCCATACTATTCTTATCCTTCATAATCTCATCTATGTCTAGATTGACAAATGAGATTGTACTATCTGGATTGATACGCTGAAGGAATGCCTCATCAGTTCTTGACTCTTGTAGGAGCCCAGCTTTATTGAGAAGGTCTGAGACACGCATATTATCTTCTAGTTGATATACTCCATCTTGTTTCACAGCTCCTTCAATCTCTACAAAATCTACTAGAATACTATCCAGAGTATTAACAAATATTGAGTCGCCATTTTCTAATAGGAATCTATTAGCTTCACCTGAACGATAATCTACATCATAGATCTTCAATAAATCATTCGTAAATCTTTGTAATCTGATATACCTCTTATCTGCACTTCCTGTAAATCCACCACCGTATTGAATAAGATCCTCCAAAGACTCATTGTTAGCCATTTCATATAAAAATGGTCTCCTTACCGCTCCTGCTAAAGTGACAATATTTTCAGCCGGTGGCACTAAAATGACATCTCCATCTTGGAGGTATAAATTATCTTTTGGATTAGGGTTATTAAGAAATTTATAAACATCTAATATTTCTCTATTTCCATTAGATCGAATTAATTGTATTTTTCTCAAAGACCCAATATCAGTTGGCCCATTAGCAGCAGCTAGTGCTACAAAAGCTGAATTCACAGCTGACAAGGTGACTGGACCTGGATTATATACTTCACCATAGACATTGACTTGGATAGTTCTAGAATAGCTCAATGACACATCAAACTGACCATCATTGAAACTGTAATTACCTCTATAAGCATCCTTGAGTTTTTGTCTAGCTTGATCAAGAGTAAGACCTTTCAAAAACACTTTAGTTTTGCCTCCAAATATCTTTACTGACCCGTCTGAATCAACATTATATTTTTCATCAAGTGTTGATCTACCCCATATCGAGATTGTCAACTCATCACCAGGACCTATAATGTAAGATGCAGGTGCTTTTATTGAACTTACATCATCATATTCTGTCAAAATTCGATTTCTGAATATTGATTGACCATACCTTGTCACAGGAGGCAAACTATCCAGTGTGCTCAGACCTTCCTCGATTAACTCTAATGAATCCTGCATCAATGAATCAAGCCTAATCGTATCATTAAGCATTGAAGAATAAGGAATAGAGTCATTACGTGAGGCCTTTTCTTCTTCTAAGTCAACAATAATATCTTCTAGGACACTAAGTTCAATAGGCGTAAAGAATGCTACGCTATCTATATTGATACCTGCTTCTGTAGTCTTATCACGAAGCTCAGTTTCAGAGATTCCTCGTCGCTTCAACTCTCTAGATATGTCCGCATTGTTGACCCCTGAATAGACCTGTGCTGCTGCATCTGTCAATACAAATAGTAGACATAGACTAACTAAGGCGGTTCTAATTAAAGACATATTAAAATAATTCTATATAAAGGTAAACATTCTAAATCCGATAAGGTAACAAATCGGCTATTTAGGGTATCCTTTAACTGTTGATACAACACAAAGTGTTCCAATCTCATAATTACTTGTAATATGAGTGAATAGTCTCACCGATATAGTCAAGTTGTTCTGCATCTAATTCTGTGTGCATTGGGAGCGACAATACCTCATTACAACACATTTCCGTAACTGGAAAGTCTCCTGGTTTATACCCTAAATATTGATATGCAGGCTGCAAATGCAATGCTTTAGGATAGTAAATCATAGATGGTATCTTATGATCAGATAAAAATATCTTTAGTTCATCTCTATTCTCTTTGACTCTAATCGTGTATTGATGGAATACATGGCTTGAGTATTGTGCTCTGAATGGCAAAGTCAAGGCATCTACATCCTTAAGCATCTCATCGTATTTAGCCGCAGCAGTTTGCCTTTTAGTGATATACTGATCGAGATTGGAGAGTTTCACATCTAGAATTGCAGCTTGAATAGAATCTAATCGACTATTAATGCCAATCATATCATAATAATACTTCACTTTACTCCCGTGTTTGGCTATCATCGTGGCTTTTTGGAAGAGTTCTTCATCATTACAAGAAACAGATCCTCCATCTCCAAAAGCTCCAAGATTCTTAGAAGGAAAAAATGATAGTGTACCAAAGTCTCCAATAGTACCAGTTTTATGAGTAACACCATCAACCAGGACCTCACAGCCAATAGATTGCGCATTATCTTCAATTACATAAAGATTGTGCTTTTGAGCAACCTTTAGCAAAAGTTGCATATCTGTTGATTGACCATAAAGATGGACAGGTAAGACAACTTTAGTCCTCTCAGTAATCGCTGATTCAATTTTGGATACATCCAAATTAAATGTTCTTGGATCAATATCTACAAATACTGGCTTAAGCCCCAAAAGTCCAATGACTTCGATAGTTGCTACAAAAGTGAATGGTGTTGTGATTACCTCATCACCAGGTTCAAGATCTAGAGCCATCAAGGCTATTTGTATCGCATCGGTACCATTGCCACAACCCAAAGTATACTTACTACCTAGGTATCCAGAAAGATTGCATACAAATTCTTTGACAGTTGGCCCATTAATAAATCGGCTCGAATCAATAACCTCATGAATTGCCTCATCTATTTGAGGTTTGATCGATGTGTATTGGCTGACTAAATCAACCATTTGAATGGTTCTCAATGAATACTCTGATAAAATGTTAGTAATATTGACATAGTTAAATCGATATATGGAGCACTATTATTGCAAATACGGAGTGAAGTACATAATAATTCTTACGTTACTATGCTATTTGACACCACGATCAACTTCAGCACAAGGTATATCAAAACTGTACATTGGAGTTGGTCATGGGTATGGAATTTCAATGGCTGATCTCGGAGATCGCTTTGGAAACAGTTGGCAAACTACAGGAGGCGTCTATTATCACAACTTCGATAAGAATTATATCATTGGTATTGAAGGTTCTGGATTCTATGGTAATATTGTCCACGAAGACATCTTAGCCAATCTGAGGAACTCAGAAAGTCCGTTATTAGGAATTAACCAAACTGTCAGTGATGTCAAGCTTAGAGAACGAGGTTTTTCGGGATATGCTACAGTAGAAAAAATTATCACATTTGGCCAAGATGGATTTTCATCAAGTGGGCTCAAAATCGGTGCAGGGCTTGGTTTTATGAGTCATTATATCCGTATACAAGATGATACTGTGAACAATGCCTACTTCCAAGGTGACTATGTTCAAGGTTATAATCGCTATAGCTTTGGCCCAGCTGCTAAGCAATTTATTGGTTACCATCTAGCTAATCAAGCGTTCAATTACGGACTAAGTATAGGTGTCGAAATAGAAGAAGGATTTACATCATCTAGAAGAGCTATTGACTTTGCCACTGGAGTACCTATTGACGATAGTCGATTGGATATCTTGACAACGCTGAAAGCAAAGTTCTATCTTAATATCGGCACTTACGGCAATACTGAATCACTCCGATACTAGCATTGAATACTCTATTGTATAGCGTTGGACTCTCGGTCTATTATGGTCTGGTAAGAATAGCATCACTTTTCAACAAAAGGGCTAAGGCTCTCATCGATGGTAGAAAGCTAGACTCTGTTCAAAATCCTAAGGTTGATCAGTCACTACCCAATATGTGGATACATTGCGCTAGTCACGGTGAATATGAAACTGCAAAACCTTTAATCAAACGCTATCAATCTACTCATCAAATTCATTTGACATTCTATTCTCCAAGTGGATATCAAGTTGCCATAAATGAACAAGAATTTTGGAGGAGTATTCGGTATTTACCCTTCGATGGTCATCGCCAAATGACAAAATTAGTCGAGGAGATAAATCCTAACGTTGTGATCTTTATTCAATATGAGTATTGGTATTATTTGTTACAAACGCTTGTTGATAAAAATGTGCCTTATATCTACTATGGCGTAAAATTATCTTCCAATCACATTCTGTCTAAAAGATATATGAAGTTCCTCAAGGATAAGGTTAATCAGTCTAGATTAATCTTAGTCAGAGATGATGACAGTCTCAAACTAAGCAAAAAACTATTCAATACTAGTGTCTACAATGTAGGTGATGTAAGATGGCTACAAGCTAAAGCAAATATCCAAACTAATCCGTTTGACCTTGATCACCTAGAAACACACACAATTGTATTAGGAAGTGTATGGAAAGAAGATTTATCATTATGGTTACCAATTATTCATCAGAGATTGGATCTGAATTTTGTAATCGCCCCTCATAATATCTCACCTCAGAATATACAAGCTATCCAAAATAGCATAGGGACTGACCATCAGCTTTATAGTCAAAAGAAGAACAATCTTACTACTCAAACTCAATCTAGAATTATCATAGTAGATACAATTGGTGACTTAAAGTATTTATATAAAGGAGCGACGATTGTCTATATTGGTGGAGGTCTTGGAGATGGTTTGCACAATTGTATTGAAGCTGCAGTCTATGCTGTTCCTGTAATAGTCAGTGGTGATCTAGATAATAACCCTGAAGTCAAAAAACTTATTGACAATGGGTATTCCACTAGAATCAATTCATCTGAGGAAATAACAGAGACGATTTCAAAGTATATGACAAATGCACAACTAGAATCATACGAATCCTATATTGCAGCCGAAATTGCTCAGTGTCAAAAAGCACTCTCATTGTTAGATTCAGAAATTTATGTTTGATTTTAGTGGACTCCATATTCTAGTTGTAGGTGATTGTATGCTAGATCAGTACATTCACGGAGATGTCAATCGTATAAGCCCGGAAGCGCCTGTACCAGTGCTAGAAGAATTAGAACGAGAGACCAAGCTTGGAGGAGCTGTGAATGTAGCTGCAAATTTAGTAGAGTTGGGAGCTAGTGTCTCCATCATTGGTATCTCAGGTGATGATCCACAAAGAGAACTGATGCTTTCACTTCTAGATAAGTCTGGTATTAATAGTAGAATCTCGATTGACACTTCGCGACCTACAACAGTGAAGACGAGACTGCTTGCACAAAATCAACAATTGATGCGAGTAGATAAGGAATCTGTTCATCCGATATCAAGTCAAGTTACCGCTGACATCTTAGAATCCATCAATACCCTATTGACTTCACAGAAAATAGACTATGTCATCTTACAGGATTACAACAAAGGTGTATTGCATCAAGCTTCTATTCCACAAATCATCGATATTGTAAAAGCCAAAAGCATAAAAATCTGTGTAGATCCAAAGTTTCAAAATCTACATTGTTATAAAGGTGTAGACTTTATCAAACCTAATTTGCGAGAAGCTGTCAATATCCTCAATGTAGCTGAAGAACAATTTTTAAACAATCTAGAGGCATCAGCCAAGGCCATTGCTGAGATGCTTGATGTCAGATCTGTTTGGGTCACTCTTGGAGATCAAGGTATCTGTTGTTATACAGAAGATGGTAAGTTTACACATAGTCCAACTCTAGCAAGTAAGATTGTGGATGTTTGTGGAGCAGGAGATGCAGTTATCAGCATACTTGCAATGCTTCATCATCAAAATAGGTCGATTGACCAGATGGCCAAAATGGCTAATATAGTAGGTGGAATTGTTTGTTCCAAGCCTGGTGTAGCAACTGTATCAATTAAAGAAATTAATCAATCAACATTATAACACCAAAGACCTTCTATCCTTCCCACGTAGAAGATGATAACTACTAATAACACATAACTTATGAACTTACAGAATCTTACACTCATCTTACTTTCTATTATGTTAATGTCGGCATGCAATGATGGCTTTGACTGTGATCTTCCTGCTTTAGGTACAAGAAATGGATGTGCAGCTCCAGAGTCTCCCAATGGATTCTCACCTGAAGAATTGATTGCAATATATACTGATAACAATGGGATATCTACTCAGACAACAGCTAGTGGACTTGTGTACAACATTATCAATCCAGGTAGTGGCGATAGTCCTTCTGCATCTTCGTCTACAACAGTTGACTATGTTGGATACTATCGAAATGGATGTGAGTTTGATAGTAATAATGAGATTGAGTTCCCCTTATCCAATGTCATCCCTGGATGGACAGAGGGCTTACAACTTATAGGTAGCTGTGGTACAATACAACTATTTATCATACCTGCACTAGGTTATAATAACAATACATCTAACGGCATCCCAGCAAATGAGCCTTTGATTTTTGATATCAATCTTCTTGGATTTGAATAGTAAATAAACTAATCAAACCAAAATCAATAAACAGAATAAGCTGCACGTCTATTATGCATTTATTCTTTTAGTAAAAGCTCAGTTACTGCAAATAATTAGCATACTCAAATAAGAGTAAGACACATATTACACACCTATTTAATATGAAGAAATATGTTAATTTTTTCTGAAAAATAGTTGCATGCAAATAAAATCTAGCATACCTTTCAATCAGATGCAAGCAATAGTATCTGAAATCATATATCAACAAGTTCAACTTCCACCAGAATTGCGTTGATATAAATTATAGGCGGTTTACAGTAATGCAAAATTGAATCTTTGATGAAATTGGTTGTCTTTCATCATTAGGGATAGTTTGCCCCTTGCGGTCAGTCGTCGTGAACTATCATAACCTATTAATATGTCAAACGCGAACAACCTACCAGTCCTCCTCGTCGAAAGTAACGAAATCGAAGTCCTAACAATGCAAAGAGCAATGCAAGAGAATAGTATTGCTAATCCGCTAATTGTATGTAATAGCGGTGATCAAGGATTAAAGCAACTTAATAATAGCTACCAAACTCCCAAACTTATACTGCTAGACATCAAAGCAGATGCATTTAGATTCTTAAATAAAGTCAAGCAAGATCCTAAGTTGCGAAGAGTACCTATTATCCTACTAACTTCCAGTGTTGCGGATCAAGCGATATGCATCAAACAAAATATAAATGCTGCGGGATATATGGTTAAACCCAATTTATATAATGGATATAAGCAGATGGTAAGTGCAATAAGAACTTATTGGTCACTGAATCAGTTGCCTCAAACAGCTTAGATAAATTGGTAAGTATGAAACCGGGGAATAACGTAATTATCAACAGTCAAGTTATTCATATCTTGTGTTTGAGTTCTGGAGCTATAGATCAGAATCTCCTTGAAGAATGTATAGGTAAGGCAGGCATCAAATCAACTTGCAATTTCCTTTTATCTAACGATCCTAGAGAATTAACTAACACCAAGTATGAAGATTATGACATCATTCTATTTGATGCATCTATGCTCAATGATGATTGGTGGTTTTACTTAAGTTCTATGACTAGCTTACCGATCATCTTTCTGACGGATCATCAGATGGATAGCAGGATATTAGAATCTACCTACTTTGGTACACATGAGTATATGGTCATCGATCAGGACAACAAGTACCTGACTAGACTTCCACATCGTATACTTAGATCTATTCATATCTATAAAGAATTAGAACGTCAGAAAGTACTAATTGCAACCTTAGATAACTCATCAGATGCAGTTGTAGTAATTAAACAATCGGAAGATATTTTCACATCTCCCATTGTCTTTACTAATAAATTATTCCTGAGTGGAGTATGTCAGAGAGATATCTGCCAAACTCCAATTCTGAGAAACTGTCTGGATCTCTCCAGAAATTATGACGCAGAAAATTTTTTAAAAGCTGCATTTCTTGAAAATCGCTTCAACAACATTAAGCTCAAGCTTTCAAAAAGAAATGGTGATGATTGTTGGTACACTGTTAACATTAGCCATATATGTGACTCATTTGAGAATGTCCAATATGTTGCTATTCACTTCAATGATATCACAAAGAGTAAACACTATGAGCAAGACTTAATAAATGCCAGAGTAATAGCAGAACAAGCAAAGGTATCAGAACAGCAATTTCTTGCTACAATGAGCCACGAAATCCGAACTCCTATCACATCTATAATGGGGCTATCTAAGTTATTGAGTAGAACTAAGATGGACTATGAACAACAAGAGTATTTGACATCTATTGAGAGCTCAACAGAGATACTCATTGCCTTAGTCAATGATATTCTGGACTTGTCCAAGATAGAAAAAGGAGCTATAGAATTATCTATGCTAGATTTTGACCTTAGAACTCTATGCAATTCACTTGCAAGACCGTTTAGACAAAATGCACATGCGAAAGGACTGAACTTCAACTACTTCTACGATAATGGCATTGAGAAAGTCATCGAAGGCGATAAAATTCGTATCAACCAAATCCTAATTAACTTACTAGGTAATGCACTCAAATACACAGATAAGGGTGACGTTAGCTTTAAGGTCAAGCTGATAGCAGAGTCTGATCGAACTTACACAATAAGATTCGCAATTACAGATACCGGTAAAGGTATTTCACCACTCGAATTGCCTCACATTTTCAAGAAGTATAAGCAACTAAAAAGACACTCCAGTTCAGACATTAAAGGAACAGGTTTGGGACTCTATATCGTAAAAAACCTCATCAACATACATGGTAGTGATATTGAAGTCAATAGCAAGCTGGGGGTAGGTTCAGAGTTTGCCTTTAACCTTACGGTAAATAAAGGAGACTCAGGTACAAATGATACAGATGACCACGTATCAGCATCACTCAACAATGTCAAAATTCTAGTCGTAGAGGATAATGATCTAAACAGAAGCATCCTTATCAAACAACTAGAATCCTTATCAGCAATACCTATAGGATCAGCGAATGGAGCAGAATCTTTACCTATACTCAGTGGATTGAACAATATCGATTTAGTCTTAATCGACCTAAATATGCCCGTCTTAAATGGTATCGATACCATAAAGATTATCAGAAATATACTTGATATCAAGTTGCCTATAATCGTGCTATCTGCCAATGAAGAAAAGAACGAAATGTTCCAGGAAATCAGACCATATGTGAATGATGTGATTTCTAAGCCTTACAAGATGGAAGATCTAATTGAAAAGATGGGCAAAGTGATCATAGACTCAAGAAAGATTAGTATTCCACATCAATCATTCTCTATCCAAACACTAACTGACATTTCTGATGATGATGAATTCACTCAATCTATGATCCAAAAAACCTATCAACAGATAATGGAGGCCTCGGATAACTTTTCGAAAGCGATTGATTCAGGAAACCTAGTAACTATTCAAGAAAATGCTCATAAGACAAAATCTACAGCTGGAATCTTCAAAGCAAAGACTATCTACAAGTTATGTGATTTGGTTGAGATGACTGCCAGACAGAAAAATGCTGAGCTGACAATTGCATTAACACGGACATTAAGAATTAAATGTGACAGGCTACTTTTCGAGTTAGATAATTCATACCCTGAACTACATCTACAAAATACCGGATCAATTTGATTTTTGCATATTCAGCTGCTCATAAAATGATGATTTATCTGATGCGGGCACAAACTTTAATGAAGCAGAATTTACACAATGCCTTTTCCCTGTAGGTTTTGGTCCGTCATTAAACACATGGCCTAAGTGACCTTCACATCTAGCACACATTATTTCAGTTCTTGCATAACCAAGATTGTAATCTGTATCTTCTAGAATATATTCGTCTTCTATTGCTTGATAATAACTAGGCCATCCAGTACCTGACTTAAACTTAGTACTAGAGTCATAAAGTGGTAGGTCACAAGCATTACACACATAGATACCTTCAGCCTTATTGTCCCAATATGTTCCAGTAAATGCTCTCTCTGTTCCTTTGTCTCTGATAACATAATACTCAATGTCAGAAAGCTCAGTCTTCCATTCAGAGTCAGACTTTGTAATAGATTTTAAGACAATGTTCTCGTTGATCACAAACTCCTTAGTCGCTGATTTTGAAGAAGAGCTGGTCTCTGAAGTCTTAGCTTCTGTTTCAACCTGAGCTGAAGCAACAGACGATGGTTTGTTGCAAGCGTGTAGAATAATTAAAGCAGTAAAAACATATAGTATTCTAGGTGCAGAAAGATATTGAGTCATAATACGGGACGTTTAAGTTTTTGATTTAACTCAAAAAATAGAAACTAAGTTGTGTGATTTTCTTGTTTAAGTATCATAACTCAAAGATATGTTAGTTAAAACATTAAAAGCAATATCAAAAAGCACTGGCTTTCTAGCAAAGGCTCTAGATAAGAGTAAGAGGACTACAGAGGATGTGCTAAAAAAAGAATATCTATATAATATCTCACAATTTCTAAAGGACACTTCAGGTGATCTAGCTGAGAAAATTGGCTATGCTGCAGGAAAAATCGAAGAAGTCATCGATAAGAAAGGTGAGACAAATTAAGGATTCTTCTTTTCAATACTCTTAGCAACATTCCATAATTCATCCATTTGCTCCAACGTCATATCTTGTAATGGTTGAGTAGCTTGATCTTCTATGTACTGAAATCTTGATTTGAATTTTTTATTGATCCTCTCTAGGGCAGTTTCTGGGTCTACTTTAAGGTATCTAGCATAGTTCACCAATGAGAATAAGACATCTCCAAATTCTTCTTCTATATGGTCTTGATCACCCGATAACCTAGCCTCTTCTAGCTCATGAAGCTCTTCATTTACTTTAGCTAAGACTTCTTCTGTAGTGTCCCACTCAAATCCCACACCAGCAGTTTTCTCTTGCATCCGATAGGCTTTTATCATAGCTGGTAGACTTTTGGGCACACCACTGAGGACAGATTTTTTTCCTTCTTTCAATTTGAGTTGCTCCCAATTTTTCTTAACCTCCTCTTCCCCACTGACTTTTACATCTCCATAGATATGCGGATGGCGATTAATCAGCTTATCACATACCACATTGATTGCGTCAGCGATATCCCAAGCATCCTTCTCTGAGGCTATTTTGGCATAGAATATTAGGTGTAACATGACGTCGCCTACTTCTTCTTTGATGTCTGTAAGGTTTTCTTCGAGCAAGGCATCAGCTAACTCATATACCTCTTCTATTGTCAGATTGCGTAGTGATTGAAATGTCTGTTTACGATCCCAAGGGCATTGTTCCCTCAATTCGTCCATTATTGTCAATAAACGCTGAAATGCTATTGTACTTCTAGACATTGGACGAACTTATTTAATGTAAATTTGTAATAATTATCAAAGATAACTTATGAGCCAGTTTTTATATACCCTACTAATCATTTTCGTTGTATTCGGAGTATCATTTGTATTGATTAACCTTAGACACGTTGTGACGGGTAACGAATTTAGAGGGACTTGCGCTAGCAATAACCCAATGTTGAAAGACCAAGTAGGTGAATGTACTGTCTGCGGAAAGACTCCTGAGCAGGAGTGTCAGATGCCTGAGGACACCCAATTAGGAACTACTTAAGTAAACTACTATTTTGAAGCAGACTAAAAATACCTATTATACAAAATGTGACTACTAATATTATCGCAACTATCATTCTCTAATTTTCCTTTCCGCTAAATTGAGGATTATATCTTATTATCCCCTATGATTTTGTTATGTTTAACATATACAAGATGTAAAAATACTTAAAATACTGAGAAAATGAGACTTACACATATAATTTTAATCCTTTCGTGCACATTCTATTTTTCTACAATTGGATTTGCTCAGAAACCTACTCAGTATAACAGTAGTGAAATCTATCAGAGCCTAGAAAGATTGAATACATTACTATCAGTACTGTACGTTGCTGCACATCCAGACGATGAAAATCAACGAGTAATATCCTATTGCAACAACACTCTCAATGCCAACACAGCGTACCTGTCTTTGACACGAGGTGATGGAGGTCAGAACTTGATTGGGACAGAACGAGGCCCATTACTTGGTGTACTTCGTACTCAAGAATTACTCGGAGCTAGAAGTATTGATGGGGGTAGCCAATATTTCACTAGGGCAATAGATTTTGGATATTCTAAGAACCCTGCTGAAACTTTTGGATTCTGGGATAAAGAGAAAGTTACTAGTGATGTTGTTCGCATCATCAGGCAACACAGACCTGACATTATTATCAACAGATTTGACCATCGGACTCCAGGTAAAACACATGGACATCATACTGCTTCAGCGATGCTCAGTGTTGAGGCATTTGACTTGGCTGGCAACAGATCGAGTTATCCTGAGCAATTAGGCAACCTAGATGTTTGGCAACCTTCTAAAATATATTTTAATACATCTTGGTGGTTTTACGGAAGTAGAGAGAAATTTGAAGAAGCAGATAAAACAAAACTCACAAGTATCGATGCAGGAGTATACTACCCTCTTAGAGGTGTGTCCAATAGTGAGATTGCTGCCAATGCTCGATCTATGCATAAGTGTCAGGGATTCGGTAATGCAACATCAAGATCAAGCAGACAAGAATTCCTAGAGCTGGTCAAAACTGCAGATGACTCTATGTCTAAAGAACTCAATGAAGACATCAACACAACTTGGACTAGAGTATCTAACGGAGAGCCAGTTGACAATTTGCTAAGTGAAATCTTAGCATCCTATGACTTTACTAATCCGTTAGCTAGCCTAGATGACTTGGTAAGGTTATACAGTCTTATCGAGAAGACTGGTGATCAATATTGGAAAACAATCAAGCTACATGAGTTGGAAGAAATCATTCAAAGTGTCAGTGGTCTTTTCTTAGAAGCAACAACTACTTCTAAGCTCGTAACAAGTATCGACACCATAGAGGTAAAAATAGAAGCAACGAATAGATCGTCAGCACCTATCAAACTCAAAAGTTATGCAATATCAAATGGAAGTTCAGTAAGAATTGATTCAATACTTGCAGATAGACAGGAATCTATCTGGTATGAGAAAACAAGAATCACTCAGACACCTAATAATCATTATTGGATTAACGATGAGATGGAATACGGTACATATTCAGTATCCGAAGATCATATTGGCAAGCCTGAATCAGATGCTCACTTGACAATAGATTTCGAAGTAGAGATTAATGGAGTCGATATGACATTCACTAGACCTATATCCTCTCTCAACATTTTACCTGATCAAGGTGAAGTCTATGCACCACTAGCTAGTGTACCATCGGCATCTGTTATGATTGAGAATGATGTTTATGTCTTTTCCGGGGGCAAGGCACAATCAATACCAGTAAATATTGAAGCCTATAGAGAAGACTTGAAAGGTAGTCTTACAATAGACATTGCTAAAGATTGGAAAGTATCACCAGCATCAATAGATATTGATATTGCAAAGGTTGGTCAAACTAAACAAGTGATATTTGAGGTTACTCCACCAAAAAACCAAACTGTTTCTTCAATTGTGCCGACGCTGAGATGCAACAATGAAACAATTACAACTAATATACACACAGTTGCATATGATCACATTCCTACCCAGACTGTCGTACTAGAAGAAAGTGCTAAGGCTGTGAATCTTGATATCAAGATTAGTGATAACAATCAGATAGGTTACATTATGGGTGCTGGTGATGAAGTCCCTGAATCTCTGAAGACTATCGGATATGACATTGATATGCTCACACTAGAGCAATTAGGTAATGTTAACTTGAGTAAATACCAAGCCATTATCCTAGGTATCCGAATTTATAATGTCAATGAAAAGATTGGTGCCTATCAAGATGATCTCTTCAATTATGCGAAGAACGGTGGTACGTTGATTACTCAATACAATACAAGTAGACGTCTCAAGGCGGATCAGTTAGCTCCTGTTGCAATGGAAATGAGTAGAGATAGAGTTTCTGATGAAACCGCTGAAGTCAAAATTCTAGAGCAGAAGCATCCAGTCGTCAATTACCCAAATAAGATACAAGCTGAGGACTTTGATCATTGGGTGCAAGAGAGAGGACTTTACTTTCCAGATGAATTTAGTGAGGAGCTAGTACCAATTCTAAGTATGGCTGATAATGGTGAGGATCAAAAGCTCGGTTCACTGTTAGTAATGGAATATGGAGAAGGATACTTCGTCTATACAGGATTATCTTTCTTCAGGGAATTACCTGCTGGAGTACCAGGTGCTTTTAGGCTTATGGCAAATATCATCAGCCTTGGCGAGCAAGATTAATCTAATGAAGGAAGTCAATAAGAAATGGTACATAATTCTCATCGTAGCTAATATCGTCTATTTGGCCATTGGTTATTTCATTATGAAAGCTTTTCAATAGATGTACCCGATAGATTGGATTATACTACTCAGCACTATAGTTGCAATTGTTGCATTTGGGATCTACAAATCTCGAAAGCAAGAGTCACTACAAGATTATCTTCTAGGTGGCAATGAGGCTAGCTGGTGGACGGTAGGTCTGTCTGTGATGGCCACACAAGCAAGTGCGATTACATTTATTAGTACACCAGGACAAGCCTATCATGACGGGATGGGATTTGTACAGTTTTACTTTGGGTTACCTATTGCAATGGTAGTAATCTGCTTAGTTTTCATTCCTATCTACAAGCGCTTAAAGGTCTACACAGCTTATGAATATCTTGAGCAAAGATTTGATGTAAACACTCGAATACTAACCTCGATACTCTTTCTAATTCAAAGAGGGCTAGCAGCAGGTATTACAATTTATGCGCCTAGTATTATCTTATCTACGATATTTGGTTGGCACCTAAAATTCACAATAATCGTTATCGGAGTTGTTGTGATATTATATACGCTATCGGGTGGTACAAAAGCAGTTAATGTTACCCAAAAGCTACAAATGGGTATCATCTTCGTGGGTTTAGTTGTCGCCTTTGCTTCAACGATTACGCATCTGCCAGATACGATGACGTTCTCAGATGCGATTACATATGCTGGTGGATCAGATAAGCTAAACATCTTAGACTTCTCTTGGGATATGAATAATCGGTATACAGTGTGGACAGGACTGATAGGAGGTACTTTCCTTGCACTCTCCTACTTTGGTACAGATCAATCACAAGTTCAGCGATACTTGTCTAGCTCTTCAGTAAGAGAAAGTCAAAAAGGTCTCATTATGAATGGGCTACTCAAAGTGCCTCTTCAGTTTTTTATTTTGGGAATCGGTGTAATGGTTTTCGTTGTACTCAGTCATTCTAAGGCACCTATATTTTTCAACACGTCTCTCACAGATCTAGCTCACGAGACTTCCTTTAGTTCACAATTAACCGAGTTAGAAGATACCTATACAGCTCTACAAATTAGTAGAGATGATGAAAAAGTGTCTATGACTCAGTTTAATAGAGAGAAAGACAATCTTCGAGATGAATATGTGGCAGTATTAAAAGAAGCTGTACCCAAAGGTGAGACGAATGATAAAGACTATGTCTTCCTTTATTACATTCTCAATTACCTGCCAAAGGGTCTTGTAGGCTTACTCCTGGCGATGATACTCTGTGCTGCAATGTCTTCAACAGCCTCAGAGTTAAATGCCTTAGCATCTACGACAACTATCGACATATGGAAACGTAAGATCATCCCTTACCAAAGTGAGCAGTACTATGTAAAGTCTTCAAAAATCTTGACTGGTGTATGGGGTATTGTTGCCATTCTATTTGCTTGCTATGGTACATTATTTGAAAATCTCATTCAATTCGTGAATATCATTGGGTCGATTTTTTATGGGACGATACTTGGTGTATTCTTAGCAGGGTTCTTTGTAAAGTACGTCAAGTCAAGAGCAATCTTCATTGCCGCTTGTCTCTCAGAGCTAATGATTATCTATCTGTGGTGGATAGACTATGTCCCATTCCTATGGCTCAATTTGATCGGCTGTGTATTGACAATAACATTTGCTGTTTTTATCCAAACAGCTAGCCCAACGAGATCTAATATGCAAACCGTAGAAAATTAGATAACCTTCACCCTAAGTAAATTTGAAGTTCTGGTTTGTTGGCATGCTATTTGCATCTATGTGGATGTAGCATTTACGTATGTTACAAACTGTTAAAACCGCCAACAGCCCCATTAATAAAACCATTTATTATTGGGGTTTTTTTATGTCCTTACATAATTTGTTTTCTACAGCTTCTGAAGTAGAACATTCCTAAGGAATAATTGCGAAACACCTTATTTCTTTGATCTGTTGTTTATTTCCCTACTCAACCAAATACTGCTTAAATCCACTACTCATCAAATGTTGATAGTTACTATCTTCACCTGATGTGATAAGTAATACTTCTACCCCATCTAATGAATCAATCAACTTGATTGAAGCATCTGAACCCATCACCATACAAGCTGTTGCCAACCCATCAGCTAGCTGGCAAGTAGGTGCTATCACAGATGCAGATAAGACATCCGTTTGTTCGGGGTATCCAGTCTTTGGGTTAATCTCGTGTCCATAGCTCTTACCATTTACTTCGTGAAAGTTACGATAGTTGCCCGATGATGCGAGTGCTAGTCCAGAGAATTGGATAATCTGCTCGAAGTCATTGAGTGGAGCTTGTTTATCTGGAGTGTTGATTCCAATCTTCCAATCCTGACCACTCGGACTTTTCCCTATTGTAGAAACCTCTCCACCTATTTCCACATAAGCGTTTGTGACATTGCACTGTCTCAAATATTCCAATACTAAGTCAACTCCATAGCCCTTTGCTATTGCAGAGAAGTCAAGTTCTGTATGAGGATTAGACTTCTTAATTATGACTTGATTTTGAGAGTTGATCGTAGAGATCTTACCCAGGCCTATGCTAGATAGGATTTGATTGATTGTATCTGACTTGACAAACTCGTGAGGCTTACGACCCTTATAGCCAAATCCCCAATAGTTAACCAATGGCATAATCGTTGGATCAAAGAGCTGACTACTCAGGTCATATATATGCCTTGATGCCATTAAGTTGTTGACCATATGCTCAAATACATAGTTATCATTTAGCATACCGTCAGATGACATGTTTTTCGAACCATTACTTGCGGTCGGTAGGATAATCTCACCTTCAGCCTGATTGAATAGAGAAATATCTGAGTCAGAGATATAAGTGCTAACACCCTGATTGATGTCGACAAGCAGTTTATCGATTTGGTCTTTTTTTACTAGGCTATGATCATCCTTAAAAGTCAACTGATAGGTCGTACCCATCGTCTTACCGTTGAGGGATTGATATTCAATGCTTTTGGATGTTCTTGCCTGTTGGGCATCATCAGTCCTACATCCTGAAATGCAGAATGCCAACACAAGAAGTGTCGGCATTCCAATTATTGTTTTGCGTAAAATAGATCCGCTCATTATTCAAATAAGCTATCATAGTCATCGCTCTCGGATGCCTTCCGCACTTCTACATCTAGTTCTCTATTGTCGAGCTCAAGAATTTCTTCTGCATCTTCAGCACCTCCTAGTAACATTAAGGTACTTTTCTTTTCGTACTCTTCTAGCATCTTCAATCCTTTCTCTTCAAAGAGACCATTCTGGAGATCGATACTATTCATAAAGTCTGAAGACATTTCCATAAACTGCTCCATCTCTCCTACTTTGTTCGCAACATCATCAGCAATATGTGTCATTGCTTGATCAAACATTGCTCTCTTATCTGGATCACCTTTGATGATACTCATTGCGGACTTCATTGCAGAATGAGAGGCCTTGATTGCCTTCGCCTCTTGCTCTTTTACTCTGACTTGATCTTTTGTATCTTCCAGAAGGATTTCAGAGTTAGTATACATCTTAGATAAGACTCTATACAGCACTGATAACTTCTTATGTAGTGCCACATACTTCCCATTAGATTCCTTAAGTCTTGCTGCCTTTCTAGAGTTGAGGATAAGTTGCTTCTCGTCACCAAGTTTCTTAGCTTGTTTAGCAATAGCCATATTCTTTTCGATATCAGTATTATTCTGAGTAACGATAGTCTTAAGCTTTCGCATTTGCCCCTTGATTTCACCAATCTGCTTACCTAACTTCTTAAGATTCTTCTCCATATCATGAACGTAATTCTTCAAGATACCGATAGGATCAATTGTTACGAATATCCCAGTAATCTTTCTCATTACCGACTGATACATATAGCTGATGAGATTACGATTACGGTTATCAAGAGCCATAAATAGTAATAACCCAAGGACTCCAAATAGTACTATCCCTCCAACTAATGAAAATGCAAAGCTCATAATTGCACCTATTCCAATAGAAAATACTGCATATGCAATAAGCCCGACTATACCGATGAGAAATAAAGCCCCAGTTTTTCCTTCAGGCTTTTCCCAAAATGATTTTTGACTGTTTTGTGTTGCCATTTTTTATAATAAAAATTTATAATATAACGAAAGGTACATATTCATTGTTATAAGTTACTTATTTCACAATAAGTTTCCTTACCTATGTTCCTTATAGAAATTCAACATCTGTTGTAGAAGGATAGAACATCAGCTTATCCAACGCCTTTGACATTGGGTAATTGTTATAGACAATCTGATAGATAAATTCACAGATTGGTAGACTCATCTTCATCTCTTTAGCCAATGCACGTACAACCTTTAATGTATGGACACCTTCTGCGACTTCTTCCACTACTACCTTCGCTTCTTCAATGGTTTTGCCTTGAGCAATCAACACTCCAAACCGATAATTACGGCTATTAGTACTAGTCGCTGTCGCTATCAGATCTCCTATACCTGCACTACCTAGGAACGGCTCTTTACTTGCACCTAGAGCTTCACCTAACTTAATCATCTCCTGTAACCCTCTGGTCAACATCAATGATTGTATATTCTTACCTAAGCCTATACCCGCCAACAGTCCTGACCCAATAGCGAATACATTCTTCAATGCCCCAGCAAGCTCTATCCCATAGATCTCGTGGGAGCCAAACACAAAAAACTTACTACTTGCTAGTACTTTTCGGCCAATATCAATGACTTCATCATACTCCGAAGCGACCACTGTTGCTGTAGGTTGTTCCTCTAGGATTTCTTTTGCGAGATTAGGACCTGACACACAACCAATTCTAACTACACTAGAACATTGGTCAATAACCTGACTCATCGTGAATACATTATCCTTGCTGATCTTACGATCTGGATCATAGTCCAATCCCTTAGTAGCATGAATGACAAAGTGGGAAGGATTAAGAAATTTCCCAACCTGCTCAAATAATACCCGCATGCTTGCTGCAGGTATGACTGGCATTATGAGTTTACAATTTTTAGCCATCCCTGGAAGATTGGAAGTGGCTGTGACATTTGGAGGCAATGCTATACCACCTAACTGGTGCTGATTATTAATACTATCGACCTTATCCGTATTACGACTATAGACTATTACATTGCTATTAGCAGCAGCAAGTCTTGCCATTGTCATCCCAAAAGAACCAGCTCCTATAATCCCTACCGTAATATCCATAAGTCGATATCAATCTTACTACTTACGTTTCTTTTTCTTACCCTGTTGCTGTTGTTGACGTTTCTTAGCTACCTCCTGTTGCTCTCTCATCGCCTTCTCTAGTCTTGCTTGGAAGCCAGTCTTTGGCTTGTCTTTCTGTTTATCCTTCTTTTGCTCAAGCTCTGCGAGTATCTTCTCATCGTTGAACACAAACTTCTTAGTCAATACAGTCTGCATAATATTGAATAAATTACTAAAGAACATATAACAAGTCAATCCTGAAGCATAGTTATTAAAGAACACCAAAAACATCAGAGGCATCGCATATTGCACATACTTCATCGCAGGATTTGCTGACATATCCATATGCTTAGTATTGTAGTATGTATACAAGACTGTTGTGACTGCCCATAAGACGGTAAATAGACTAATGTGGGATCCGAATGCCGGTATTGTGAACGGCAAAGTCGCAATGACATCATATGACGATAAATCCGTTGCCCACAAGAATGGCTCTTGTCTAAAGGTGATCGATGCAGGAAAGAATCTAAACAAGGCATACCAAATCGGCATTTGGACGACCATCGGCATACAGCCACCCAATGGTGACACACCATACTCTCGGTAAATAGCCATCGTCTCAACTTGCTTCTTTTGCGGATCATCTTTAAACTTCTCTGTGAGTCCTGCCAATTTAGGTTTCAAAGCTCCCATTTTAGCTTGACTTTGCAACATCTTATATGTCAATGGATACAGCAACATCTTGATAATGAAAATCAAGACAATAATCACGATTCCTTTTGACCCAATATACTGGGATAAAAAATTGAAAGATGGTCTGATAATCCAAGTATTGATCCAACCAAATATGGAACGACCAAATGGAATCACTTCTTCCAATCCAACACCATATGACTTCAATACATCAAAGTCATTAGGCCCAGCATAGATTGTAAACTCCTTACTTGCATTGTTTCCATTGAAAGTTAACTTACTCTTACTCTTGACAAGCTTGATTGACTTATCATCATCAGCTAGCAATTGAGTCTCAAATGATCCACCTTCGAATGTGCTGTTATCTGCTACTATTGAAGTATTGAAAAACTGATTGACATGACTAATCCACTTTAGTGATCCATCAGAATCTTCTTCATCATCAGATCGACAGTTACAATAGTCAGAAGTCTCATCATTTTCTTTGAAATAGACTGTAGTATAGTACTTCTCAAATGTGACATTCTTTTCGAGCTTATCTAGATAGTTCTCCCAATTAAACTCAATCTGGTTACCTCCACCTGATAAGACGTTGGAGAGATTTTTAGTATCAATTACATAGTCTAAGGTGTAGTCCTCAGCAATCGTATACGTCTGAGATAATGATGCTCCGCTTCCTAGATTTGTCGTGAATGTGATACCATTACCCGATTGATTGGCATCAAATAACATCTGACGTGTACTGACAATGCCTTTACCATTGATAGGAAGTAGGTATTCAAACTTGTTACGATCATCATCCATCAGCTTTAGTGGCATTTGGATTTCATTGTTATCTTCATCATCACCTATCTTAAAGTGATCGTGTAGAAGGATTGAGGTCGGATACCCTCCTTGGCTGTTAAATGTGACTGTCATTACATCATTCTTCAATGTGTATGACTCAGCCTTACCTGGAGGTGTTGCTGCTGGTATTGGTGTTACAGTGGTATCATTAGATTCAGCACTAGTGATTGCATTGCTAGCTATAGCAGTATTATCGTCAGGCACGTAAAGTGGTGCGGCTGGATCCTTTGTGACACCTTCGCTTACGACAGGTTGCTCTGCAAGAGCAATTGAATCCTGGATTCTCTTCTGCTCAGCAATCTGTTCTTCTGATGGCATTGTAAAGTAAAACCATCCCAGTAATAAGGCTAACATTAGTAGTAAGCCTATCCCTTGATTCTTATCCATATATCAGTTGACTCAATGAGTTGATTATTGATGCCGCAAAGGTAACAGAATTGCAAAGAATACTGCCCAAACCATCGACCAAGGTGATCATTAATAGTATGAATGTGAACAACCTATCGAATACACTCAGTTGAGAGTATGACAATTAGACTAAAAAGTCTTAGCTATTGACTGAAATAGATCTATATGAGTAGACTTGATTTCTACCCTATTCTGACGATAATGATGGTCTGCTGAGAGCTTGGCAATGACAAGGTCTTTTTCTGTATTCACATAAACGAATTGATCATATACTCCTGTAGCAAAGTAATCATTATCAGGATATTGAGGCACCCACCACTGATATCCGTACCCGTATAACGTGCTAGAAGTCTTTGTTTGATTTGGCAATAAATGTGGAGCATCTGGAGTAACGGATGCAGTCACCCAATCGGATGAGACGACTTGATCTCCACCTATATTTCCATCATTGAGATAAAGGACTCCGATCTTAGCGTAATCTCTAAGTGAGGCATTTAATCCTCCAAGTGTAACTTCCATCCCAGTTTTATCTATGATCCAATATGCATCATCTTGCATCCCCAGTCGATTCCAGATTTGAGCTTGTGCAAGATCAGTAATTGATTGTCCAGTAATCTCCCTGATCATCAAACCAAGCACTTGCGTATCTATACTGACGTATTGATTATATGTGCCAGGCTCGCGTTCTCTCGTTAATGTTAACGCAAATTCTTCTAAAGATTTGCCTAACGCGAAAGTCCTACCAAATCGATTGATATCAGAGTCAAAATCGCCATAGTCTTCATTGAATCGAACTCCTGAAGCCATATTCAGTAATTGTTTAACTGTGACTCCATCATATCCTGAATCTAAAAACTGAGGCAAGATATCCTGTACTTCATCGTTTAATGACATCTCACCTTCTTCTATTAATTGTCCCACAAGAAGACTGGTGAATGACTTAGACATTGACCAAGAGATATGCGGATCATCCGCTTCTAATCCTAACCAATATTGCTCGTAGATAACGGTGTCTTTATGGATAATCATCAATCCCTCCGTATTGGTATCTTCTAAATAGTTTTCAATTTCAATTGTCTTTCCTTTGGATTCGAAAGACTCAGGCAGTTGATAGTGATCTTTGGCTTGAGGTAATACTATTGGGTCAGGTGATGCTGTCATCTCACTAGTATCAAAGATCTCATCCATATGTTGGAAGTTATCAACGATGTCTTCTTTATCAAACAATGAATTCACTGCGAGTAAACGTATGATCTTTTTGTGATTAATCAACAATAGAATGGCAATAACACCAAGTAGAATAAAGACTCCTAATCCTAGTTTTCTAACAATTGTCATTTGGTGGCTTTTAGCATTCGATAGTTTCCAAATATATCGGTTTTGATTGTGATCGTCCAGCCTTCCATTTTAAATATCTCAGATATCTCCTTATGGGCTAAAGCATTCATCTCTACATAGATACTTCCATTAGGATTGAGCATTGATGTTCCATTTATTGCTATCCATCTGTAGAAAATATTAGGGTCAACATCTTCGGCATACAACGCAACATCGGGCTCATACTTAAGTGTGGATGAAGACATTTCATCTTTCTCTTGTATGGAGATATAGGGCGGATTGGATACTAGAATATCAACCTTAGGTAATTCCGATAGGTCCATATCCAAAATATCCGCTTGGTAAAAGTTGACATTCACTCCTTGTCTAACAGCGTTAGTTTTTGCAATATCAATTGCGGCTTCACTGATATCTATTGCCACTAGATTAGATATTGATAAGTGTTTGCCAAGAGTTGTGATGATACAACCACTACCAGTACCCAAATCAAGGATTGCCAGTTCTGTTTTAGTCTTGTAATCTTTAATAATCCACTCTACAAGTTCTTCTGTTTCAGGTCTAGGAATCAATACAGCCTCACTTACCTCCAGCACTGAATCGTAAAATGCCGCTTCACCGACGAGATATTGAATCGGATAGTCATTTAACAATTCACTGACGTGATTCTGATACTCTTCCTTAAATGAAGGATGCTTCAGACTGTGAATATTGTAATACTTCCACATCGCCTCAGTCTCACCTAATCCAAATTTTGGCACCAAGTGTTGAAAGAAATAAGATTTGACATCTATCATTTGATGTGTATCGGAAACGTATTGAATGGTTGACTATATCCTCTGATTGATCGATTGAGTTTGATCTTAGTTAGTTCACGGCTCATCCATTTGCAGTCGTCGAGGAGCTCACCTTTTCCTTTGTATTCATAACCAAGTTTCTTAGCAATGCCTTTGACATTTTCAGATAGGTTGAACTTCTTTATCAACTCTTCTATGATGCGAAGCTTGTAGATTGCTCTTCTGATTCTCGCTTGAGTTTCTTCAGAGCTATTGTCGAATCGATTGACAGCACTTGAATTAATCTTTTCAGATTCGTCTAGGGTCCAACCATTCATCTTAGTGCCTTCATTGGGGCTTGCTTTGCTTGGTTCTAGCATAACAGCTTCAAATTCCAAATTGAGATCCCGAAACAGCGTCTCGAGTGTTCCTTGCGTATCGGTAACTAAATCTTCGTACTTGATGATCTTAACTTGGCCGCTATCTTTGGCTCGGAGGCCAAATGCATTAGACAATAAGTATCGACTCACTGCATAACTTATCGAATAGCCTCGACTGACCAAAGAGGCGATGTTATCATATGGATTACGTACAAGCATAATGCAAGTCGCCTTAGGTATCTTTTCAATGATATCAAGGAAATGGTAAGCGTTATTTGGAGTCTTCTCACCCCAGATTTGTTTCGCATTATCTTCCATAGGTTGGGAGAAAATGCCTTCTGCAAAACTTGAGAAATCGTCATCTTGAATGTCGGATAACTTCACATCCTTAAAGTCACTGTGTTTCAGATTAAAACCAGTATACATCGTCATCCCTGAAGTCCGAAGCCCGAAAATTGATCGTTTTGTGAGTTGACCCTTCGCGGCTTGCCAATCGCGATAGATGCGATTTTTAGCAAAGACGTGAGTCTCAGGGGCAATATATATCTGCGAATGTCGGTTGAGAACTTGCCTAAGTAAGGACGTCCCAGACCCGCCGCATCCTCCGATGATGATTGGCATTGATTAGTGTTGTGGTTTTATTATCTTGAGCAATTCGAATATACAAAATATGAAGCAAAATACTGTAAACTTCTCCTATTCTATCTTTGAAAACATTGGAGAATTGTCAGAATCGTCTCAACAACTCATAACGGCTGCAAGGAAGGCTTGCGATTTAGCTCATGCACCATATTCACAGTTTAGAGTAGGTGCTGCTGTCCTATTGCAGAATGACACGATCCTTCAAGGAGCCAATCAAGAAAACGCTGCCTACCCGATGTGTACCTGTGCTGAGCAAGTAGCTTTATATCATTCAGCAATGCAATTCCCTGAGGTAAAAGTCAATGCCTTAGCGATTCATGTCAATGTCAACAACGCCATCAGTCATCCTCCTTCGCCTTGTGGTGCTTGTCGTCAAGTAATACTAGAATATGAGCAAAAGCACCGTCAAGATATCAATATCTACATCTCGTCTCTAGCTAATGAAATCTATCATTTTGAAAGCATCAAGGCTTTATTGCCGTTTTATTTTTCAGGAGATGACTTGAATGTTTGAGTAATAGTTAAATCAAAATCTAAATAATAAAAAAGGCTTCCAATTAATGAAAGCCTTTTCTTTTAATAGTTACTATAGACTAAAGAGATCCTACTAGTTAGTCTTCAAGCATCATATCGAATGCTTGGCCGCCTTGCACGAAACTCATATCTAGTAAATCAGTAGAAATCAATTACTGGTTAGTAATACATATTAAATTTAGCTAAAACTCTCTGCTACTACCTCAGCTCTCTTATGCTCTGAGTAATCGTAGAATCCTTTTCCACTTTTCTTTCCTAGATCTCCTGCTAGTACCATATTTACTAGAAGTGGACAAGGTGCATACTTCGCTTCCTTGAAGCCATCGTGAAGTACATCAAGAATTGACTTGCAGACATCAAGTCCGATAAAATCAGCAAGTTCTAATGGACCCATTGGATGCGCCATCCCTAGCTTCATAATACCATCTATCTCTTTGACTCCAGCGACACCTTGATATAGTGTATAGATTGCCTCATTGATCATTGGCATAAGTATTCTATTGGCAATAAATCCTGGGTAGTCATTGACTTGAATAGGTGTCTTCTTTATAGCAACTGTTGTATCATGTATAATCTTTGAAGTTTCGTCACTTGTCTTATATCCACGGATGATTTCGACGAGTTTCATAATCGGCACCGGATTCATAAAGTGCATTCCGATAACCTTGTCAGGACGATTGGTTGCAGCTGCAATCTTAGTGATGGAAATCGAACTTGTATTAGACGCTAGGATACAGTCGGCAGGAGCATGCTCATCAAGAATTTCAAAGATTTTAATCTTTGTTGCTTCTTTTTCACTGGCAGCTTCTATGACTAGATCGGCATTCTTAACAGCCTCAGGAATCTGGGTATAGGTCGTTATCTTGCTTAACGAATCTTGCTGGTGATCTTCTGTGATTTTTTCTTTAGCAACCATTCTCCACAAATTGTTCTTTATGGTTTCCATTGCCCTATCAAGTGCCTCTTCATCGACGTCACATAGACTGACTTTATATCCGTGCATTGCGAATATGTGTGCAATACCATTTCCCATTGTTCCAGCACCTATTACTGCTATTTGCTTCATAACTTTCTTAAACTGTGGTTATTATTGATGATTATCTATGAGATATCAATTACGTCGTTGATACTTCAAGCCCAAAATTAATCCAATTTATCTTAGTATAAGGCTACTACTCCCATTACATTTGCCAATTAACTCAATATGGTATGGACTTAATTATAGACGGCGGCGCTACGACATACAAATACATCATTTTTAAGAATGATAAGCAATATGATCAAGGTGTAAGTGAAGGTGCCAATTTTATGCATGGAATTGACCAAGTGCATTTTGACTCGATCAAGGAAAAATCAAAAATTAGGAACATCTACCTCTTCGGTGCAGGCATCAGAGAAGAAGATGATAACTCTGCATTAATTAGCCATATAAAGAAGAGTTTCAAAAACACTAAGTCGGTATATGTTAATAATGATCTAGAGATTGTTGCATTAGCATTTTCTGATGTCAAGGATTGTATTGTCGGTATTATTGGTACTGGATCAAATGCCGCAAGAGCGAAGAAGGGACAACTCAAGGAGAAGATTATCGCAGGTGGATATATGCTAGGTGATCAGGGTAGTGGATTCAAACTTGGAAAGAAAGTCCTCCAATACTATATCGAAAATCAATTCACAAAAAAAGAAGAAGCCCTATTCAAAAAGCAATATGGGTATGATAAACTCTCGTTAGTATCTGCAATATATGAGGCTGAAAATCACAAGAGATTTGTGGCTTCCTTTAGTCGATTCCTTAATGAACTGGATCACAAGACACGAAAGAAGTTACTCAATAGAGAATTCTATAAGTACTTCAGAAATGTGAGCAAGCAAATTAAAGGTAGCGAACGACTAGAATACAACTTTGTCGGTAGTGTGGCCAATGTGTATGAAGATGCACTCAGACATGCAGCCTATGAGCAGGATATCAAAATCAATCGGATTATCAAGTCACCATTTGAACGAATAGACACGATCTATGGCTATATTAAAACAAACTTCCAAAAGAGAAAATGAGTAATATGAAAACAATCGGTGTATTTACATCAGGAGGAGATGCCCCAGGTATGAATGCGGCAGTCAGAGCTGTAGCACGTACCTGTTACGGACACAATATCAATTGTGTCGGAGTATACAATGGTTATGAAGGAATGATGGCGGGTAACTTTGAAAAGAAGCTCAAAAGCAAAATCGCCAATATTATGCAACGAGGTGGCACCATTCTTAAAACTGCTCGATGCCAGGAATTTATGGAGGCAGAAGGTCGAGCAAGAGCTGCACAAGAACTCAAGGCAAATGGAATCGATGCTCTAGTTGCAGTAGGTGGAAATGGAACGTACACAGGAGCTCTCAAACTAGGTCAAGAACATGGTATTCCAATCATAGGTTTACCTGGAACAATTGACAACGATATCTATGGTACAGACTATACCATTGGGTTTGATACTGCCATTAATACGGCAATTGATGCAATTGACAAGATCAGAGATACAGCAGATAGTCACAACAGACTCTTTATTGTAGAAGTGATGGGACGTCATGCAGGCTACATTGCATTGCATACTGCAATCGGTAGCGGAGCATACTCAGCATTCTTACCTGAGACCGATACCAATATCCCAGAATGGGTCAATACATTAAATAAGCAGCGTAAGAAGTTATTCAATATCGTAATTGTTGCTGAAGGCAATAAGAATGGAAATGCTCATGACATCGCTCACAAGGTTAAAGAATCTGGATTTGAAAGAGATGTGAGAGTTACTGTTATTGGTCACTTGCAGAGAGGTGGCTCCCCTACTTGCCAAGACAGAGTACTTGCCAGTAGACTTGGTTATAGAGCAGTTAATAGTCTACTATCTGGTGAATCAGGTATTGCCTTGGGTATCATCAATGACAAACTTGAAAAAACTCCATTCGAAGATGCGATTTACAAAAAGAAAGAATTGTGTGTCGACTTAATGGAAATGATTAATCTCTTGTCCACATAGTTTCAATCCATCGACTTGATGAAAGATATCTTAGTCATATTTGTTACATTTCCCAACATAGAGGAGGCAAACAAATGCACAGCATTTTTACTGTCAAAAAACCTAGTTGCTTGTGCTAATTCACATTCCATCAACAGTACCTATCCTTGGGATGGAAAGGTAGAGTCAAGTACCGAAATCGCGGTATCATATAAGACTCTCATCCACAAAAAAACATTCGTCAAAAGAGCCATTAAGGCCATACATAGCTACAAAGTTCCATGCATTCTATCGAAAAAAGTTGAGGCGAATCTATCATATTACAAATGGATTAAATCCTTAGTGATGTGATATAGAGCCTCTAATGCAAGGTGATAATTTACTATCCAAAAAATACACCCAACACATTCCAATTTTTCAAATGTTAAGAACACATTAGCACAGAATTTGGCATGGTATATACGTACAACCTAAGTCTTGTTGATAAGACGGGCTCAGGGATATTGACCAAAACCGTACTATACTATGAGAAAACCAATTCAATTATTCAGCATCATCACAGTCTTGCTTGCTCTACTCCCAATGAGTGGAATTTGCGATAATGGCGATCAGAATTTACCAGTGACTATTGAAGGAGAGTCAGAATTCTGCGAAGGGACATCAACAACTCTCTCTGCAACCCCTGGATATGTGACATACTCTTGGAACACCGGTGATTTTTCAGACACAACTGTGGTCACTCAAGCAGGTGTCTATTCAGTAGTTGTTACAGATGCGACTGGATGTACTGGGATTGACTACTTCCCTGTTGAAGTGTTAGAGGATACATCTTTCTTTATTGATGGACCTGATGAAATATGTGCTGGATTAGAGGAACATCTCTTAACCCTGAGTGAACCATTCCTTGACTATGTATGGAGTGATGGAAGTACAAACTCAACTCTAACTATTTCAGATTGCGATACATATAGTGTTACTGTCACCAATATGAATGGGTGTACACAATCTCAAAGCATTATGGTAGATTGTCCAGCTTCGATAGATATCATCCTCATTGAAAATTCAATGGTTTCTTGTATCGGAGAATGTGATGGAATACTCGAAGCAGGTCTTAGTGATAACAATAGTAACTCGTCCCTACTCTGGTCTACTGGATCATCAAGCCCCAAAATCGATAATCTCTGTCCAGGAGAATATAGCGTAACGGTGACTGACCCAACTGGTTGCTATGCTAGTGAATCCTATGTTATCACTGAGCCGGAGGTATTAGAGCTTGTTATAGATTCGCTTAGGTTACCTACCTGCTATGATGATACAGATGGTTTTGTGATTGTAGAAGCTCTTGGAGGTACATCTCCATACTTATACTTTTGGCCAGAAGGTGCAACTGGTGACACTATTTCTTCAATAGGATCAGGAATCTATGCGGTCACAATTGTAGACGGTAATAACTGCGACACAATCATTGATGTCATTGTGCCTAATATCGTCCCACTTCTTATCAATACCGAATCAGTGGTTGATATAGCTTGCTTTGGAGAGAATACAGGTCAACTGGAGGTGTCAGGCTCTGGAGGACACGGAGAATATATCTATCAATGGTCTACAGGAGATCAGACACCACTCATCACAGACATACCCGCCGACACTTATGCTGTGACCGTCATTGATGATCTAGGTTGTATGACTACCAAATTAATCCCTGTCGTCGAAAATCCACAGTTATCGGCAACATCTCAAGTCACTCATATTAGTCAGCAAGGAGCGAATGATGGCACTGCGACAATATCACCTTCAGGCGGATCTGGCAATTACCAATTCTTGTGGGATAATGGAGAAACTACTCCGACAATACTCAATCTATCCCCAGGTGAGTACAATTGTACAGTCAATGACTCTGAAGGTTGTCAGACAACAATCACTGCCCTGATCTCAGAAGGAGACTGTATGCTTTCATTATTCACCAATTCAACCAATGTGGATTGCTATGGTGACACAGACGGGAAGGTGGAAATTTCAACTCAGTTTGGAATCTTACCAATTGAGATTATCATATCAGATCTGGATGGTAATACTCAAGATGCGAATAACTTACCAGCTGGTAGCTATGTTGTCATCGTACAAGATGCAGCTGGGTGCATTGACCAGAATCAAGTAATCATTTCTCAGCCATCAGAGCTGTCTGCTGATATAGAGCTGGTCACAGCGCCTACTTGTGAAGACAAGGCAGATGGGTCAGTTATGATCAATGTGGAAGGTGGTTCTCCCCCTTATGAATACTTATGGTCAAATGGCAAGACTACAGCAATTGCTACAGAATTTGGAATAGGGATGCAAAGTGTCCAAGTAACGGATGCAAATGGGTGTAATCTGGCAGCATCAGTGATGGTAGCAGCGGAAGATGATATTGCACCCGAATTAGTATTGAAGTCTGTAGAACTAGATATGCCTATGGAAGGGATGTCAGAACTACCAGATCCAAGTCTATTTATTGAAGCTATTAGCGATAATTGCTCAGAAACGTCATTTACTTATGCAGATGATATGGATATCACAATCGGTTGTGAAAATGCTGATTACGATATCACTATTATCGCTACAGATAGCAATGGTAATTCTGTAGAAGAAACTACTACACTCACCGTCAGAGATGTTATTGCACCCGTAATTACTTGTCCATCGGCAATGGTGCTGGGTGAATGTGAAATTCTTAATTATGAGGTAAGTGCTACCGATAATTGTGAAAGTTCAGTAGAGATAAATATCGTTGAAGGATCTGTCTCTGGAGAAGACATCCCAGTAGGAACGATGGATATCATTGTAGAAGCGATTGATATTAATGGCAATACTGCACTGTGTTCATTCCAAGTAAGTAAGTTTGCCACTCCATCAATACAAGCTGATAAAGTTGACCTCAAATGCTTTGGTGATACAACCGGTGCTATTGACATCCTCAATGCAGAAGATTATGAAACTATAATGATTGATGGAGAGGACAATGGAATGGATAATCTCAATGCTGGTACTTATACAATCTTAGCAACTACTTCTTATGGATGTGAGACTGAAACTTCTGTTTCTATCCTGTCACCTAATTTACTAGAAACAACAACTCTTGCAATCACTAACGAATCGATTCTAGGATTTGAAGATGGTATGATTTCTATAGACATCACAGGTGGCGTAGAACCATATCTATTAACATGGTCAAAAGATGGAGAGACCATAACATTGACCAGTGAGTCGATCACAGAATTATCTGCAGGTGAATATCAATGTGAAATCATAGATGCCAATGGTTGTATCACACAATCTGATATCATCACAATTGAAATGGGAATAGTATCGTCTACTGATGATATAGAACTAGATGGAGATATACTGACTATCTATCCGAATCCTGCAACAGACATGATATCTATTGAGATGAGTGATACAGACTTAGAAGTCAAACAAGTCAATATCTTAGATTTTTCTGGGAAATTACAATACGAAAACTACGAAATCAATAAACCAATATCAGTAGCCAACTGGTCAGAAGGCATCTATCTTATTCAAGTAATAACGGATAAGGGAAAGGTCGTAAAAAGATTAGTCAAGCTATAAAAAAAAAGTAGCCCGAGATTGGGGATCTCGGGCAATACTCAATTTAATAACCAAAACTCATATTCGACATAGTAGAACCAAATACTATGCCAATACTTATAATCCTAACCAGATAGGTAAAGAAAAAATCCTTAAAAAGTCTTAAAATTTGAGAATTGCCTTGAAATGGGCTCTTTGTGTCATATAGAAGTCGTGTATGGGCATAAAAAAAGCTCCGAACATCTTCGGAGCAAAAACGAATTTTACAATTTAATAACCAAAACTTACACAGTGTAAATATATTACATATTATCAATATTTGTAATATGATTAAGAAAATATTTCACACCTCTAGCTATATTTTATTTTCAAAATACATAATCAACTGATTATTAGTCGATACACTTAGTCTTTAAAAAGCCAGTTTTTTCCATTTTCCTGCGGTATATCTCTAGATTTTGCAATTTCAGAGAGCAAAAAGTCAATACTATCTTTATCTGTAAGAGATAATCCTCGAGTACTTTGATTGACATATAAGTCGATATGTTGCTGCATAACTGAGATGTCCATCTCTTGAGCATAATTCTTAATATAAGTAGAAATGGCGTTGAAGTCGCTATCTGCCAACTGGATACTTGCATAAATATCACGCGATACTTGAGATTTGACTTCATCATCAAGACTTCTCTTAATCGCTATACCACCAAGTGGGATAGGTAAGTCAGTCTGTTTCTCCCAATAATCTCCTAAATCTTGTACACAAACAAAACCTCTCTCCTCATAGGTAAATCTATTCTCATGAATAATCACACCTGCATCTACTCTACCCGACTTGAGCTCTGACTCAATATCAGAAAACAACATCTCAACCTTTTCAAAGTCTTGATCTCTATAGGCAAAGTCCAGGAGGAAATTTGCAGTTGTGTATTGACCAGGAATGGCCACCCGATTAATCTCACTCAACAGAGTACCAGGATTGACAATCAATAGAGGCCCTACACCAAAACCTAATGCTGACCCATATGGTAGCATTTGGTAGCGATCTATCATCGATGCCCAAGCGTGATAACTCAGCTTAATCACATCATGCTCCCCTACCAGTGCCATTGAATTAAGGGCAGCGATATCTTCTAGAATGATAGAGTAATTCAGCGGACTCTTGATCAAGTTCAATGCAATACCACCAAAGATGTATGTATCATTAGGACAAGGACTATAAGCAAGAGTTAAGTGTGTTTTCAATTGTATCTTTGAGATTTAATTCTTATTTGATTCTATCACAAGGTAAAATCTATATTCTAATTGAATTGTTTTGAGATAGATTGCATTTACCAAGAGTGTCAAGCACTAGCATTATGAAACAACGACAAACTGCCCAAATCATATACGAGGATAACCACCTGATCGCAGCTAACAAACCTGTGGGATGGTTGTCGCAAGGCGATGAGACTGGCGACTGGACACTGATGGATGAAATGAAGCGCTACATCAAGTGGAAGTACGATAAGCCAGGAGACGTCTTTCTAGGGTCATTCCATAGAATCGATCGACCTGCCAGTGGTGTAATGATCTATGCGAAGACCAGTAAGGCTCTCACCAGAATGAATGCTCTGATCAAAGACAGACAAATCAAAAAGGAATACCTGATCGTCACAGAACGAAGGCCTCTTGAGTCTGCTGATTCTCTTGTTCACTATATGGAGAAAGATAAGAAAAGAAACATCTCCAAGGCATATGATATGGAGAAGAAGAATCGAAAGCTATCAAAACTCAACTATGAGATGATCGGCTTTCTCAATCAATCTTGTCTAATCAAAGTAGATCTAGAGACTGGGCGGTCTCATCAGATCAGAGTTCAGATGTCCAAGATTGGAGCCAATATTATCGGTGATGTCAAGTACGGCGCAAGTAAGAAGATGAACAATCGTGGAATCGCTCTGCATTGCCATTCTATGTCATTCATCCATCCTGTAAAGAAAGAACCAATCTCAATCAAAGCACAAATGCCTGTATACTTTCCTTTTGATGCGTTTAGGGAATTGGATTATTGAGTTGTGTTGTAAAGAGTCGAATAGAAAGGCAAACTCTCCCTGTCTGCCTACTTGTAGTTGTCTTAAGATTCTACC
>CALISO010000109.1 GCA_938041445.1 uncultured Saprospiraceae bacterium
TGTAAAGCACAAATTGGATCAATCTCAGTTACTGTAATAATAGATCCAGCACCCTTAAAAGAAGCGGCTGTTCCTTTTCCTACATCACCATATCCACATACAACAACACGCTTTCCAGCAAGCATTGTATCTGTAGCTCGACGAATTGCATCTACTGCACTTTCACGACATCCGTATTTGTTATCAAACTTCGACTTGGTTACAGAATCGTTTACGTTGATAGCTGGCATTGGTAGTGTTCCATTTTTTACACGCTCATACAAACGGTGTACACCAGTCGTTGTTTCTTCAGAAAGACCTTTAATGTCTCCCACTAATTCTGGGTAACGATCAAGAACCATATTGGTCAAATCCCCACCATCGTCCAAAATCATATTTAATGGCTTACGATCTTCCCCAAAAAATAAGGTTTGCTCGATACACCAGTCAAATTCTTCTTCATTCATTCCTTTCCATGCATATACTGGTACACCAGCAGCAGCAATAGCAGCAGCAGCATGATCTTGAGTAGAGAAGATATTGCAAGATGACCAAGTCACATCAGCACCGAGTGCAGTCAATGTCTCAATAAGAACAGCAGTCTGGATTGTCATATGTAGGCATCCAGCGATATTAGCACCCTTCAGAGGCTTGCTATCTCCAAACTCTTCTCTGAGAGCCATAAGTCCTGGCATTTCCGCTTCTGCGAGATCCATTTCTTTTCTTCCCCACTCTGCCAAAGCGATATCTTTGACCTTGTAAGGTAATGTTGTGTTTGATACACTCATTGTACTTAATATTTAATATTTACTTTCTGAAAATTCGTGCAAAAATACGCTACTATACAGTCATAAGTCATATGTATAGGAGATTTTTACTTTTGTATTCAATATTTTAACCCATGAATCACAAAAAAGATTGGCAAACACTCGAGAAAAGTGAAGTTTATGAGAATTCTTGGATCAAGGTAGAGCATCATAACGTTATTAATCCATCAGGGGGAAATGGTATCTATGGTGTTGTTAGATTCAAAAATATTGCTGTTGGGATCATTCCGGTTAATGAAAACGGGATGACCTACCTTGTCGGTCAATATCGATATCCGCAAGATGAGTACAGTTGGGAGATCCCTGAAGGTGGTTGTCCAAAAGGAGAGGACCCTCTCGATGCAGCCAAGAGAGAGTTGCTTGAGGAGACAGGATTGGTCGCTGACAAATATCAAGTTATCCTACCTAAGTTCTATACGTCAAATTCTGTGACTGATGAGTATGGGATCATCTATCTTGCTACAGGGCTCACTCAAGGTAAATCAAATCCAGAAGCTACAGAAAACCTAAAAGTGAAGAAGGTATCACTGACAGAAGCAATCGCGATGGCTAAGGATGGAAGGATCAGTGACTTGATGTCGGTTGCGGGATTGTTGGGATGTGTCGATATGCAATGTTGATCAAACTTCATTCTCAATGAATGATTTTCCTATCAATTCACGTTACTATTGCAGAATAGAAAATATTGAATGAAAAGACTATTAATTTTATTACTTGTTGGTGCAGTATCTGTTGCGTTTACGACTAAGAATTACACAACCCAAATTGCTACCCTCAAGTATAACGGCGGAGGAGACTGGTACTCCAATCCTACAGCATTGAAAAATCTTGCGACATTCTGCAATGACAAGTTGAATACAAGCATCGACCCTGATTATGGAACTGTAGAGGTGGGTAGCGTGGACTTATTCAACTATGCATTTATCCATATGACTGGTCACGGCAATGTCGTTCTCAGTGATAGTGAAGCGGAGAATCTTAGACAATATCTCATAGGTGGAGGATTTCTTCACATCGATGACAACTATGGGATGGATCCATTTGTCCGAGTAGCAATGAAGAAGGTCTTTCCTGAATTAGAAATGAAAGAACTCCCTTTTAATCATCCTATCTACCACCAAACATTTGACTTCAAGTCTGGTCTTCCAAAAATTCATAAACACGATGACAAACCAGCACAAGGCTACGGCTACATCTATGAAGGTAGACTGGTCTGCTTCTATACTTATGAGTGTGACTTAGGTGATGGATGGGAGGACTTTGAAGTACACAAAGATCCTCAAGAGATCAGGACTGCCGCTCTACAAATGGGAGCTAATCTTGTTGAGTACGCATTTACCACCGAGTAAGTACAGAAATCTAAATCTGAGTTCTAAGACTAAAATTATCGGTGAGATCATAATTTCAACTGTGAAAATCTAAGTAATCTATATGAATCCTTCGGAGGATGTCTATTTTTGTCTAGATGAAGCTCAAGTCAAACTATTCTCGTACCTACCCAGAAGCTGGCTGTGATGAAGCTGGTCGCGGATGCCTAGCGGGACCTGTATTTGCAGCAGCAGTCATATTTCCGAAAGGATACTATAATCCTAAAATACGCGATTCTAAAATCCTCAAAGAACACGATCGAGAGTCTCTTGCAGAATTAATCAAGCAAAAGGCATTGACCTATGCTATAGCGTCCTGTAGTCCAAGTGAAATAGATAAGTGGAACATCCTCCAATGTTCTATCAAGGCAATGCACCGAGCAGTTAGAAAGTTGGATGTCCAACCGGTACATATTATTGTTGATGGTAACTACTTTCTACCATACCAGCAAGTGCCACATACAACTGTTGTCAAAGGTGATGATAAGTATCTCAGTATCGCAGCAGCGAGTATTCTTGCCAAGGTAGCCAGAGATCACTATATGAAACGGATCGATAAAAAGCACCCACAATATCATTGGTTATCTAATAAAGGCTACCCAACAAAAGCGCATCGGAGTGCAATCGCAGCAGCAGGTGTGACTAAGTATCATCGGATGTCATTCCAATTGTTGAAAGATGATTCGACAGTTCAAGGGAAGATTGAATTCTAATCCCCTATCTTTGATATCAACACAATCACTCATATGTCTAATCCGAACTTAGATCCAACAGATTTTACGTATTCGTCAGAAGAGAAGCTGATTGATAAAGCTCTACGTCCATTATCATTGGATGACTTCAGCGGTCAGCCAAAAATCGTAGAAAATCTCAATGTCTTTATCCAAGCGGCAAAGCTGAGGGGAGAGGCTCTTGACCACGTGATTTTGCATGGTCCTCCTGGACTAGGAAAGACAACTCTCAGTCATATCATCGCGAATGAACTCGGATCAGAAATGAAGATGACCTCTGGCCCAGTAATGGAAAAGCCCGGTGATCTTGCAGGTCTACTCTCCAATCTTGAGGAAGGTGATGTGCTATTCATCGATGAGATCCATCGACTCAATAGCGTTGTGGAAGAATATCTCTACTCAGCGATGGAAGATTATCGTATAGACATTATGATTGATAGTGGCCCAGCTGCTAGAAGTATTCAGATTGAGATTAATCCATTTACTCTAGTAGGAGCAACCACTCGGATGGGACTATTGACCTCACCATTGCGAGCAAGATTTGGGATACAGTGTCACCTAGACTACTACGATGTCAAGACATTGATCAAGATTGTCAAGCGGAGTTCGCAGATACTCAATATCGATATCGATGAGGATGGTGCAGCTGAGATAGCCTCTCGTAGTAGAGGGACACCTCGTATTGCCAATGCTTTATTGAGAAGAGTCAGAGACTTTGCTCAGATCAAAGGAAGCGGCAACATCGACGTTAAGATTGCACAGTATGCACTTGCAGCTCTCAATGTTGACGAAGGTGGCCTAGACGAGATGGATAACAGAATCCTTACGACGATCATTGAAAAATTCAAAGGTGGCCCAGTTGGTCTTACGACCATTGCAACTGCAGTCGGAGAAGAAGCAGGGACAATCGAAGAAGTCTATGAACCATTTCTTATCATGGAAGGCTATATCCAACGTACACCAAGAGGTAGAGAAGCTACTCAGAAAGCTTTTAATCACTTGGGAGCGGTACCCCCGGGTAAGGAGAATAG
>CALISO010000110.1 GCA_938041445.1 uncultured Saprospiraceae bacterium
ATACTGATGGCATTCCAAAAGAAGATTCTAAATTATGTTTGTGCAGTTGTTCTTTCATCCACCAAGCGACATCTTCGAGTGTCGTGACTCCTGGTGTTATGATTTGATTAGAAAGTGCTTTTTCAGCTATGGTGTATGATAATTCACAAGCCTCTCCATAGGCTGCAATTTCACTTGCTACTCTTCTTGATCTAAAGTCAGAAACCAATTTTTCGGCGGATACAAATCGCTCAGTATATTTTGCGCCAAGCAGTTCTGATAATTCTAAATATCCAGAATGCGAAAGACCATCTGCTCCTCCGATCGATTTAGAATAATTAAGACCTATTCTTTTGGGATCTCTTTCTTCGACGAATTTTTTCAATTCTGGTTCTGAACCAAAATAATCATAAGCACCTCCTTCTTTAAGCAAATACCCACTGATGCCCAGTGCAACTCTTTCTATTCTATCTCCTCCCTTATCTGTAAATATGTAATAACCAGTCGAACCCACATAACCCTCTCCAAGATCTGGATACAATGGATCAAAGCTTCCTTCGCGACACATGACGATCCACATGTCGATATTGTTTTCCCTCATGGCTTCAGGAAGAACTAAATCAAATTTGTCATTTCTGATTTGATTCATCTTTCTCCATCTTCGGTGAGCTTCTTGGCTGAAAGAAGAAGTGCCGACACAAAGCAGGATTATGATTAAAATATATCTCATCTCGTTTTTATAATTTTATTCTTCTTCAGATAATTCATACCATTCGATAGACTCCATGTCAAGATTGGATCTACGACCTATGTCTTCTGGAGCATAGTGCTTCGCAAGATAATCCAGAACGATAGGTTCGGCAGTGGATAGATCTGGCAGCTTTTGAGTTTTTTGCATCCAGACGATCATATCTTTCCAACCTTCGCGCGTCGCTCTATTTTGAGTAATTAATTTTGCAGAATGACAAGAAGTGCATAGTGCTCTGACCAATTCAAAGTTCTCATCATAGGCTAACCCAGTTGCGACGTGAATTCCATTTTCGATAAGAGAGTCGTCTATTTTAGTTTCAACTTTACCATCTGTACAATTGTAACACAAAGCGCACATTAATGGCAAGAGGAGTAGACTTATAGTGAGCTTCTTCATGATGCAGTGACTCTTACAGCGATACGATGGCAGGCATTATTAAGATATCCTTTTGGATTCCATCCCGGTACAATCATTGGTTGAGATCTACCGGCTTCATCAGTGGCCCTTGCCCAGACTTCATAGTATCCCACTTTTGGAAATTTCATTTTGGCATTAAAGTGTTGCCAAGCATGACGGTTTGCTGGTTTTGTAAGTGTGCACTTTTCCCAAGTTGCACCGAAGTCTATAGAGTACTCTGTGGTACTTACAGCACTACTTCCACACCAAGCATGACCTCTTATAGAAAGTGTTTGATTTAACTTTATAGATGCTCCAGTTCGAGGGTATGTGATCAATGATTTAACAGGCATCTCTTCGATGATACACATGTCTTCATCAGCAACTTTAGCGCCAGGAGCAACTGTTTCGCATGGGACTCTATAGGACTGCCCAACCATCTTTGGGCCGTCATGGATCTTGTCTCGGATAACAATTTTTTCTAACCATTTTCCAGAACAAGAAGCAGGCCATCCTCCAAATATGAGACGCAACGGATACCCATTATGCATTGGTAAATCTTCTCCATTCATAGACCATGCGATCAAGCTTTCATCTTCCATAGCTTTGCTAATCGGAACACCTCGGGAGATAGTCTTTTTATCTGCATCACCACTTAGGTGTGTATCTTTTCCATAGTATCCGATATATACAGCAGAGTCTTTCACTCCAACATCTTCTAAGACATCGCGAAGCCGGATGCCTGTCCAAGTGGCACAGCCTACTGCACCGAGCGACCATTGATTTCCTTTGGCTGGTGGATTGTATTCGCTACGACCATTGCCACCGCATTCAAGAGTGATTTGATAACTGTGTTCTTTGAATTTCGTTTTCAAATCTTTGAGTGTATACGTTTTTGTTTTCTCTGCAGATTCTCCTTCTATCGTGAGTGTCCAAGTATCAACGTTGATGTCAGTGGGGGGTACACCATTATTTCTGACAAAGAATAAATCACGTGGAGTGATATTGTCATCGAGTAGATGGGGAGGTGCTTCTGCATTCACAGGACGATCATTAAGTATGATCAAGTCTTTGTGCTTTCCGATGAGATCATCAGCGATATCATTTTCTAACAAGCCGATAGGTGTAAGTCCTTTCGGGAAATGCTTGGCGAATACCATCTCAGCACCTAAAACGAACCCAACTGTTGAAACTGTCCCTTTGCTGATAAAGCCTCTACGTGATAAGCTCCTTGGGGATTGCTTCTTTGGGCTTTTGATATTCTTAGATCTTTTATGCTTCATACTACTGTCTTCCACGCCTAAGGTAATAAGTGCTGAGCATATTTAGGTGTTGATGTTAAGATCGAGTAGGTTGTGAGATAGAATCATTTTCTGTTGATTATCTCAAGGCGTCGAGAATGCTTACCTTTCTTTCAAATTTCATCTTTCTCTAAGCTCAATAAGTTGTCATGAATCGCACTATTTATACTTTGTTAGTTCTGCTACTTGTAGCTTCATCTTGTAAGAATAGTGGAGTGGCCACGCAAGTTCAAGACGCCGCAGCAGCTTCTATTGTCAACACTGAAACTAAGGATAGAATCTCTGAGACCTTGTCCAAGTTTGTTGCATCTGGTCAAGTAGCTGGGATCTCCGCTTTGGTTTATGAGAAAGGACATGAGGTTTATTTTGGTGCTTTTGGAGATCGAGATCGCGAAGCTAAGAAAGCAATGGATCGCAATACTATAGTAAAGATCTACTCTATGACAAAACCAATCACTGGTGTGGCATTGATGACGCTTTATGAACAAGGCTTGTTTGATATGGATGATCCAGTTGAGAAGTATGCTCCAGAATTTGCTGATATGAAAGTGATGGTTGGTATGGATGAGAATGGTAAGATGATTTTAGAAGATTCTAAAAGACCTATGACCATCAGAGATCTAACCCGACACACTGCTGGGTTTGCAAATCCTAGCAATCGTGCACTCGAAGGAATAGGTCCGATGATGGAAGCATTGGATCCTATGAGTAAAGAAAATACGCTGTCTGAGATGGCAGAAAAACTGGCAAGTGTTCCACTGATGTTTCAACCTGGCACGAGATGGGAATATGGTATCTGCGTTGATGTGCAAGCCTACATAGTCGAGAAGATTTCTGGGATGACATTTAAGGATTATACCCGAAAGTATGTACTCGACAAATTAGAAATGAACAAGACTCGATACTATGTGCCTGAGGAAGATCGTGATCATTTTTCAGCTACTTATATGAGAGATGATAAAGGTGTCTTGAATCGGATGCCAGACAGCACAGCTCATGATGAATATTTTAATGAATGGCCACTGCACAGAGGTGGTTGGGGACTATCTGCACCGATAGATGACTACATGACTTTCACTCGCATGTTAGTCAATGAAGGAAGCCTCAATGGAGTAACTATTCTAAAACCAGAAACTGTCAAATTGATGGCGACTAATCACCTTAATGAAAGTATAGAAGAAAGATCATGGTTGCCCAGCAAAGGTCAAGTGGGATTTGGAATTGACTTTGCTGTGCGACTTCGAGAACCAGCTTCTTCAGAAGAAAATAATGGTGTAGTAGGGGAGTTCTTTTGGGATGGTGCTGCAAGTACATTGTTTTGGGTTGATCCAGCTAATGAGCTTACAGCAGTCTTATTTGTTCAGCTATTTCCTTATGATGGTATTGGATTGCATAAGCAGTTTAGAGATGCCGTTTATGGTGTTGGCTTTTAATTTTATTGCGGACAATTACTTAAAGCAGTTTTTATAAGTTCACCATTGTTATCTATCTGTACTCTCCAGCAGGTAAGGTTTGGAGATTTCATTATTATACCACTGTTGATATCTTCGAGGTATACATCTCCTTCTTTAATTTGTAATTTGCTTTTAGGAGCGTTTGTACCAAGTCCCAAGTTGCCTTCTGCTGATAAAAGCAATAGAGATATGCCATAGTTATTCCAACCAAATAAAGGTCGATTGGATAAAGGTGTTCCTGTGCCACTGATGCCAAGATACTGGGGTGCGTTGCTAACTCGCGCGTCAAAAATTAATAATGGGTTTGAATTACTTATATCATTAGCTGTAGAAGTACTCGCAATTAAAAACATTGATGTTCGAGCATCTGATTCATGATGACCAACAAACATTGGTGAAAACTGACCTGATACATTTGTAGCATTAGCAATTCTCGAATAATCAGCAGGTGCATCATCAACTGAAAAATCAATTAATCGCTCTCTGATTCCATTTTCGGCCATAATTTCTACTGGAGGTTGTGCAATTAAAAATAGAGGTGTTAAAATCATGATGAAAACAAAATGGAGATAGTTCATTATATTTGTTTATTGAAAATAATTTTCATAAAAATATAACATATTTTCTAAATTTTTAGATTAAGGGTAGTTTTTTATTGTTACCATGACAATTTTTCTATTGTAATTTATTTCCTACGGTCGGATAACTTCCTTCTTTCTTGGATTGATAATCTGCACACCGACGGCCCTTCCCAACTGATTAATCTCTTTGAGTCTTTCTTCGATGAGAACATCCAGTTTTTCAATTTCAACATTTAGTTCTTGAGTGATGTTTTCTCTTGCTTCGAGGGCTTGATCTGTCGGAGGGTAGTCTCCTCTTTGTTGATCTGCCATTAAGAATGCCAGTCTGTTGTTGATCCGTATGCCATAATTGAGTGGATCCTGACGACTCTTGTTTTTAGTCATGTGGATATTGTTTTCAATTACAGACATATCTGTGTCTAACTTTTTTGCAAGTGAAAGCAGCTCTTTGTAATCAGCATCACCTTTTAATTTCTTGTTGAAGTAATTGATGTCTTCCCTGATGCTCTTGATGTCGATCATCACTTGATGGGCATCACTTACCTTGTCGCGTACTTCGAGCAAAAATGCTAATTGCTTTTCGTAGTCCTCATCGCTATTAGAAAGTCTTGGATCTTTTGCAATTGCAAAATCTACTTCTGAAGCGACGTCGTCCACTCTGAGAATAGCACTGTAGTCGCCAGGAGTTGCTTTAGGCCCATTGTTAGGAGAAGAGTATAATACCATGCCAGGAAATTCTTTGAACCCTGGATGTCTCATGTTCCACACAAAGCTGTTCTTGTCTTCCTTTACTTCAAGCTTTTGCTTTTTGTCCTTTGTTTGATTGTCAAAGGTCTGAATGACTTTTCCTGATGCATCTATTATTTCCAAAGAAACTTTGCTATCCTCTTTTAAGTCTTTCACAAAAAAGTTGAATAGCACACCATTGGGATGGTTGGCTCCATTCAGTCTCATATTAGGAGTACCCCAGCCGCCTGCTTGAGCCATACGATATGCTGGCTTAGGTTGATACAAGTGATGTGTCTTTTGCGTAATGCTTTTTTCTATTTGCCGTAAAGGCCCAAGATCATCTATCATCCAAAAGCTACGTCCATGTGTAGCTGCTATCAAACTTTCATCTTTTATGTGAAGATCTCGGATAGCTGTGATAGGCAGATTTAATTGAAATTTTTTCCAATTTTCTCCATCGTCAAATGAAACATACATGCCCCACTCAGTTCCAGCATACAAGAGGCCTTTTCTAACTGGATCGGCTCTGACTGCTCTCGTATAGTGATTACCTTCTATCCCTTTTACAATCTTTGTCCATGTCTTTCCATAGTCTACAGTTTTATAAATGTATGGCTGATAATCTCCAAATTTATAATGTGTAGCCGCCAGATATGCACCACCTTTTACAAATGGATTGATATCTATACAGTTCATCATGTTCAATTTTGGAGAACCTTTAGGAGTGACATCATCCCATGTTTTTCCATTATCACGACTCACATGAACTAAGCCATCATCGCTACCTGTCCAAATAACTCCTGGCTCAAGTGTTGACTCGTTAATTGCAAATATATTTGCATAGAATTCTGCACCAGTGTTGTCTTGCGTGATGAGGCCTCCTGATGATTTTATAGTTTCAGGATCATTTCTCGTAAGATCTGGACTGAGTACTTCCCAAGATTGTCCTTCATTAGTTGTGACGTGGACGTGATTAGAAGTTGCGTAGAGACGATTAGGATCATTCGGGCTGAACATAACTGGAAAATTCCAATTGAATCTATACTTCATCACTTCTGCTCCTGAGCCCGCGGGATTGTCTGGGTATACATTGACAGATCTCGTTTGTCCAGTAAGATGATCCTTGCGCATCATGTATCCTTTGTATGTGCCACCATAGACGATGTCATTGTTTTTAGGATCTGGTGCAAGATGTGCACTTTCCCCACCTGCAGTGGGCTCCCAGTGTCTTTCATTTATTGTACTTGCATCAGATCTATGAAGTATGCGCACTGTACTGTTGTCTTGTTGAGCTCCGTATATTCTAAATGGAAAATGATTGTCAGTCGTCACACGATAGAACTGTGATGTCGGTTGGTTGTGATATGTTGTCCAGTTAGCACCTGCATCGTAGGATATCTGACCGCCACCGTCATCGGCGATGCCCATACGTTCATTGTTATTCGGATCTATCCAAAGATCATGATGATCTCCATGTGGAGTGCCGATTCTTTCGAAGTTTTTGCCACCGTCATTAGATCTCCAGAATCCTACGTTGAGTACATAGACACGATCTTCGTTTTGAGGATCTGCATATATTCTTGAATAGTACCAAGCTCTTTGTCTAAGTGATCTATTGGCACTTGTTTTTTTCCAAGTTTCACCACCATCGTCTGAGCGAAATACACCACCTTCTTCTGCCTCTATGATCGTCCATACTCGATCAGAATTCTGAGGTGATACAGCTACACCGATGATGCCTATGGTGCCTTCTGGTAGACCTGGATTGTTTGTCATCTTTGTCCAATTGTCTCCTCCATCGGTACTCTTCCAAAGGTGACTATCTGGACCGCCACTATCCATGCGGTATCCATTTCTTTTGATCTGCCAAGTTGAGGCAAACATGATTCTTGGGTTGTTCGGATCAAGATTGATATCGACTGCGCCTGCCTTATCACTTACATAAAGAATTCTTTCCCATGTCTCGCCACCATCTTTAGATCTATAAAGACCTCTTTCATTATTTGGCTTCCAGAGATTTCCCATGGCTGCGACATAAAGGATATCAGGGTTAGTGGGATGAATAGCTATCCTACCGATATGCTCTGTTCCTTTTAGTCCGATGTGTTTCCAAGTATCACCAGCATCAGTTGACCGCCAAAGCCCATTTCCTGAAGAGACATTTCCTCTTACGGTCTGCTCTCCCTCACCGACATATATGACATTAGGATCAGAAGGTGCTACCGCAACTGCACCTATAGATCCGCCAAAGTATCCATCAGATATACAAGACCATGAGTTGCCTCCATCTTGGGTTTTCCAGACACCTCCACCAGCTGTGCCGATGTAGTATAGATTTGGATTGTTGAGTACTCCGCTGATCGTTCCTGCACGCCCGCCTCTAAAGGGACCGACGAGCCTCCATTGCATGGTGTTGTAATATGATTCGTCATATCCTTCGCTGGATAATTCCGTGGACTGGCTGTTTATTTGTGTGAGCCCAATTGTTCCTAATAGAACGGCAAGAATAAGTATGTATCGTTGAGTTTTCATCTTGAAATATTGATTACTGAAGGTTCTAAATATAAATAAATAAGATAGAACCAGGATATCATAGCATATGATATCTCAATAGAAAGCTTGTTGTATGTTAGAGAGTTGTCTTGTTATTAGAATTG
>CALISO010000111.1 GCA_938041445.1 uncultured Saprospiraceae bacterium
TTTGATCAAAATTAAGTGACATTTTAAAAGACGAATTTTCATTTCTAATAATAGGTAGTTTGTAGATAATGCAAGAAAAAATATCGAAAATGTAATTTTTATTTACCAAAACATTCGACCTAAGTGGTATTGCAATTTGATGACTCCAGAACAAGCTCATGAAATAGGAAAATTTAAACTCAAGTCATGGTCAAGAAAATCCAAAGCTATTTCTTTAAATCCAAACTTTTCTAAAAACTAAAAATGTCTACTATTTCAGGACAAGACAGTAATTTATATAATAGATCCTTATGTAATCAGAGAAATTTTCGTCATATTAAAGTAATTAAATAATATTGAAGGATGAAGTATTACCTCTTACTACTATTAAGTTTTTTGTGCTTGTCTCTATTTTCCCAAGGCTCTTCCAAGGATGCAGCTGTAGACCGTTTTGCTTTATTTAGACCGGCACAGCATGACTTGAAAGTTGAAGAATTCTTTGAAAGATACGCAACAGAGATGGGTCTTACTCAGCAAGATGCATTTGTCGTTATAAAAGAACAGCTGGGTTTAAATAATTTTAGTCATACAAGATATCAACAAGTACATGATGGTATTCCAGTGTTTGGGGCTAGCTACATTCTCCATACTAAGGATGGATATGTTACATCTGCCAATGGAACTTTCCTTCCTTCTATTGACATGGAATTGACTCCAATCTTGAGTGCTCAGCAGGCCTTGACCCTAGCTATGTCTGATATGGGTGCCGAGGAATATGAATGGCAGGCACATACTAAGTCAGCTGCACCGGTTCCAGAGTTGAATATTATTAATCAAAAGTTGACAAAGTATAATGGCAATTACAATCTTGTATATAGAATCGAATTAAGGAGTCATACGCCGATAGAAGCCTATGAGTATTACATAGATGCACATTCCGGAATTATTTTACATAAGTTAGACTTACATGAGGGTCATGGAGTCCCAGGTTCAGGAAAGACAAGATACTATGGAGAGCAAACTTTCATCGTAGATTCTATAGCACCTAATGAGTTCATCCTCAGAGATCCTACCAGATGTGCCAATGGTATAAATATTCTAAATGATGGTAAGGGGAATTTTACCAGCACTACTTCATTTTTTGATCTAGAAAATGAGGAGCAAAATGAAGTGGCCGTCGATGCACATTACCTGACCTCTAGATATTATGATCTTCTACGAGACAAGTTTGACTGGTTAGGCCTAGACAATCAAGACCGCTCTATGAATGTATCCGTGCATGCGAGAGGTGGGTCTAATTTAGTTAATGCTTATTGGGATGGCACTTTTGCTTGGTTTGGTAACGGGGATTGTAATCATGGGCCTTTAGTAACTGCAGAGGTCGTAGCTCATGAGTTTATGCATGGAATTATAGACCACACCTCTAGGCTCATCTATTCTGATGAATCAGGGGCAATTAATGAAAGCCTTGCAGACGTAATGGGGCAATATCTGGAATATATCATCGATGAAGATAACTTTTCGTGGGAGTTAGGAAACTCATTTGCAATTACAGAACTTAGTGTACCATTTAGAGTAATGGATGATCCTACCTCTGTAGGACATCCTGAATATTATGGCGGACCTAACTGGCAAGATGGTGCTAATGTACATGTCAATAGTGCAATCGGTAATCTATTTTATGTAATGCTTGCCGATGGCCAATCTGGGACCAATCTAGATGGCGATGAGTATAATGTTACAGGTGTAGGTATAGTAGAAGCTGCACAATTTATATTTCATATCAATAGACACTATCTTATGGAGTCTTCTGATTATAATGCCTACTACGAAGCTTCTCTATTGGCAGTAGAAGAGTTTTATGCAGGTGACCCGGATATGCTACTTAATATTCAGGAGGCTTGGAAGACTGTCGGATTGCCAGCTGACATCATTACGACCGATGGGTTTGATCTTGCTATCAATGGTTTGAGCACTACTGCTAGGACTTGTGACTGGGGTGAATATTTTCCGCTCACTTTTACAGTAACGAATAAAGGTACAGATCTTTATTCTGGTCTAGATAGTCTTGAAACGGTAGTCTCTTCTAACTCCAACGAAGCCCGAATTCCACTGACTGTAGATATACTACCGGGGGAGTCGATGTCCTTCGATGTGGATTCCTTTCTGATCATAGATAATAATTTCTTTGTTGTAAGTTATACCCTAGATTTTGAAGATGTTGTGTTAGAGAACAATAGTGCATCTGATCTAATAGGAGCTGCTGAGTTTGCCGAGAATGATATATCAGTATTGGCACGATCGCCGGCTGCAGAGTGCTTTGCTGAGACATTTGATATTGATGTAATAGTTACTAATGAATCTTGTACAACTCTTCCGATAGGTACAGTTATGGATGTAGAGATCACCGATGAAAACAATACGGTCATACTTCTGGATTCCATTGAGCTATTGTTTAATCTTGCTCCCCGCGGAACACAGGTCTATACAAAAGAAATAGCTGTAGATGCCTCCGAAAATTTATTATACAGTGTCAGAGTAACTCTTGATAATGATAATAATACCTCAAATAATAGAGGTGCATTTTTGCTACCTTATTTAGAAACTATAACTGGAGAGTACTTTAATGGCTTTAGTTCTGAAGGTGATCTAAATGCAGAACTTTATATTCAAACCTATAGTTCATTGTTTAATTTGGGAGTAGTTAGCTCGGAAAACTTGAACAACTCTGAATTCTATACAACAGGAAATACAGAATTGGCAAGTGAACCTCTATGTCCAGATAGTGAAAATAATTGGGACTTTGGTTTAGATTTTTCCAGCCCTATTACTGCAACCCTCAGGGCCTGTTTGGATTTAGAATCTATGGAGTCGCCGTTGCTGACATTTGATCTAACGCAATATCGTAATGACGAAATGGAATTCGCTTCAGAGGAAAGCAGTTCCACTCAACTAACTCTGACTGGAGAAAATATTCAGCAAAGTTATACTTATATACAGCCTGAAGCTGAAAAAATAAATCAAACAATAGATTTACCCGCTAACTTTAAAGGCGTTCTAGATATGAAATTTCTGACTCAGACTGGAACTGACTCCGGAAATGATTTAATGTTCGATGCAGTCCTAATGGATAACTTTATAATTACAGGAAATGTCAGTACATCTGGTTCAGTTGAAGAGGAGATAGCTCTAGAGGTCTACCCTAATCCAGCGAACGACTTACTCTTCATTAGCTGTACAGAAGAGATTCAGAGCTATCATATCTTTGATATTACTGGAAAATTAGTGAAATCAAACAGTGAGAATAATAATCTCAAAACCGTTGATCTTAGAAATATAGAGAGCGGATATTACCTTTTGAAACTACAGACTAGATCAAATAAGAATTTAGTGGAAAAATTCATCAGGCTATAATTGAATCGCTGTCATAGACAAGAAAAAAAGAAGAAGTCTCATAGCAGAATCATAGCCTAACGGATCTTCTGTTTGATAAATTTCTACCTAGTGGAAGTACAGTGTAAGCATTCGACAAACTGTATTGCACTATGCTTGGGTAGAAATTTGTCGATTTGATTGGTGGTCTTTGATTCTGCGATATTCTATAGGACATAATTAGTCAATTATAGGGGTTGACTTCAATGGCTATGCACTATATTATCAAGTTGTACACCATGGATATTCTCTGCGCAAAATTGTGAGAACCAGTAAACAAAAAGATTGACACTTTTTATGCAAAAAAAGTACAAATGCATTTGATGAAATCAGTCGCCTCAAGCTCAAGAACAACCCTTCCAAGGGAATCGGATCGATTAAGACCGTAATCAAACGTATTGAAAACAGACAATTATCAATCAAGCTCCCAAAAAAATATAACTGTCCTAAATCAGCTCTCCAGAAATGGATCGAAAAATATGATTAATAAGAGAGCAAACTACGCTACTTGAATAAAACTCTGCTCGCATAAATTGATTTAGTTTTAAAAGGAGTTCTCTAGAACTACTAAGGTTATGAATTAGAAAGTAGGTGAATACTTGTTGATAATAACATAAGCAAAACCACTCTAAATCTTAAAAATATCACTGCTTGTAGCCAAGATCAGAAACTAAGTACCGCAGTAGAGTAATATAAACAACTTATATTTTGATTTATTTTTTCTGAATTTTATTTTTTTTCATTATTATTGGTCATTCTTTTTCACCAATCAATAAAAAATAATGAAAGCTATTTGGGCAATACTTTTCTTCCTCTCTCTCAACATAGGATTAAATGGTCAGTTAATCACCGGAAGTCAATTTACAGAAGATATCATTGGAACAGATGTCCTCACTAATGAGGAAGTCAATGTACAACAATGGCTATCAGAAGGCAAAATTGTAATAATTGATGTATTCGCTACATGGTGTGGCCCTTGCTGGGGCTTCCATAATTCTGGAATACTCAAAGAACTTTATGAGGAACATGGTCCTGAAGGATCAGATAAAATCAGGATCGTAGGAATAGAAGCTGATAGTCTCACGACATTGACTGACTTGTTTGAGGATACTTTTTTGTCTTTTGGTAACTGGACTATCAATCAGGAGACTGGTGAAAACCTCGAATATAATATCATAGACAGTTATGAATCAAATGCGACCTTAAATATCAATTACTACCCTACATTGTATATCATATATCCTGACCAAGAAATAATAGAGGTTGGGTCATTCGCTCCAGACCCTCGTTTCATTGAGGAGTTTTGGTTGAGTTCAATTGGTGAGTTGGATGCACCTTTTACTACCTTAAGATCAGACCTTCGATCCGATATCTTCTGCGACTCGCATTATGTGCCACAGATAGAAGCTACGATCACTAACACCAATAGAGATGCAATAGAATCTGGGAAATTGTCAGTGGTGGTTAACAACGTCGAAATGCAAACTATTGAAATAGGAGAAATAGCACCTTACATGGAAAAGGTAATATTGATTGACAGTTTTCTCATCTCTGAGGAAAGTGAAGTTTCCGTATCTGTATCCGAAGTGAATGGATTAGAAGGCATAGGTGTACCAAACTCAACAACATTCAATCAACTTCCTATTATAAGCAGTATTGACAAAGATTTTGAGAGTGATTCATTACAAATAATAGAAGGTATGTCACATGATGTTCCAACTGGGGCCTCAGTACTCAATGCTGGCGTATTGAATGTAAATGCACCATTAGGTGGATATACCGATTCAGAACAGTGCTTAGCTGTAAATTTTTGGCAATGGTCTAATCAACCAAATTCAGGCCTTCCTCTTGAAGCTTTTATTATATTTTTAAGTCAACTTGAAGTGACAACTGAGGCAAGTCTATTAAATTTTGACTACGCATACACGACATGGGACGGCTCTAATGATGGTCTATCTATCGAGGTATCTACTGATTGTGGCGACAGTTGGATTTCACTTTGGTCCAAATCAGGGAGTGATCTAGCTACAGCTCCAGAGATTAACTCAGACGATACTTGGTGGGTGCCAGATACATCCGATGATTGGGCTTCAGCAGAAGTCAGTCTAGAGGATTATATCGGACAAGTGATTAGAATTAGGTTGTTCCTGACATCAGATTGGGGAGATAACCTCTACTTAGATAACTTCCGCACTCAAGGAATCTCCTCTGCAGATGATCTGGAGAAAATAACAAATTTAAGCATCTACCCCAATCCTACATCTGACCTCCTAAATGTAGAGTTAAACCTAGAAATTTCTCTACCAGTTACACTCTCTCTATACAATCAGATGGGACAATTAGTAACTCAGAAAACACAATCTCAACCACAGTCTGGTTATCAAAGAATTACAATAGATACAGATAATATCAACCCTGGAATATACAACTTGAAGGTAAACCTAGGTGACAAGGCTCTAGATCAAAGAGTAGTTATAACAAATTGACCTTAGTTTTTCATGTATGCATTTTTTTTAGAGAAATTATCTATATAACATCAAATAATACTAAAATGAAAAAAATCAAAATTATATTACCTGCAATTCTAATGTTTATCATAACATCAACTACGTGGGCTCAATTTGACTCATGCCAACTCCTAATTGGAGGTAATAATTCTGATCATTTGGTAAGTATGGACGGTGTGATCGAAGAGATAAATATTGGCAGCCCATATATTTACAGTGAAGTTAACGGTAACTTTCTCTATTATTTGCATTTTCATGATAATGCCAAAATAGAAATACATGATTTCACAACACAAGAAATCACCACTATAGATATAGATACTACCGATGTACACTATTATATCAGTTTCAAAATAATAGACGATTCACGTATAGCTCTACTAAATAATAGACAAGATGAAGTTTATTTTATAGATTACGAAGGTAATTTTATTACTGAAGTAGAGCTCCCTAATTCCACTACTTCTTGGCAAAACCTACATGCGGATATCCTTGACAACGAACTCATAGTATCAGAAAATGGTGTAAGAGAACTCTACGCCATAGATCTCAATACTTACGAAAGAAGACTTTATGCAGATTTGAGTTCTTTGACCGATTTTGTGGGGTTTATTAAAGTATTTAGTGATAGTGTCTATGTATCTACGAGATCTAGTATCTACTTACTACCTGAGGACTCTGACCCAGTAGAGCTTGTTAACTTAAATGGTGAAAACAATATCAGTGGTTTAGATGTACAAGGTGAATATTTATTTTTCCAAACCAATTTTGGAGGAAATATCTATTATGCAAAAGCGCCTGATTATACACCAGTCTTGATAACTTCTGAGCTACAACAATTTGATTTAAGATCTTTAACGCTATTGACACCTGATTGTTTAGACGCGATTAGTAGTACCAAAGAAGAAGAAAAACAACATTTCACTATCTTCCCTAATCCTACTTCCGATCAAGTCTGTATTACGGATGAACTACCTAAAGACTTTGAAGTGAAAATATTCTCAATAAGTGGAAAACTCGAGAAAAAAAGCAAAAACTCCAAGTGCATAAACATTGAAGACCTAAGTAAAGGATTACATATAATTAAAGTGACTAGTGCAAATTCAAATTATCATTCTCAAAAGATAGTTATCGAATAAAAAAAATCAAACTAGTATCCAGACACTAATATGCACTAAATAAACAATAAGTCCATAGTTGGATTAGTGTCATTTACTTTCTGTAACAAAAGTCTATTTGTTGAGTTTAATATAGATTTCAAGATTCGGAATCAAGACTTATATGAAATTAATATAACTGATAATTCTGGCGGCATCCCAGATTATATATTTACCTACACTCTTTGATCTATTCTTTTCATCGGAGAAAATTCTGGCAACGGAATTGGTTTAGCAATTTGTAAAAAAAATTATTTCGTATTATGGAGGTGATATTTGGGTTAC
>CALISO010000112.1 GCA_938041445.1 uncultured Saprospiraceae bacterium
GAGACGGATTCTACATCTTTAAAGATGGAGATACTATGAAGGATGTTGCAGCAAGCCATCGATTAGCCCTTAAAGAACTTTATTTCCGTAATAGACTCCCTTATGGATCACAACCTAAGGCAGGTGAGGAGATTGCAATAAATCATTATATCCATTTCAAGGATATACCAGACGTCAGAGATGACCAAGAGTCATTGTTAGATCATGATTTCTTGTTTGAAGAAGTGATTACTATTACTTCTCTATAACTCTCTTTCTAAAAGTTCATCGCAAATACTTGAGATGTTTCTTCCCAAGGCTCTAAAGTGAACTTTAGGGGGAAGTACAAAATATATTGTCTTTTATATAAACCCCAATCATATAATAAGCCCGCTTATTTAACTCATTGAGAATCAACCCATCTTGAAGGACAAAGCAGACTGTATTGTACTGTTAGTGTTTATCATAGCATGCGCACAATCCTTGTGTGCCCAAACGCATCTATCACCTCAGTCAAGTGAGATTGACCAAAGGATTATTTATAATTTTCCGGCACCTCTTGATGATGTAGGTTTTCCATTCACTCCAGTAGAGATGAATGACGCGACTCCTGAATGGGCTAAAATAATATATCGACCTAACCCTGATTTGGCGAAAGCCCAAAAGCTCTATGATGAATGGAGAAAAGTGTGTCCATCATGCAAAGGAGATCATGCCCGTAACTTTAGAAAGTTCATGGGATATTTGATTGAAAATGATGGGATATCTGAAGACGGACGGATCTCACTAAGATCGGATGCTGAATTAATATCGGTTTCTAAAAAACACAATGCAAATCGGAAAAAATTTGCTTTAAGCAATAGGAAATCAAGTGGCAACAATGTCATTTGGGAGCCACGAGGTCCGTATCGAATGAAATACAAAGATCAAAGCTGGGCAAATCGACATATTAATATCTATGCGATCACTCAGTGTATCGATCAATCTGATATACTTTATGCCACTTCCGAAAGTGGAGGGACAGTGTATAAGACTACAGATAATGGAGCGAACTGGCACCCGATATCAGATAGCATCACAGTCAATATGGGCCCAAGAGAAGTAGAGGTCTCCCCGACAAATCCAGACCTGCTTTATCTGGGGACGAAGTACAAAATATTCAAGACGACGACTGGCGACCACCGGTTCGAAGAAGTTTATAATTCTTCCTCAAGTATAGATGTGGCCACAATTATAATCGACTCCACAGACAATGATATAGTATTAGCTGGCTCCAATGATGGTGTCTTGAAAACAACTGATGGTGGAGCCACTTGGACAAAGTCATTAGAAGGATTAAGAATCTATGATCTTAGATATAAGCCACATAGTTCTTCTATAGTCTACTCCTTGGTCGATGACCCTAATACGAAGCAAACAGTTTTTTATAAATCAAACGATGGAGGTGACTCTTGGATAAAGAAATCTGATGGATGGCCTGCGGAAGCATCTTATGCGAATAAGGGTGGGCGGATGACAGTCTCCGATGGACATGATCATATCATCTATGCATTCGTTATAGCTGATTGGGTGAATAGGCCACAGACTGATAAAACTGGAATTAAGATTATGAAGAGTTCTAATTATGGAGAGTCTTGGCATACGGCTGTGAACTATGATGATCGAAAAGGAATCAACTGGGGGCAAGGTTATTATGATTTAGATATTGAAATGTCAGATGTAGATAGCAATCTGGTCATACTCGGCACGCAAGGGCGATGGGCTACGACTGATGGCTTTGCCTCAGCTGATTTGATAGGTGGTATAGGAGGTCATGCTGACCTACAAGAAGTGTTAATCAATGGTGACGAAATCTGGATCGCTAATGATGGCGGAATTTGTAAAATGACTGATGTTGTCACTAACTCATATGATGTAAGATCTAATGGCATAGATGCCATGAGCTTCTGGAGTTTTGATCAAGGTTGGAATAATGATACTTGGATTGGAACGCACTATCACAATGGCACCTCTGCTCGAAGAGAATCCTATGAGGATAGCACTTGGATCAACCTTGGAGGTGCAGAACCGTCTTTTAGTTTGGTTAGTGTGCCTGATGCAAAGAGAGTCGTATCCAAAGGATATGGATCTGTGAATGGTTACAATATGCCGGACAATCAGGTGGGAGATTACACTCGATTTTCTTACAATATCACACCTAATATATCTTCCTACATAGGAACTTCGATGACCAATGATTTGATTCATGCTAACACGAACTATGTAGGACATGGAGATGACTCATTGATGGTCTCACATGACTTCGGTGTATCGTGGTCACTGCTACATCAATTTCAATTTGACTCAGAATACATCAGTGGTATTCATCTTTCCAGAGCCAATACTGATGTGATGTATGTTAGTACATGGTACGGTGGTTCAAACTATTATAGATCATCAGACAAAGGGATATCGTGGTCTGAGATAACGTTCCCTTTTGATATCAAAAATGGACAAATATCTGTCTCCAATGAAGATGAGGATGAAATATATATCGCAGGAAAATCAAGAGGGTCTAATCCGAAAATAAGAGTTGCAAAATCTAAAGATGGAGGCGTGACTTGGACAGAGTTGTCTTCATCCATCATGGATGATTATACTTTTAGAAATATTCTTCAGATCGATGGTACTGATGATGGGCTTTATATTCTGACTAACAAAGGCATGTTTTATAGAAATGCTTCTATGTCAGAATGGGTGCCATTATTTGAAGGGCTTCCGCCAAATGTGAGTCTTCAATTTATAAAACCATTTTATCGAGACAACCAAGTTAGAATAGTAGGAAGTCGAGGCGTATATAGTGCAGAACTATATGATACACCTCAGTTTTCTGAAGACTTGGTTCAACCGATCGTAGATAAGATAAAAGTGAATTGCTCAAGAGATACTGTTCAATTCGATGATTATTCAGTCTTGGCTCATGAAGGAGTTACATGGTCATGGGATATAGAAGGAGCTTCTTATATCAGCGATCCCAATATTAGAAATCCTAAAGTAGTATTTGCTTCTTCTGATACATTTGATGTAAGTCTTACAATTGTAAAAGATGGCATCTCTTATTCGAAAACGATCGCAGATATGATCATCGTTGATAGCCAATGTGAAGCGGATGACTTCGCTGGACAGGCCGCACTATTAGAATCTTCAGACAATGCTATAAGAGCCAACAACTTAAATTATGTCGGTACGGACTTTACTTTCTCAGCTTGGGTAAAACCTGATTCTTTTCAAAGAAGTACTGCTTTCGTTTTTTCTAATGGAGGCGCTGGCCATAGAGTAGGTATTAACTATACGGGTGATAAAGAGGATCTTAGAATCCACTATGGTTCTACAAGTATATGGGCAGAAAACACTGGGTTAAAGATGCCATTTGAACAATGGTCTCATGTCGCCTTGACAGCAGATAGTCTTTCTGGAGATTTGGTTCTCTATGTCAATGGAGAAAGTTATGAATACAATCGTGAGATTAAAGTTCATGATTTTTCATCTTTGTTGATTGGTGTTCAAGAGGGGAGGAGTAGCAGATATTTTAAAGGGGAAATAGACGAGGTTAAGTTTTATAATCGTGCTCTATCAAAAGAAGAAGTTAGGCTGCAAAGTCACCTGACTAATTCGCAAGGCACATTGCCTTCTATGATTGCTTATTGGCAATTTAACAATGACTTGTCTGAAGTTCAAGATAAAAGAGGGATTGCGCATGGAGCGTTCTCTGGGACTTATGTTTCTTCATCGGCACCGGTAGGAAAAGGTTATAGTGATGCTCAATTATCAAGTAGTGGCGATGTTGTCTTCGCTGATGCACATCTTACGATTAATTACTCTATAGGGAATAACTCAGAAGTAACAGTTTCTAAAATAGATACAGTACCATATAATTTTTCAGAAGGGATTCCATCTGGAGAAGTGCCTTTAGATAAACAATATTGGGTTACTTATGGTTTTGGTGATGATGATGAGATGGTGCTTTCATTTGAGCCCTTTGAAGTAGTCGAAAGTGAGCCAAAGAATTATGCGCTTTATTCAAGACCATCGATCGGGCATGAAGAATGGGAATTCGTTTCAATAGCAGATTTAGTAGATGTCGCTGCCAACAGTATTCGTTTTCCTCAAATTCAAAGCTATGAGCAATTTTTAATTGCAAAATCATCAGGGCCAATCATACGATCAGTAAGTTCTATCAATTTAAAAAATACACCAGTGGGCGCTTTGTCTGCAGTGACTAGCTACACAGTAGAAGCTGTCTCTCTGACGGATGAGCTTTTAATAGCCGCTCCATCTGCCTTTGCCTTGTCAACAAGTATGGATGGGCCCTTCGTTTCTACTTTAACATTGATGCCTGCTTCGGGGATTGTTTTTGATACAATCTTTGTTAGGTTTAGTCCAACAGAAGAGCTGAGTTATCTTCATGAGATAACACATAGTAGTGCTGGAGCTGATGACAAAATTGTCGGTGTGCAAGCTATTGGTTTTAAAACTGATGGAGTGGCTGGCAAGGCTTTGACATTAGATGGAGGGAGTGATTATCTTGATATTGGTAATCCTGAGGAATTACAACTTACTAAAGATCTTACCATTCAATTCTGGGTTAAGCCAGACAACTTTTCTGCTCGAAGGAATCCTATAGGCAAGGCCTATGGTGGTGAGTATACCATAACGCAGAATACAGATGGAACACTAACTTTTTATAACGGTTCGAGCGGAGGGAACACTGGTGGCTATGAGCAACTAAATTCTGGTTCTTCTCTTGTTTTAGACAGATGGACACAAGTAAGTATTGTTAGAGATATGGCCACTGCTAAATGTAGCATCTACTTTGATGGAGTTCTTGTCGCGGAGAGAAATGTTGGATACGATGAGTTATCAGCAGGTTCTAATTCAGTGTATATAGGAGAAGGATATGTGAGCGGCTATGCCGGGCAAATGGATGAAGTTAGATTTTGGAATCGACCATTGTCTCAATTAGAAATTAGAAAAAATAGACACCTCACTTTGAGTGGTTCAGAAGAAGGTTTAGTTGCCTATTATCAATTTAACGATGAAAGCCTTCCAGGGAAAGAAGAAATCAACAATTTGCATGGTGTGTTAATGAATGATGCACACGTGGATGTAGGCTCTCTGCCAGTTGCGAGTGGAGTAAGCCACATGATGAATGTCACATCTTTAGGTGAAAATGATTTTACAGAGACTCATGCTAAATTGATATTCAATAATAGCAGCCCAAATGGAGAAGTTGTCGTTTCCAGATTAAATGGTAGGGCATATAATCTCGTGCAGAATGGCGAAAATGTTCAATCCTATTGGGTGATCAATAATTATGGCGCATCAGTTGATGATGCGACTTTATTATTCAATGATCCTTACTCTAATCCTTCATTAGAAGATGTTCGTTTGTTTAATAGAGAAGATAATGGATATGCAGATAATTGGTATGGTTCTGAGTTAATGAGTGTAGTGTCTTCTGAAGAAACGACGTATTATGAATTTGCAACTCCATTGGTTGGCTTTGGTCAGTTCGTAATTGATCAAAATTGTATAAACACTGAAGAGTCTACCACTTACTTTATAGATAGTGATGGAGATGGTTATGGTGATATAGATAACTACCGAACAGATTGTGTTTTTCCAATTGGTTATGTAGAGAATAATCTGGACTGTAACGACTTAGATGACACTGTTTATCCAGATGCCATAGAGTTATGTGACGGTATAGACAATGATTGTGACGGTGAATACGATGAAAGTAGTTCAGAAAATATCGCTATGCTAAAACCTACAAAACAATCTTCCACATGTAGTGGGGGGTCTTCGTCTAGAGCGGTAGATGGTAATGCCAGTACTAACTGGAGTGACGGATCTATCACACATACTTGCGATACCTCCACACCTTGGTGGGAAGTTGATTTGGAAAATGTAAATAGTATAAGACAGATTAATATTTATAATCGCGAAGACTGCTGTTCTAATCGATTGAATAATTTTTATGTCTTTATATCTGAGTTTCCATTTGTATCAAGAGATACTGCGGACTTAAAGTTAGATCCCAATGTTACCACTACGTTTATAAATGAGATTCCATCGCCACGTGTTTCTATTGACCTTTCGGTAGAAGGACGATATGTCATGATTCAATTGACGGATGGTAGGATTCTAAGTTTAGCTGAAGTTGAGATATATAATTATTGCTCGCGTTCTATGTTTTATGCGGATGTAGATGATGATGGTTTTGGAGATATTGACTTGAGTGTTTTGGCTGCTATCGCCCCTGAAGGATTTACGTCCGATAACCAAGATTGTAATGACGGTTCTCCTATAGACTATCCTGGAGCAGAAGAAGTTTGTGACGGAAGGGATAACAACTGTGATGGACTCGTCGATGAAGATGATGTTTGTGCAGATACCTGTTTAGATGAGATGAGTATTATGTCACCTTACTTATACGAACATCCAAGCGACACCTCATTTGAGGCCAAGTTTATTATTGAGACAGATGAGCGACTATTGAATGGGCACACTTTTGAATTTAGTGCAGATTCGGTCATTTTTATGAGTGGATTTGAAGTGGATCTGGGTACTAGCCTGCATGTTAATTCTGAAGGGTGTACTGACTGATTATTTCGCTCGACGGATATCTTGTTGAAAAGAAATCTAAAGCCAAGTGATTTTATCCTGAGTATTCTATATTTAGGAGATGATAAGAATTGCTTTACTGATCGCTTCACTTTATTTGTCCTGTTCAGTATATGGACAAGGAAATGTGTTTGGACCTAAAGGGGGACTCTCTATAGGTCTTCAATCATGGTCCGCCGCACAGAATAGACCACTTTTTAGTTATCATGGTGATGTTTATATCGAAGGCTATAGAGAAGGCGCAGCAACGACCCTTTTCGCTCAAGCGGGTATACATAATCGCGGAGGTGGCAGAAGGGTTTTCATAACCCAAAGTGGAAGTGCTACTTCACAAGTATT
>CALISO010000113.1 GCA_938041445.1 uncultured Saprospiraceae bacterium
TTCTATTGATCAATGTCTCTCCACAATCTCCACCTGGGATAATTGTATCTTCTGATGTGATTGTCACATCACCACAGTTGTCTAATTCATTTAAGTCTAAGATTGGTGATCTATATGTGATCACTAACTCTATGTTATTAATAATGTACTCATCGCTTGTAAACACGTTTTCCATTGTGACCATCCAGATTCCACTTGCAGCACCTCCATCGAATGTACCCAGTAGATCAAATCCATCTGCTGGATCCATACTGAAGTTTCCTCCACCTGTCAAGTCTGCACAACTCATCCATACTGGTGCTTCATCGTCCAAAATGAAGTTCATTGAAGTATTCACATTGAAACAAGTTCCTGCCCAAAAGGCTCCACCCTCTAATAAGGTTGCTACTGTACCATCTGGTGATGTGACAATTAAGTCTGCATCATCCGTATCTCCAATACCTCCGGTATCAGTCAGGTCTATGATCACATCTACATCTACTACTTCTGCTCCTGATGGGATCATCGTACTCAAGTCAAACATAATCGTCGAGCCTGCTAGTAAGTCTATGCCACCTGCCGGAAAGCCCATCGAATTCATTACCTCATCAGGTCCAAATACGATTGGTTCAGTTGGTAAATCATCATTTGCATACTCAATGCAGTTAACCGTCACATCCTCACACTCGAAGGCTACTGGACCGATTTTATCTTCAAGAAGTAAGGTACCCCAACATACAGCACCATTACATACATCGGTGACCATATAGGTTAATTCCATATTGAGGAAATTTCCAGCATCTGCTATATCTATATCTGTGCCATTCGCTTGAATTGAGACATCGAAGAATGCGTCTAAATATGCCTGACTATTGGCTCCACATATGTCTGAAGGCTCCCCCTCTAAGAACATCAATGGTGATAACTCTGCTGTACATTCATTATTAACACTGATATTTAAATGGTCATTACATGCCATCACAATTCCTTGATTCACAAAGACAAACGCTTCATCACTCATCACAGAGCAATCTGGATCAGGTGTATGATCCGCTGTTACATTGAATCTTACTCGTGTACATTGGTCATAATTTGCACTAGTCAACGTGACCTCTACTAGGTCTCCACTTGCTACTGTAACAGATGAGAATGGTGTCCAAACAGCACCGTTATTGATTTCAAAATCTACAATTAGTGGACTAGGTGAAATATCAAGGAAATCTACTTCTTCAACACTTGCAACAATTGAGAAAGTCACATCTTCACCGCTACATGCAAACGCATCAATTGGTTGAAGATCTATTTTTGGAGCAGGGTTGATAAATGCCGTTACTTGAACTGGCTCTGATTCACAACCGTTGGCATCAAGCACTGAATATTCAAGATCGATTGTTCCTGGAGTTGCTGATGTTGCATCAATAGTTATTACCATCATATCTAAACCAATCAACACATAACCAGTGGCTGTTCCAGTGCCTAAGTCTGTCCAAACAAAAGATGCTGGTGGTGTACCTCCGACAAAGTTACCAGTTACAGTCATCATCTCGCCAACACAAGCTCCAGCATTCTGAATAGGTTGAGCAACCGGGACATCAAAGAATTCAACCTCGGTCTCACACATACTCATACAACCATTAATATCAGTAATTGACACAGTGTATATCCCTTCTACTGATGGATCAACAACTGGATTTTGTAATGTACTTTCAAATCCATCAGGCCCTGTCCATGACCAACTGATAGCGTCTCCACCTGTTTCCATTAGTGTCACTGGTTCATCTGGACAAACAGGGCCATCATTCTCTGCTACACATACTGGAAGTGGGTTGACTGTAATTACTACTTCAGTCGGCAATCCTTCGCATGATTCTGTACTACATGCAGTTACCCAAATGCTCATCGGACTTGTCGCAGCCATCGTCATAGCATCATACGGATCCATAGTTGGACCGAATACTGGAATAGCCATATCATTTAGACTTGGATCTTCATCGTAATATTTATAAACTAAGTTACCTGGAACACCACAAATTGCGATATCATCTATTGCGATATCTTCATCTCCTGAGTCGAGGCTAAATGTAAATTGAAGATCTAGAATTGAACCTGTATTTGCAATAAGCGCAGTAAACTGTGTAAACATATTTGTAATAGGTGCACCATCACCAATACCATCAAAATTTGTGTCTATTGCTGGTTCTCCATTAAAGCCAGATGCTGTCATACTTTCTATCCAAAGTAATGGTTGGTATCCTCCACCATCTATTTGATAATCTATATGAACAAAGTCTACATCGTCCCAATCTTGATTACCTCCGTCATCATCTTCAGCAAACATTCCCTTGAACTGTAGATCAGTCAACCCAGATATGTTTATCCCTGAAAATGTCAATGTAACAGGAATCATTGCTCCTTCACCATCAATATCTTGGGCAGCAAAATATGATGTTCCATTGAACCCAGTCACATTGTAACCTCCTGATATATTTGTTCCATCAGTAACAGTAAAGAAGTCAGAGTTTCCATCAGTGAACTGTGGAATGCTTGTATCTAGGATTGGGCTACTTTCAAATGTTTCTATGAATACATCAACTGGCTCAACTTCAGTAGGTGGTTCGATGATTGTATCTTCTCCATCACAAACTTCTATATCTTCAACTATTGGTGCTTCGGGCAATGGATTGACTGTAGCTAATATTGAAGCTTCACTCATACAACCTTCACTTGAAGTCACTACCAACGTATATGTACCAGAATTAGCAATTGTGGCTCCTATTATTGTAGGATTCTGATCTGAACTAGCAAAACCATTAGGACCTGTCCATGAATAAGTATCACCGTTAATACCTGCATCCATAAAGATTAAGTCTTCTCCTGCACAAGGGGTATTTACCGAAAGTATTATTGTAGGATTAGGGTTGACTGTAACATTAACCAAAACAGCATCGCTCTCACAACCATTACAATCTGTTGAAGACACATAGAATGTTTCTGTTACTGACATATCCATCGCAATCATTGTCATTGGATCATATGTTAATCCAGTTGCAATCGGAGTTAAGCCTCCAACGGATGGGTCAGCATCATAGAAATTAAATGACACAGCGCAGGCAGCTTCTAGTCCAAAAATCTCAATATTATCAAATACTACTGCTTCGTCCCCGCCATTAAAGTCAGCCGTTATTGTCAATGTCAAACAAGAACCTGATCCCGTAATTGGAACACAAATAGTTTGCAAGACATTATTCAGTAAAGTACCGTTTATCAATAATGGATCATCTAAAGTGATAGGTCCATTCGTAATTGTATAAGTTTGAGAACCTGCTTCATCGGTAGTAGAAGAATAAATACCTACTGGTGCAGCTCCATCAATTGAATAAGATATTGTCAATAAGTCAGCATCCTCAAAATCACCCATTGCACCAAAGTCTATACATACTTGTGATACACCATTTGATGCTGAGGTAATATCAAAATCTATTGTTGCTGTTACTGGTAATCCTCCTGAATCGCCATTATTAGTATCAGTTAACCCAAAGAAACTTCCATCGGTATAATCACAAGGGATAACACCAAAATTGTCTGCTGGAAAATACCCTGCACAAGCTGAATTTGCAGCATCATCTACTAAAGCAAATGGATAACCTACAAGTGCAGGATCATAAATACCAAATCCATCTGCTGGACTAGAAAACATATTGGTATTTGTGTAT
>CALISO010000114.1 GCA_938041445.1 uncultured Saprospiraceae bacterium
ATCAAGTCTTTGCGTAAAGCAGGATCCTCTAATCCAGTCTTCATTCTTGATGAGATAGATAAGATAGGCAAGGATTTCAGAGGAGATCCATCCTCAGCGTTACTAGAAGTGCTAGATCCAGAGCAGAATACGACATTTCAAGACAACTACATTGATGTAGATTACGATCTTTCTAAAGTGCTCTTCATCGCTACTTCTAACTCGTTATCAACGATCCAACCAGCCTTATTGGATAGAATGGAAGTCATTCAACTAAGTGGATACTCTACTGAGGAGAAGATCGAAATAGCAAAAAAGCACCTCGTACCTAAGCAACGCCTCGAGCACGGTCTAAAGGCTAGCCACGTCAAGTTGAACAAACAAGTCCTCGAATACCTCATCCAAGGATATACTAAAGAGTCAGGTGTAAGATCTCTCGAACGCAAGATTGCTGGTGTTATGAGAGGAATTGCTAAACGTGTTGCAATGGATGAGGAATACAATGTTGTAGTGACCCAAGAGGACGTGGTGACCTACCTAAGCCATCCTTTATTTGATAATGACAAATATTCTAAAACAGATACACCAGGAGTTGCAGTTGGATTAGCTTGGACACGTGTAGGTGGAGATATCCTATTTATAGAGACTAGTCTTTCTAAAGGAAAAGGCAAACTCACATTGACCGGAAATCTTGGTGACGTGATGAAAGAATCTGCAACCACAGCGCTGAGCTACATCAAGTCTAATCATGAAATGCTTAATATCGATACCACAGCATTCGAAGAAAAGGATATTCATATCCACGTACCAGAAGGCGCTATCCCAAAAGATGGTCCTAGCGCAGGGATCACGATGTTTTCCGCTATTGTGTCAGCATTCAAGCAAGAAGTAGTACAGCCATATCTTGCGATGTCAGGAGAGATCACCTTGAGAGGAAAAGTATTGCCAGTCGGTGGTATTAAAGAAAAGGTCCTCGCAGCTAAACGATCTGGAATGAAGAAGGTCATGCTCTGTGAGAAAAACAGAAAAGATATCGAAAAGATTGATCCTGAGTTTATCAAAGGCTTAAAAGTTGTCTATGTCAACACGATGGAAGATGTGATTAAAGAAGCAGTAGGGTAGAAGGAAGATAAGGGCAAAGGTGAAGTCTAAGATTAATTTTTTAAATTGAGACTTCAATTCAAAATTACACTTGCTATGAAATCAATGACTTGTAAGCAACTAGGCGGTGCTTGTGACAAGGTATTTACTGCTGAGACATTCGATGAAATTGCAGCTTTAAGTCAAGCTCACGGTAAACAAATGTTCAAAATCAAGGACGCTTCTCATATGCGAGCCATGTCTAAGATGACTGAATTAATGCACAATCCTGCTGATATGCAGAAATGGATGGATGACCGTAGAGCGGAGTTTAATGCCTTATAATCAGACGTTTAGAATAAAATTTCAACCTTTTTTCAATTTTTATGTGACCGATTGAATTATGACCGTCTCAAAGGTGTAAGTCAAGATAGGAATTGATCAGCATTACAAAAAATGGCCCTGCAAACGTGTAAGGGCTTTTTTTATGCCCGGATGTTTGATTATTCGTATCCTTACGTCGTGAATCGTGAAATCCTTCGGCTTGCAATCCCTAATATACTGAGTAACATCAGTGTACCTCTGCTATCCACAGTGGACACAGCTTTAATGGGAAATGTCTCACCGCTACACCTAGGAGCAATTGGATTAGGTGGGATGATATTCAACTTTATATACTGGAATTTCGGTTTTCTTAGGATGGGAACTACAGGAATGACTGCCCAAGCATATGGTGCAGATGATCAAGATGAGATTGCCTATTTGCTTCTGAGAGTGTGTATGGTTGCCATCATTGTTGCCGGACTATTGGTTCTTTTTTCTGGTCCAATAATATGGCTTGCTACACAGGCGATGAATGTCCAACCTGAACATCTAGACCTCGTCACACAATACGTCAGTACAAGAATTTGGGATGCTCCAGCTACCTTATTGTTATATGGATTACTTGGTTGGTTCTTTGGAATGCAAGATGCCGTAGTCCCCCTCGTCATCACAGTCATTATCAATATCCTCAATATCATTCTGAGCATTTACTTCGTCAAAGTCCAAGGGATGGATGTCGTTGGAGTAGCACTCGGGACTGTCATTGCTCAATATATCGGAGTTGTTCTATGTATTACCGCACTGATATGGAAGTACAGATCGTACATCCAATTCGATCTTGTCAAAAGTTTTGACAAAGAAAAGCTATTAGGATTTTTTAAAGTGAATTCAGATCTATTTATCAGGACAATATGTTTATCCTCTGCGTTCTTTTTCTTCTATCGAGAATCATCAGGCTATGGTGAAGTCCTCCTCGCTGTGAATGTGATTATTCAACAATTTCTAAGTTGGCTATCTTACGGAGTTGACGGAATCGCATACGCTGCTGAGAGTCTAGTAGGGAAATATACTGGTGCTAACCAACCAAAGAAAACAACCGCATTGATTAAGAGACTCCTTGGTTGGGGACTTGGATTTGCACTAGTCTATAGTATCATCTACGGTATTTGGTATGAACCGCTCGTCCACATCTTTAACGACAATGCTAAGGTCGCTGCAGTAGCTCTAGATTATAGATGGTGGGCAATCGCCTTCCCTGTAGTTGGGTTTGCTTGCTACATCTGGGATGGCATCTACGTCGGACTGACCGCTAGCAAGGCGATGCGTAACTCAATGCTCTTGTCGCTGCTCGTGTATCTGGCGAGCTATTACTTATGTCTTCCTTATTTCGGATCTGATGCGATATGGATAGCTTTGGCCATATTTTTAGGAATTAGAGGCGTACTACTGACAGTCATGTATTGGAAGCGAGGATTGGCTGTTGCTTAAATTTTTTTTTAATCCCAGACTATATCGGTTATGATCCTTTGCTAATGTTTCGGAGAATTCTGTTGTCAATCAACCTTACTCCACCTATCCATACAGCGACGACAGCGACGATGTAGTCATGATGACGCGGATGATGGATGACATCAAGTGTATGACCATCGATGATTTCTAAGTATTCAAGGTCAGTCCATGCCCAATTGAGGCGTTGTCTTCCTCTATTAAGTAATGCTTCTAATCCTAGAGTATCAAGGTCATCTTTAAGTTCTAATAGTGTCTGGTTGATGATACTTGCTCTACTTCTATCTAGAGGTGACAGTCTTTCATTGCGGCTACTTCTCGCTAGTCCACTTGGTTCTCTAGCAATTGGACAGACAACAAGTTTGATAGGCATATTGAGATCGTCTATCATCTGTTGAATGATGGTAAATTGTTGGAAGTCCTTCTGACCCATGTAGAGGTTGTGCGGCTTCACGATGTCAAGTAACCGATGTACGACTTGGACAACTCCAGCAAAGTGGCCTGGTCTATGAGCACCTTCTAGCTTGTCATCTAGACCATTAAGATTAACCTCTATTGTTTTACCCATCCCATTTGGATACACTTCTAAGTTGTTTGGCGCAAAACAATAGTCTACTCCCTTTGTCGACAAAAGTTCTACGTCTTTATCAAGGGTCTGTGGGTATTTGGCAAGATCATCTTTATTGTCAAACTGAGTCGGATTGACATAGATACTGCATATAGT
>CALISO010000115.1 GCA_938041445.1 uncultured Saprospiraceae bacterium
GATTGATAAGAAAAGTTCAAGTTATCTAAAATATGTGACAATCGTTGAGCAGATGTATCCGTGATCATAATCTGTGACTTCATCTCAGCACCTACAAAAGAGAGAATCTGAGACACTCGTTTATCATCCAACTTATCAAAGATATCATCAAGCAGGACAATTGGCTCTTTACCAGTATGTTCTCTCAGTGTCTGATAAATCACCATTTTCAATGCAAATACAAAAGACTTAATCTGGCCCTGACTACCTATATACTTGAGCTCCTTCCCTCCTATCTTAAAGTTGATATCATCCTTATGAATTCCAAAATTAGACCTTCGTGTAATTAAATCCTTTTTTCGATTATGCTGGATGCCAATCTCCCAATCTTGCTCTAGTAATTGAGAAACATAGGTGAAATCACACTGCTCATGCTGATCTACAATATGCTGATGAATCTTTGTAAATGGAGCTTCTATCTCTCCTATGATTGACCGCCGAGCAAAATGGATTGCGTTCGCAAATTCATGCATCTGCTCATCGAAGGTGACTAACATATCCTCCGTTGGATTCTGAGTCTTTTTGAGGTAAGCATTCCGTTGCTTAAGCAGTCTAGTGTATGCAGATAAATTATTGAGATAGTCTCTATTGATTTGCGACAGCAGCTTATCTATCATCGTCCTTCTTACGACAGAACTTTCTTTAACCAAGTGGATATCTGAAGGAGCAATACAGACTATCGGAATCTGACCAATATGCTCTGTGAGATTCTTGCGCTTTTTACCATTTACCTCTAGTACTTTAGATCGACCTGGGACCAACTTACAGACGATCTGAGACGGTTCTTCGCCTATCAAAAATTGACCTTCCAAACGACTAAACTCGGCACCTTCTTTAATCAAGTAACTATCTTTGCTCACAAAGTAACTTCTGCCAAATGCAATGCAATAAACTGCATCTATAAGACTAGTCTTACCAGTGCCATTAAGACCAGTAATGATATTAACATTGGGGTTGAACTCATACTCAGAGAGATCAAAACACCTAAAGTTGGTCATCTTAAGTGACAAAATACGTTGTGAAGTCATCTCTGTCGAAAATTATCGCTCTAAATTACAACTTATCTAATGAGGACAACGTACTTTTGATATCTACAAAAATTATTATGGCATGCCACAGACAATGGTAAAGAAAACAAAGAAATCTAAGTACTCTAAGAAGACATATCTTAAGTGGTATGAAATCATGTTGAGAATTAGAAAGTTTGAGGAGAAGACGTTATTTGCTTATAGCAAGCAATTAATCAGAGGGTTCTGTCATGTCTATATTGGTCAAGAAGCGATCGGTGCAGCCCTAACTACAGCAATTACGCCGGAGGACAAGGTCGTAACAGCTTATAGACAACATGGTGTTGCTCTGGCAAGAGGTCTTGATAGTAAGTCTTGTATGGCTGAGTTATTTGGTAAGTCTACCGGTATTGTAAAAGGTAAAGGTGGATCAATGCACTTTTTCAGCAAAGAACACAACTACTTTGGTGGAAATGGAATCGTTGGAGCTCAGATACCTATCGGTACTGGTATCGCTCTTGCAGAACAATACCAAGATACTAAGAACATCTCTGTCTGTATGTTTGGAGATGGAGCTGCAAGACAAGGTGCATTATATGAGTCATTCAATATGGCGATGACTTGGAAGTTACCAGTTCTCTACATCTGTGAGAATAATGGGTATGCTATGGGAACATCTGTTGAAAGAACAAGTAATGTACATGACTTATACAAGGTAGGTGCAGCATTTGAGATGCCGAGTTCACAAGTTGATGGGATGAGCCCAGAGGCAGTACATGATGCAATCAAGGCCGCTGCTGATCATATCAGATCAGGAAAAGGTCCTTACTTCTTAGAGATTAAAACATATAGGTATAAAGGACACTCAGTATCTGATCCTGCTAAGTATCGTACTAAAGACGAGTTGAAGTCTTATATGGAGCAAGATCCTGTCATCTTAACTGAAAAAACGATCATCGATAATGATATCGCTTCAGAGAAAGAAATCAGTAAGATCAAGGATTCAATCAAAGCAGAGATAGAGGAAGCATTCACATTCGCTGATGAATCACCGTTTCCACTAGGTTCTGAGTTGTATGATGACAACTATCTACAGAAGGATTATCCATTTATTATGGACTAATTCTGACTTACTTACAGACACATTATTAATTATTTAATATGAATCGTTTGGTTTAACCAAACTTTACTATTTTTGCAAAAATTTTTGCACCAGTATGGCCATTAGGAGAAATAACAAAAACAACGAAAACGAAGAAGAAATAATTGAAGTAGTTGAAGCACCAAAATCTTCAGGTGACTCTACTCAAGACTTCTTTGAGAAGAATAAGGTAGCCATCTTAGGTGGTATAGCTGCTATTATCATACTTGCAATCGCATTCTCTGCGTATAAGTATGCCTACAAGATGCCGAGAGAAAAGGCTGCTTCAGAAGAACTTATATACGCTGAACGACAATTCTTACAAGATTCATTTGATCTTGCACTAGAAAATCCAGGTGGCGGCTTTGAAGGTCTTTTAGGAATTATTGACAGTTATGGTGGTACTAAAGCAGGAAACCTAGCTAAGTACTATGCTGGAGTATCTTATCTGAATTTAGGAAGATTTGAAGATGCTATTAGTTATATGAAGGACTTCAGACCTTCAGGTAGTTTTACTCCAATTATGAAGCACGGAATTATTGGAGATGCTTATGGTGAGTTACAAGATTTTGATTCAGCAATCAGCTCATACAAGAAAGCTATATCTAATGACAATGATCTCCTGACTCCATACTATGCTAACAAGCTAGGTGTATTGTTGATGAAGCAAGGTGATTCTTCTGGTGCTAAGCAGTACTTCGAGATGATCAAGAAAGATTACCCGACCAGTAATGAATCTGCAAGTGCAGATTATTACCTAAACTAAGGATAACCATATTTCGATTGGCTAAAAAGCAAAATCTATCAGACACAGAATTGATCAAGCATCCAAAAGCTGCAAAGTGGAAGGTTGGTGTGGTTACTGCTGAGTGGAATCCTGAAATCACTTCAAAACTAAAAGAAGGTTGTATTTCACATCTTAAGAATGAAGGTGTCATCGAAGATAATATCATCAGTATAGATGTACCTGGCACATTTGAGATACCTGTAGCCGCTAAGATGCTATTGCAAAAGTATCCAGGGATGAATGCCATCATTGGTATCGGCTGTGTGATCAAAGGAGAGACTTCTCACAATGAATATATCAATCATTCTGTAGCGACTGGTATGACACAGATTGGCTTAGTATCTGGAAAGCCCTGCATCTTTGGAGTCTTGACTCCTAATGATATGCAGCAAGCTATCGATAGATCTGGAGGTTCTCACGGCAACAAAGGCATAGAAGCCGCTGCAACAGCTATTAAGATGATCGCAATTGAAGAAAGTCTGAATAAGAAAAAGACAACAATAGGATTTTAGTTATCAATGTGATAACTAGAATTTCAGTAGAGACATAAAAAAGGGCTTTCAGTATAATACTGAAAGCCCTTTTTTTATTTTTCATATATGATAGTTCTACAAAATGAGCATTGCATCACCGTAGCTATAGAAATCATACTTCTCCTTAATCGCTTCTTGATAAGCATCCAAGATGAGTTCTGTACCTCCAAATGCAGACACCATAATCACAAGACTAGACTTCGGTACATGGAAGTTAGTAATCATCGCATTAGGTATCTTGAAATCATATGGTGGGTAGATGAACTTGTTAGTCCATCCTTCTGCAGGCTTCAAGTGATTGGTTGCTGACACCGATGATTCAATCGATCTTACAGATGTAGTACCTACAGCACATACCCTCTTCTTAGCATCAATAGCTGAATTCACCTTATCACAACATTCTTGCTCAATACGGAAGTACTCAGCATCCATCTTGTGTTTAGACAAATCTTCTACTTCAATGTTTCTGAACGTACCTAGACCAACATGTAATGTCAACTCAGCAAAGTTGATTCCATCCAACTCAAGTTTCTTGAATAACGTTTGACTAAAGTGAAGTCCTGCAGTTGGAGCTGCTACAGCGCCAATCTCCTTTGCATAGATAGTTTGATATCTTTCCTTGTCAATGACTTCAGGTTCTCTCTTGATATACTTAGGCAGTGGAGTATTACCAAGTTTTAATAAGATGTTAGTGAATTCTTCGTCCGTGCCTTCGTAAATGAATCTAATCGTCCTTCCTCTAGATGTAGTATTATCGATTACCTCAGCTGTTAACTCTACATTACCATCTGGATCTGCGAAGTACAACTTATTCCCAACACGAATCTTACGAGCTGGATCAACTAATACATCCCAAAGTCTTGATTCATTATTGAGCTCTCTTAACAAGAATACTTCGATCTTTGCACCAGTCTTTTCCTTTTCTCCGAAGAGTCTCGCTGGAAAGACCTTAGTGTTGTTAAAGATCATTGTATCCCCTTCACCAAAGTAGTCTATTACGTCTTTGAAGACCTTATGCTCAATCTTACCACTATCGCGATGTACAACCATCATTCTCGCTTCATCTCTCTGCTCAGATGGATACTCTGCGATGTAACCCTCAGGTAATTCGAAATTGAACTGTGATAACTTCGTTCGCATATGTGTTTATAGTTTAAGTTTCTTATTTATAAAAAGATTGCAAAAATAGAAAGATATCGGTAACTAAGCCTTCTACAGAGAATAATGATTCCTTCTCACTATAAGTCAAGGCAAATTCCTTTCCAAAAGTTTGCTAAAAAGCAATAATTAAGACTTTTATGATTATAAAAGTCGCTTTATGATTCTTAGTTGATGTGTATAGGCTCTTCGCTTCTGTCTAAATATACCTTGGTGATCTAGATGATCAATTCTAACTTCGCCCGATGCATGTAGAATTCTATTAGGTTCTACAAGCATACCAACATGATGGATGTGTCCACTAGCATTAACAAAATATGCCAAATCTCCTGGTTCTGCTTCGTGAATGAAATCAATAGATTCTCCAATCTTTACTTGTTGTGATGCATCTCGAGGTAATTTGACTCCAATCATTTTATAGAGGATTTGGGTCAACCCAGAACAATCAATCCCAAATGGAGACCGTCCACCCCATAGATAAGGTGCTCCTAGATACTTCATCCCAAGTTTCACAAGCATATTTCTACGGTTATATTCCATCATATGATCTAGCGTCATCCCATTATATGAGAACTTACCCAATGGAGATTTACTTGTTATTCCGTCAAATCGATGTAAAGATGATCCAATCAATATAGGAATCGTCTTGTCTGTATTGTAAAGTGAATTGACCAAGTCTAGACTATGAATATTGGGCTTGAGATATGTGTCTAATAACGTCTCTTCAAAGAAAATCAATTGTTTTGGATCGACCCATCCTATGTATCCATCGTAAAGTGATTCAATCCGTCGCCAGCTTTTACCACCGGTCGATAAGACCTTTACCACTTCACCGAATAGTAGTTGATTGACCATTTCTGCAGTATCTGATGCAGTTGCTCGCATAGGCATACAACTGACTTGCACCATTCCATATCCTCCCTCTTTTGGTCTACCCTTCTTTGGCATTCTAAAGTTGCTTATCTATCAAATGTTAATCGTTGGCCAGGTGTGATATTGTGAACTTTATGACCATCATAAACCTCAACTCCATTTACATAAGTAGATAATATCTTAGATTGAAATTCCTTGTTTTCTAGTGGTGACCATCCACACTTGTAGAGTAGATTATCTTTAGTAACTGTCCATTTGTGATCCAAATCAACCACAACCATATCTGCCTTATATCCTTCACGTATATAGCCTCTATCAGAGATATCAAAACACTGAGCTGGTGCATGGCACATCTTCTCTACTACTCTCTCAATACTTATCCTTCCATCATGCATATGATCAAGCATCAAGTCAAGTGTATGTTGGATAAGTGGCACTCCTGATGGAGCTTGAGCATAAGGCTTAGACTTTTCTTCCCAAGTGTGAGGAGCATGATCAGTAGCAATGATATCAAGGTGATTATCCAACAATCCTTCCCACAATCTTGCTCTGTCAAAATCATATTTTACCGCAGGATTACACTTGATCTGATTACCAAGTGTTTCATAATCCTTTGACTCAAAGGTCAAATGATGTACACAAACTTCACTTGTAATTCGCTTCTCAGTTAAAGGAATATCATTCCTAAAAATATCAACCTCATCAGCAGTTGTGATGTGTAAGATGTGTAACCTGGAGTTGTATTGCTTTGCAAGTTCCATAGCTTGAGTAGATGACAACCAACAGCCTTCTCTAGATCTTATCTCTGGGTGATGACGAGCATGCAAGTCTTCGCCAAACTTCTCAGTGTAATAGGCAATATTCTGAGCTATTGTTTCTTCATCTTCACAGTGAGTAGCAATCAACATCGGACTATGTTCAAATAGGAGATTCAATGCTGTTTCATTATCTACAAGCATATTGCCAGTGCTAGATCCCATAAATATTTTGACACCGCATACAGCTTTGGGGTCAACAGACTTGATGACTTCTATATTGTCATTAGTGGCTCCTAGAAAAAACGAGTAATTGGCTGGTGATATCTGAGCAGCTCTTGTGTATTTCTTCTCTAGTTCTGGCAATGTAATTGCTGGTGGCTTGGTATTAGGCATCTCCATAAATGAAGTAACTCCTCCAGCCACTGCAGCGATTGCTTCTGATTGGATGTCTGCTTTATGCGTCAGGCCCGGCTCTCTAAAGTGAACCTGATCATCAATAATACCAGGAAGCAGATGTTTTCCTTCTAGATTGATTTCTTTTACCGCATCTCCACTTATCTGAGAATCTATCTTCTCTATAATATCAGCCTTTATAGCAACATCAGAGACTTTACTTGTGCCATCAGACACTATCGTCACATTTCTCAATATGAGATCGTACATAGTCGTGTAGTTTTATTTTGCTCTGTAAATGTAGTGATAAAAGAAGCAAATTACTACTTTGGATGTATGGTAGAAAAATTAGAACAGAAACTTCCTAAGGTAGGAGTATTAGGCGGTGGACAATTAGGTCGTATGCTCGCATTAGAGAGTGCCAATCTTGGAATTCACCCATACTTTCTTGACAAGTCAGCTGACTTTCCAGCTGGCCAGGTTTGTCAAGCTTCACACTTTGTTACTGGTGATTTTACTGATTTTGATAACGTCGTTAACTTTGGTAAGACGATGGATATTGTAACCATAGAAATTGAAAATGTCAATACGCTAGCACTCAAAAAACTAGAAGACCAAGGGATAAAAGTCTTTCCTCAATCTAAAGTTATAGAGACCATAAAGGACAAAGGTATTCAAAAAGCTTTCTACAGTACTCATAAGATACCTACTTCACCATTTTTCCTAGCAACAGATAGAGACGACATTCTAGTAAAACTCAAAGAGCATAATTGGCAAGTTCCATTTATCCAGAAAGCCAGGACAGAAGGCTATGATGGTAAAGGTGTTCAGCTTATTAAGGACTTAAGTCAAAAAGAACTCATTTGGGATAGGCCATCAGTCATAGAACAAGCGATTGATATTGACAAAGAACTTGCAGTTATCATTGTAAGATCGAGCAATGGAGAAGTAAAAACGTACGACCCTGTAGAAATGATATTTGACCATAGTGCCAATGTCCTTGACTATCAACAATGTCCAGCTACTATCAGCAAAGAGATTGCAGAATCTTTAAGTCAGATTGCACATCAAATTGTTAAATCATTAGAGATTACGGGTATACTTGCTGTCGAGTTTTTCTTAACAACAAGTGGTGATATCTTAGTAAATGAAGTAGCTCCTCGTACTCATAACTCTGGCCATCATAGTCTCGACGCATGTGTCTGTTCACAATTTGAACAACAGATGAGAGCTATTATGGGACTACCACTGGGAGATACTTCTATAACTAGTGGATCAGCAATGATAAATATTCTTGGAGATGATAATGCTGTGAATGGACCTGTACATTATGATGGTCTGGCAGACCTACTCGCAATACCTGAGGCAAAGCTACATTTGTATGGTAAAGAACAGGTCAAGCCAAAAAGAAAGATGGGACACATCAATCTATTGTCAACTGACCTATCTTTGATCAATAAAGTCAAATCAACTTTAACAGCAACAAATTATGGATAATCCAATAGTAGGTATTATTATGGGGTCAGATAGTGACCTGCCTGTCATGTCTGCGGCAGCAGACTTCCTTACTGAACTAAATGTACCATATGAAGTGACAGTAGTCTCTGCACATCGTACGCCTATGAGGATGATTGACTATGCGCAAGCAGCTAAAGAAAGAGGTATCAAAGTCATCATAGCAGGAGCAGGAGGAGCTGCACATCTTCCAGGAATGGTAGCATCATTGACCACACTTCCAGTGATAGGAGTCCCTATCTTATCATCCAATTCTATAGATGGATGGGATTCTATCTTATCAATACTTCAAATGCCTAACGGAATCCCCGTTGCAACGGTAGCACTCAATGGAGCTAAGAATGCAGGAATACTGGCTGCTAGAATTGTAGGTGCAAATGATGATTCTGTCAGTTATAAGCTAAAAGCTTATCAACAATCAATGAAGGCTGCTGTGTTAGAAAAAGCGAAAAAAGTAGAAAACCAATATTCAGCCTAAGACTAAGCTACAATCGTTTCGAAATCTTGAATTAATTGATAATCCTTAGAACTTGTAATCGCATCAATCTCTGACGATGACAATTGATTGTGATAGTAATACAGAAGCTTTATCGATTCAGTTTTTAAAAGATCTTTCTTGATATACAGTGCCTTGAGACTGTTGTATACTCCAAGATACTTTAACCCCTCTTCCACTATTTCTTCTGCAGATCGGTCTAATACCTTTGACAATAAGACCTCAGGATGATCCTCCTTCAGAGCCTTCACAATGAAATTTATCTGACTGTGGATAGTTGCTAAAGGGATTTTGACATGCTTGACATTGAGTAATAATAGGTTGAACACATCGGTCTCATTCTGAGCCTTTGAGAAATGCTTGTAAGCCAAATATGCGATTAAATGAGAGGCGATGATGACATTACTTTTGAAGTATTGTTCAATAATCTTTGCTCCCAATTTTTTAGTATAGACAGCTTCTCGTTGGATATAATTCGCCTTGTCTTCTATCCCAGAAAAGTATGTAGAGATATCAATAATATTACCTTGGCCATCTATACTATTCCCTTCATTATCAACAAGATTACCAAAAACATCCATAGGCTGGCCGTATGATAGATATGACTTACCCCTATTAGTATACATTCCTCGAAGAAACATTCGAAGTAACTTTGTCGGTGACAACTTAGGTCGTTCATGAAAATATCGCTCTTGCCCTTGTCTAGATAGATAGTCAGATATCAACTCATTTGCGTCAAGCACAAATGGGAAACGTGTGACTAACGGTACGATAAATACACGTCGATCAAGATTATTATCAACAATATATCGTTGTGCTTCTACTGTAGAATTCAACAACCCTAACTTGATCTTATCTTCAATCTTACCACTCCTAGATCTTGTACCACCAGGAAAAAATAAGTTATTGACACCTTGTATAATAGACAAGGTATTCATTGACTTGAGAGTTTCTATATAGATGAGGTTTTTCTTCCTTCTGTCTACACGGTATGTCCCAAGCCTACTGATAAAATATCCAATAATCTCAGTATTGTAAAGATTCAGACCAGCCCCATATACAAATGCTGGAATCTGAGTCTTCATGTCAAACTTATATCCTAGTAAAATGGAATCAAGGTTAGAAAAATGAGTAGGTACAAAAACGACAACACCTTTAGAGAAGAGGTGTCTGATCTTCTTTTCTGGACCATACATCACAAACTTATCAAGCAAAGATTCTTTCGTACCCCAGATTTTAAATGGGTTCCGAAGGCTCCAGCTATTATAGATACGCTTGAAAAACCAAGTCAAAAATTTACGAGCAAACAAAAATGTCTTCGGCTTGAAGTTCCCAACAATCTCTTCAGCATACCTATGAATCATCCGTTCCAAGACTGGCATATAGTCAGCCTTAGTTGCTTTTGAGTTGGCATTCACATCATGAAGTTCTTTCTCCAGCTTCAGCCAAAATTTTTCTTCATCTGCAGGATCTACTTTCCACCTCTCTCCCTTTATTCTTTTCTTTTCAAAAAAGATTGACTTTTGCAAAAGCTCTGGCAGGTCATACCGCTTATGCGCTAGCACTTTCTCTATCGTATACCGCCTTAGTTCTAGTACGAATTCATCTCGCTTAGCAGCAAACTTGCTGATAGGCCAATCATTGACATCTTCTATAATATGTGTTTGTTGATCGCTCAATGCAGGTTCCAGGTTTTGTTAGTAGTCTTCGATTGGTTTATAGTTAGAGACAAAAGTATGTATTTCTTCTAAGCCAGTTTGCTTCTCTGCACTTGTGATAAACTCTGTGGGCAAACTATCCCACTCTTCTAAGATGCCAGACCTGATTTTATCAATATGTGTATGCACTTCTTCTGGCTTGAGTTTGTCAGTCTTAGTATAGATTATCACAAAAGGCAAGTGGCGATCGCCGAACCAAGACATCATTTCTTTATCAACTGCCTGAAGTGAATGTCTGCTATCAATCAATAAAAACGTACAAATGAGATTGAATCGTTGCATTAAATATTGCTCGATCATCGTTTCCCATTTCTTACGTTGGCTTTTGGATATCCTAGCGTAGCCATAACCAGGAAGATCAGCGAATACAGAACGCTTATCAATTTCATACAAATTGATATGTTGCGTCTTACCAGGAGTCCCCGATGTTCTTGCGATACCCTTACGATTGAGTAGCCCATTTATGAGTGAAGACTTTCCAACATTGGATCTTCCCAAGAATGCAAATTCTGGCAATAGTGATGCTGGGCACTGCGTTACTTTTTCGAAGCTTCCAAGGAATTCAACTTCATAATACTTCATTCGGCATTCTTTTTGTTCATATTAATAAAATATACGTTATGAAAGCAATTATAGATTGTAGGTTCAAATATCATGCTACTTGTGTTCTCAGACACTGTTTTGTAGGAATATTATCTATACTATTCATCACATTTAGTTACAGTCAGGGTACGTACAAGTTATCGGCAGGTCTACATAGTAGCGATATCTCAGCAATTAAAGATATCAGTAACCAATGGTCACTAGACAACAAAAACTTAAACTATCACGCCACGATTGGCTATGTTCAAACTGTAAGTCTCGTTTTCCTAGATGCAAATGTTGGGATAGATGTGGATAGATATGAAATTGATAATATTACATTTAACCAAGTAAAGCTCATTGCCCCAGTGCAAGTTGGTGTCAAAATATTGATGTTTGATCTCAAGACTGGAATAATTGGCAGGTATACAGTCAATGAAGACCCAGTACTCCAGCAAGTTCGTGATATCGACAGAATATCGCTTCAATATCTTAATGGCATTGGCATCAGATTTAAGAAACTAGGTCTTGCCTTAGATTATTCGTCCTCTTCACCTGTTTTGGTAGGTAAGTTTTTTGACGATAAGTTGAAGGTAGACAATCAAATAAGTGATAGGTTGTTCCTTACATTGTCGATCAAATTTGGTAGTGATTCTGAATAACATATTGTAGAGAACTGCGCTAAATAAATCTAATAATTCAATACAAAATGAACAATCTATATTGTCTGAGTATTGGATAGCTTGATGAAAGTTGCCTATTCCGACATATACAAATATGAGCTACCTGATGGCCATAGATTCCCTATGGAAAAATATCCACTCATCAGAGAGCAACTAATTTATGAAGGCACTCTTGAAGTTTCTGACTTCTACACTCCTACTCCACTGACTTGGGCCCAAGTAGGAACTACTCATACTGAAGACTACATAGAAAAACTCCAAACCACAAATCTTTCTTCTAAAGAAATACGTAAGATTGGCTTTCCACTAAAGCAATCGCTGGTAGACAGAGGTCTATTTATTGCAGGCGGAACATATCAAAATGCCTTGTATGCGATATCAAATCACTCTATAGCACTAAATATCGCAGGAGGTACTCACCATAGTTTCGCTGATCATGGTGAAGGTTTCTGCATTTACAATGACTTCGCGATCACTGCTAATTTATTGATGAACGATCACGATGTCTCATCTATTCTGATCGTAGATCTAGATGTACATCAAGGTAATGGGACTGCTCACATCTTTAGAAATGAAGACAGAGTCTTCACATTTTCTATGCATGGTGCTAGGAACTATCCAACTAAGAAAATGATTTCAGATCTTGATATTGGACTTGACGATGGTGCACAAGACGCTGAATATCTATCTATCCTACACGACACGTTACCAAGATTGATTGAAGAAAGATCACCTGAAATCATTATGTACCTTTCAGGCGTTGACGTCTTGCATACTGATAAATTAGGGCGGTTAGGAATGACCAAATACGGAGCATTACAAAGAGACGAGTTTGTGATATCACAAGCTGCGGAACACGATATCCCTATCATTGTGAGTCTCGGTGGAGGGTATTCACATCGACTAATCGATATCGTCGATGCGCATGCTAATACGTTTAGAGTCGCAAAAGACATATATAGATAGTTTCAATAGGATGATATCGTAGAGATTCTCTACTTTTACTAGATGAAATCAACCTGTATCACGCTACTTCTCTTGGTATGCGTATTTATGAGTTATGCACAGTTTGGAGAGACACAAGCCAAAGGTGCATTAAGCCTAAGTACGGCAGGATCTGATGTGACAAATATTGGGTTGAATAGCTTATTTGCTAATCAGGCTGGACTGGCAGATACAGAAGCATTCGGTGTGATGGTCACAGCCGTTCAACTCTATGGGCTAGAGCAAGTTAGTGATGTCTCCCTTGCGATTGCGTTGCCAACTCAATCAATCGGGACATTCGCAATTGGAGTTTCTAATTATAATTTTGCGGCATTTTCTGAACAGATGGTTGGTCTTGCCTACGGTAAATCTATAGGAAAAAAGACCAGTCTTGGTGCAAAATTTAACCTGATTAATATCGGCATAGATAATTTTGGCAATAGCCTCAATGCCTCCGTTGAACTAGGAGTGCAGACTCAGCTAATGGAAAAAGTTAGATTCGGAGCTCATGTCTTATCACCTATTGGCACCATAGTGACTAATGACCAACGGTTACCTACACGTCTATCGATCGGAGTCGCATATCTCCCATCGAAAAAACTAGCAGTTTCTCTAGAAGGTGCTAAGTACATTGACGGCTTATTTACCGGCTCGTTAGGTATCAACTACAAAATAATCGAACTACTATCTTTAAGAATGGGAGCAGCAACTAATCCAGGATTATTCACAGCTGGCATCGCATTGCACCTTAAGCAACGTTATAGTATAGAGCTGGGGTTGTCGATTCATGAGATTTTAGGTACGACACCTGGAATTACTCTTGCCTATCAAGGACTGGGCAAGACAGATAACTAGATGTCATAATAAATAATAGAAACAACGAGATTGAGAGTAATCATTACAGCACCCACAGTATTTGAGATTGCACCCATTATCAAGACACTTGATACTCATGGGAAGAAATTGTCTTTCAGTAAGTATGGGTATGCAGGTAGTGAGATAGAGATATTAGTCTCAGGTGTTGGAGCTGTAAAGTCTGCGCTATCTATGGCGCAGTTACAGATGATGAGTAAAGTTGATTTGGCTATTCAAGTAGGGTTAGCTGGCGCATTTGACAGAAGTCTATCCTTAGGTAATGTTGTGATTGTTGACAAAGACAGATATGGCGATCTCGGAGTTGAAGAAAATGATGGCACTTTCACATCAATTGAAACCCTTGGCTTAGAAGATAGAAACCTATACCCTGCTGTAGATGGATGGATACATCATAAGGTCAAGGCCGACCTTACACATTACACATTAGTAAATGGGATCACTGTCAATACCGTAAGTGGAACACAAGCAACAATAGATAGACGACAATCATTATTCCATCCACAGATAGAAACTATGGAAGGTGCAGCGTTTTACTATGCATGTAGAGTATTAGATATAGAGTGTGTACAAGTCAGAGCCATCTCTAACTATGTGGAACCACGAAATAAAGACAATTGGCAGATTGAAGAGGCGATTAAGAATCTAGAACTGGAATTTTTCCGTATTTTTCCAACACTATCCCAAGTAAAACAAAAAGGAGCAATCTGAGTATGATCCGTTATAATCAAACAATAGAACCTAACAGTATGAAGAAGTGTATGCTATCTTTTATAGTCTCACTATGTATGCTCCTGTGTACAACAGCGATTAGTCAAGTGGAGCAACAGTCAGATAGTAGCTTCAGAGAGCAATTCACCTATTCTGAGGCTATGGATATCCAAAACCTTGGCTTGCAAAAAGGGGAATCGCAAGTAATATCTCTACCAATATCTAATTCAACTAATCAAGAATTTACAATTGAGATAAAAGAAACTGCCTCTCTTAAAGAACACTCGCAAGCTAAAAATTACAGAATCAGAAGCGTAACAGACAAGGCTCTCAACGGATATCTTTATACTTCACCGACTGGAGTATTTATCACATTGTATAAGAATGGTCAATTAACAACAATTAGACCATTGAAGTCAGGTTCGGATACTTATGTATATGAAGCAGGAAGTAGTCGTGACTGGGTCTGTGGAAATACTCAAGCGCAAGAAGTCAGCAAAGAACTCGATGAAGCCTCAAGGGCAAATCTCATCCAACATGGTGATCGATTGTATACTTATCGATTAGTAATTGTCACTACTGGCGAATATTACTTCGCTAATGGGAACAACGACACAGATGTGTTGGCTGCTGTTAACTTCGGAGTAAATGGGATATCTGCCATATTCTCTAATGATATGAGTGTAGAATTTGATTTAGTTGATGTCACTTTGTTTGATGATTCTAATACCGACGATTTTACACCGGATATGGCTGGAGGAGATCCACGTACAACTCAAGCTATAGATGTTATCAGTTCATTATACAATAGTAGCGAATACGATCTAGGACATGTATTTCACAATCATAATATCGCAATCAATGGCGGCGTAGATAATTGGGGTAATGGAGGAGTAGCATTTACACCAAGTGTTTGTGTTGACTTTGGAGACTTTAAAGCTGGAGCATGGAGTGGTGCTTTCTTTAATAATGATAATTCATTTATTGCACTTGCGGCACATGAATTCGGACACCAATTTGGAGCATTTCACACCTTTAATGGTAATGGTGCAAGTTGTACAGATGCGATATCCTTGACATCAGCATATGAAATAGGGAGTGGTACAACATTGATGTCTTATAATGGAATCTGCGACCCGAGTAATAATATCCCATCTAGTGGAACAGCAGATAATTACTTTCATGTCCACAGTTTAGTCCAGATGATTGATCATATAAATGGACAAGGTAGTTGTGGCTCTACCAGCAGCATCAATAATAACTTACCATCAAGTGATGCTAATCCTTGTGGACTTGAATATGTCATACCAAAAAGCACCCCATTTATTATCAGAGGTGAAGGAAGTGATGACGACACTGACAATCAGCTGACATATTGTTGGGAGCAATATGATGAAGATGGTCCAACCACAGATGTTACTCAGGGATTTTTAGGTAATACTGCTGCTAATAGTTCTCTTGCTCCTTTGCACAGAAGTTATCCTCCCACAACAACGCCAATCAGATATATACCGACACTGGAGAGTGTAATTGCTGGCAACCTCAACATATTTGAAGTGCTATCAAATAGAAGCAGGGAGACAACCATGCGATTAACAGTCAGGGATAATAATGAAGCACATGGTGCAGTTGCCATTGACGAACTATCTATTGATGTTGATGGTGATGGCCCTTTGACATTGTTCCCTGGAACAATTCCAAATATGGTTTCTGGCGAAAATGTAACTATCGAATGGGAAGTTAACGAGACTGAAGACCTCTGCAATTCTGTAGATATTCTACTTTCAACGGATGGAGGTGTAACTTTTAATACAACACTAGCTTCTGGTGTACCTTATGCTGATGCCGATACTGGCAATAGCGAGACTTTAGACATCACTATTCCTGCTGGTGTGCAAGCAACAGAAACAGCTAGAATAATGATTGTCTGTTCTGACAATGACTGTGTACAATTTTACTCTGTTTCGAGCCAAGATGCAATCATCACATCAGACTGCAGTAACCCTGGAAGCAGCATTTGCAATACTGACCCTGTAGTTACTAATGTTGGTGATCCATCATTAAACTTGGACGAACAATTTATCTCTGGGACACTTAGTAACGGCATCCGAGGAGAATTATCGCTGGGAGACAACCAAGGACCAGTAGTGAATATGACATCGGATGGTTCGTGTAATAACTGGTTGAATTCTCAATCAAGAAATATATCCGATTTTTCAGTCACTGAATCCGGCACATATACACTATCGACAACGGGAGCCACACAATATTTTTCTATTCACGATTTAGCTACCTATAATGATGGTAACCCTTGCTCAAGCTTTTTAACAGGAAATACGATCGACTTTGGGGGACCATTTTCTGAATTAAATTCAGCAACTATTGAGCTAGAACAGTGCACACAATATAGATTAGTAACATTTACTAGCCCCTCAGCTAATATTGACATAAATATCAATGTCAATGGCCCCGGTTTTGTGTTTGCTGATACTGCTACTAATCTGAATTATTCTTACACATTTGTAGCGATCAATTTGGCAACTAATACCATTCTTGGAGTCAGTGATGTTGCAGATTTCACAACCTTGCCAGGAGGTCAATATGAAGTATATGTGGTAAGTTATAAGGCAAGTGGAGCAGAACCTCCAGCTAATCTTGACCCAAGTACTTGGGGTGGCCAATCAATTAATGATATTTTAGCATCTGGGGGTTGTGTTCTTCAATCTAACAACTTTGTCTCCTTAGATATCGATGGTGGTTGTAGTATTCTAGATGTCAATATCATAGATTTAGATGCATGTATTGATGGAGATCAATTTGATTTGGTTGTGGAAGTGTTTTACGATAACGTACCAGATCCAGGAACACTTGATATTAATGGTCAAAGCTTTGCATTAGCAGGCAGTCCACAAACAGTTATACTGACAAATTTACCAGCTGATGGATCCATATTTGATTTAAATATCAGCATTCCTGAGGATCCAACTTGTGTTTATACGGAAGAGATTATGATACAATCTCCTGCAACACAACCTATCATAAATGAAGTAACTACAGTATCAGCATCAGGTTGTACAACCGCGGATGGTTCTATAACCATAGAGATGACTAATGCTGGAGACTTTATTTACATATTACAAGCAATTGGCACGACTGATGAAGTCACAAGTAGTACTAATACATTTACTGGATTAACTCCTGGGCTTTATATGGTTGAAGTCCAAACAATTGATGCTTGCGTTGATACCAATGGCGGTGCTCTTATCACAGTTGAAGGTGTCAACAACCTTACTGCTATCATTGATGATCCTGTTGTAGAATACTGTTTCGGTGAGATACAATCTACAACTGTCAATACAAATACAGGAACAATATTCACTTGGGTTGACATAACAGATCCGTTAACTGTTCTAAACAGTACAAATACTTTCACGCCTACGGTTACAGGTCTATACAGGGTGACAGTTGAAGATCCTGCTGGATGTACAATGGATGCCTTACTCGATGTAACGATTAATGAGGAATTGTCCATAGAACTTCCTGAGGATACAGCCATCTGTCAATTTGATGAATTCATCTTATCTACTAATCCTATCACCGGTCTTTATAATTGGACCTTCAATAACGATGATATACCTTCCTCAAATTCCAATAGTATCACAATAACCTCACCTGGTCAATATATTCTAGAAGCAATAGAATTTGGCACAGGATGTACTGCAAGAGATACATTCAACTTATCATTAATAGCAGTACCAGAATTTGAACTTGGCGAGAATCAATCGGTTTGTGTAGGAGAAGAATTAGCATTTGATGTAAGTGGAGATATTTTTATAACTAACCCGGTCTACATATGGACTGGACCAGATAACGCTATCATTGGAAATGATCCTGATATAATGATTGATGGAAGCGATGGTACTGGTGATTATACTCTGACAGTTATAGATTCTGATTCTGATTGTTCCTTCTCGGATGTTGTGAATCTAGAGTTTGTTAGCACACCTACTGTTACCTTAGACAATGAGGAAGTTTCTTTCTGTCAAGGAGAGAATGTTACAGTAATTGCGAGTTCAACATTTACTGAAATAAGCTGGATTTTTAATGAAAATACACTAATTGATGTCACAGACTTTTTTGTAACAATTGATGAGCCAGGTCAGCTGATTGCTGAAGTTGGATTTGGAGATTGTATAGGTAGAGACACTGTTGACATTACAGTTAGCCAAACTCCGCCAGTTACATTTGGTGATGATATAGCAGGATGTATTGGTGATGAAATCATATTAGACGCAAGTAATGAAGTTGATGATATTGATTGGTTTATCAATGACCTACTTGTAGAAGAAGATGGAGATGATGAATTCCTTGCTACTGTTGAAGGTCAATATATCGCAGTCGCAACAAATGATATTGGATGTACCAACAGTGATACAATAGAAGTCTTTTTGAATCCAATTTGGGAAATCGACTTAGGTAATGATACTATAGTATGTCCAGATGGAAGCTATACCATCAATGCAATTACTGAGGGTCCTCAAATCCTTTGGTTATATAATGAAGATAATCCAGATGAACCGGGTGTATTCCCAGCTGATTTTGCAGGATTAACTGCATTACCATCAATAGTGTGCGACCTTGATGAATCGGGAGTTTGGATTGCTCAAACAGAACGAGGCGAATGTCAAGCAACTGATACTGTCAGAATCACAAAAGAAACACCCCCTTCCATTAACTTACCAATTGTAAGTTACTTATGTGGAGATGATGACGAAGTCATTGTTTCATCACCAATACAAGCCGACACAGACTATGAATGGTTCTTAGATGTAGATGCACCTCCCGTAGCAACTGGTAACGAAGTAACATTCGATGAAGCCGGACTTTATACTCTAGTGGCTACGAAGTCAGGTACAGGATGCAGTAGTACCGAAACTACAGCTATTAGCGCGGCACCTATAGATTTTACTCTAGGTTTTACAAGTGCTGGTACTATACTTAATGAAGTTAATGACACAGTCACTGTTTGTGGTAATAATTCGATCACCATTACTGCCTCAAGTGAAGAATTTGCCACATATCAATGGTTTAGTGAACTCGGTGGCTCCATTTTAGGAAGTAATACACTATTTACAGTCAATGATAATGCAGACGGTAGGTATTATGTTGAATACACTCACAACAATAGTGGTTGTACAAATCTTGATTCATTTTACATAGATTATGATGTTTTGCCTGCGATCAACCTAGATGATGCAACCATATGTGATGGTGCTGAATTTGTAATGGATACAGGGCTAGAGGACTTTACGCATATCTGGATTAAGGACAATGTGACAATAGATGGTGAAACATCTAATCAATTAACTATCACTGAAAGTGGCAACTATTTTGTAGGCTATTTCCTCACAGATGAAACATGCATTGCCACAGCTGAATTCTCAGTATCAACAATGCCTAGCCCTGTCGTTTTACCACTTGAAGATGGATCCATTTGTAGTGGTGAAGCGTTGACCTTAGAAGTGGTGTCCGATGGTAATTATAATTACCAATGGTACTTAGATGATGAAATAATTATCGGTGCTACAGAGAGTGTATTACAGGCTGATGAAGGAGGGTTTTATGAAGTGATCATTTCAACTTCCAATGGCGAATGTCGAGATACTTTGCAAAGCACAGTCATAGAAAGCTTTATAGATGGATTGAATATTGGAGATGACGATATTGCACTTTGTCCAGGAGAAACTGTTATACTTTCACCACTAGATGGAGAATTTGCTAACTACCAATGGTCTACAGGAGAGGAAACACCAAGCATAGAATTAGTCGCTCAAGAAGTACCTGAAATTACCGTCGAAGAAATAACAGTAGTCGTAGACAATGGAGATGGATGTATCCTAACTGATGCGATTAATGTGATCAATTTCCCAACTATTAATTCAGAAATAAGAGCTGATGTGACACAGCTTTGTCCAACGGATACATTGGAATTAGTGGCGATTGGTGGGCTATATTACAATTGGACAGAGGGGAGTGCTTCATTGAATGCCTTAGACACAGCAATAGTCATCGCTTCTCCAACGATGCCAACTCTATATGTTGTTGAAGTGACAGATGATTGCCCTGACAATTTTGACACGGATACTCTATTTGTTGATGTATTCCCTATGGCATCTACAAGTGCAGGAGTTGACACCTGTGCTTTTGAAGGTTTCCCATTTGAATTAATGGCAACTGGAGGTGTAGATTATGTATGGTCAAATACAGGTCTCATTCAGGGACAAAGTAATATCGCTAACCCAACGATAAGCATTACATCTGATGAAACATTCACTGTAACAATAACAGATGAATTCGGATGTGAATATGTTGAGTCTGTTGATGTCTGTGTGAGAGATGAAGTTGAAGACTTGATTGACATTGTTACCATAATTACACCTAATGGTGATGGCAAGAATGATGAACTATACTTCAATGGGTTGGAAGCATACCCATCTAATACTTTGAGTATATATAACCGCTGGGGTAATGTCGTTTACTCTGCTCGAGACTATCAGAGAAATGGAGATATCTTATTTGACGGCACAAATGGAACAGATCAATTAGCCGCAGACACTTACTATTACATTTTAGAATTTAATGGCGTCTTTATCAAAGAAGCATTAACAATCACTAGATAACAACTCCAAAATAATTTTAAAGATGCAAAAGATGCTATCACATATCATCAAATTTTCTACAAGAGTAATTATCCTTATAATCTGTATATTCTTCTATCAAGAATCTAGTGCTCAGCAGTTTCCTTATCAGAGTAGCTTTGACAACACTAGGCACATATGGAATCCCGCTACAATTAAATCAGAAGGTTCTAAGAAAGTTGATTTGTTTATGAGGCAACAATGGTTTGGACTAGGTGCTTCTAAGTCTCCTAGATATATCAATGCAAGTCTACAGATTCCAGTTGAAGATTATAATATGAGCTTTGGAGGTGGCATCTATAACAATGCTGCAGGTCCAGTAGCTAGTACCGGTGTTACACTCAACTATGCTTACCATCTGGATGCAGTATTTACCAAGTATGGAAAACTAAGTTTGGCCCTATCTGGAACATTAAACTCAATAGGCTTTGATCCAAGTGATGAATTCTTCAATGATGAAGATGATGAGTTACTAACTGGTGATCAAGGATCAACATTTTTTCCAAGTGTAGGAGGTGGGATTTATTATCAATCTAGCAATCGTAAATTTCAAGACAACTTCTTTTTTATAGGAGCATCACTATTCCAAGCAATTTCGACTGATGTACTAATACAAAGAAATAACTTCGAAAGAGAACTACACATATTTGGCCTCGTGGGGTCAAATATTGCTTTTCTTGGAGGTCGAGTCGAGCCCAGCCTTTCAGTAAATCTTACTGATCCAGAATTTGTCTCATTTACATTAAATGGTTTATATGAAATGCAAGATACATTTTGGGCAGGTCTATCCTACTCTACTGTTTCAGATGTACTCATTCAGTTAGGAATCATAATACCTAACTCTGCAAATGATAGTGAAATAAGACTCGGAATGCTAGGCAATATGAATATAGGAACAGACTTAGCGAAAGCTGGTCCAGGAATGGAAGCCTATATTAGTTACGACTTTGGCAGATAAGGAGTATTTTCCATAACCTCGGCGGGGAAATACGACACAAACTCCGTAATGAATTTGTCTTTTACTTCAGACATATCAATTGGTCGATTTACTTCTTCACTCATTGAGGTAACACTCTTCTCTCCTTGAGGAATTCCACACGGGATGATATAATTGAAATGACTCAGATTAGAATTTACATTTAGTGCTAATCCATGCATAGATACCCATCTTGACAGATGTACGCCTATCGCACATATTTTTCGATTGCTCTGCTCTCCTACCCATACCCCAGTAAAGTCTTGAACAGGGCTGCCTTCTATTCCATAATCAGCAAGTAAGTTGATTACTATTTCTTCAAGTGATCTGACATATTTATGCACATCGCGGTAGTAACATTCAAGATCAAGAATAGGATAGATAGTCCATTGACCAGGTCCGTGATATGTAATATCTCCACCTCGATTAATCTTATGAAACTCAAACTTTGAAGACTCTAATTTATCTTCTGGAATCAGGAGGTTATCTATAGAGCCACTTTTACCCAAAGTATAGACTGGTTTATGCTCACAAAATATCAAATGATGTGTAGAAAATGGAGAAGAGTTAACGGTCTGATTTCGCTTCGTTCGGATTAGCTTTTGCATCAATATTTCCTGAAAATCCCATACTTCCTGGTAGTCAGCTTGCTTGAGAATATGTATGTGCAATAAGTTTTTTTTCATCTTGGGGCAACTATCTGACTATCAAATGAATTATATTTAAGTATAACAGGAGGAGAATGAAAACACAATTATACACCATTTTAGGTTTAATCCTATGTGCTAATATGGCATTGAAAGGTCAATCAGCTATTGATTTCACCTTTACAGATACTAATGGTAATGAGCACACTTTGTATGAAGACTATCTAGATGAAGGAAAAGTTGTCCTTATAGATTGGTTTTTTGTGGCTTGTCCTCCTTGTAATGCCTATGCCCCTACTTTACAAGATATCTATGAAGATTGGGGAGAAGGTCAGGATGATGTTGAGTTCTTCACTTTAAGTAATAAGACATTTGACAGTAATGATGATGTCAAAGGATACGAAGAAATGCATTCCCTCACCAATCCAGGAGCAGGTGAAGATGGTGGTGCCTTTGATATCTTTTGGTCGTATCACAATAGCGATTTTGGTCCAATATTTAGCACTCCACATTTTACGGTAATAGCACCAAACGGAACAGTTTTTCCCGATGTAGAAGCATATGGGACTCTCAGCAGAGAGGAAGCTATCGACGAAGCCATCACTCTAGCCCTGACTATGACTGAGGTCGATACGACTGTAATTGATCCAGAACCAATTATAGATACCTTTAACTACAGTATCTCTCTGCTTGACACAAGAGGTAATGCTGTATCCGATGTTACGTATACACTTAGATCTGCAGATGGTACCGGCCCAATATATCCAATAACGATAGAACCTAATGGTACATTTACAATAATAGACTTTGAAGCTTCTTATCCAGGACTCATTGATCCAATAATCACTTTTGAAAAGACAGGTGGCTATCTTGATGGTGTATTTAGTTCTGACATCATTTTGATATTGAGACACTTACTTGGCATTCAGCCATTTAGTCAACCTTATCAAACTATTGCAGGAGACGTCAACAATGATGGCAATGTTTCTGCAGCAGATATGTCTGTAATCAGAAAGAATATTTTGGAACAATTAGATGGTTTTCCAGCTGGAATTTCTTGGAAGTTTAATCCAACACAGATAGAGCTTGATATAGAGAGCCCTGGTGAAATTGAAGTGAATGTGCAAGCCATTAAAATAGGAGATGTTAATCGGCACTAATACCTATATATCACTCTTTATCTAGATGCTCTACTTCAATATAATTGAGAGCATTGATTTCTACATTTTTTAGCCTATTGCTATAAAAAATAGCACTTGCATCATAGAATAGAAACACAACTGGAGCTTCTTCCACAACCATACTATCCAGACTTTTATAGTAGGTCTTTCTCAATTCACCACTAGGTTCTGCTTTAGCCTTCCGATAAAGGTTATCAAAGTCCGCATTACGCATCCTCGTATAGTTTGGAGGTGCTGGATTCTCCCCATAAAAAAGCGTTAGAAAGTTTTCAGGATCTGGATAGTCAGCAATCCATGATGCTCTGAACATATTAATATCTCCATTACGCATACCTTGTCTCAAAATAGATGACTCAAGAACATCAATCTCAACTTTGACTCCTAACACTTCCCACTGTCTTGCAACGAATGTGATAATATCTAGATAGTCTGCATTGGTTGATAGCGTGATCACCTCACTGTTATATCGAGTAGTGTATCCAGATGATTCTATTAATTCAGCTGCCTTCTCAGGATTATAGTCGTAACCTTGTGGTAATCCGTCCATCATACTTTTAAGCCCTGGGTGAACAATTCCATTTACTCCTGGATAACCTATCGTATTCCTAAGAGTTTTTAACAATGATTGTCTATCTATGGCATAGTTTAATCCTTGACGAAATGCCTTCTGGGATAATACTGATTCATTGGAGTCATCCAAATTGATACCAATGTATTCAGTATTAAGGTATGGCACAGATTGAAGAGACAGTTGATCACTTACCTCTGGTAGAAGAGTGCCATCTGAATCTATCAGTCTATGAGAAAATGTAGACTCTAGGCCTGATATGTAATCTATATCTCCATGCAGCAGAGAAAGAAACGCAATTTTTTTATCCGTAATGTAATTGGCTTTGACACCGTCCAATATAGGTTGTCCTTTGAAATAATTTGGATTTGCAGCTAGATAGAGTACTTCACCTTCTATCCATTTTTTAAGTTGGAATGGTCCAGTACCTACGGGATGACTTCTAAATTTCACCCCATAATAATCTACAGCTTCCTTTGGCACAATTGCACAATACTTTGTCGCTAATAACCCAAGAAATGGTGCAAATGGCTCAACTAAACGAATTTCAAAAGACAACCTATTAATGACTGTTATCTCAGCTATCCTGCCATCTAGGACCCACGAACCAGGAGATTGTAATGCTTCATCAGTTAATCGTTCTAAACTATACTTAACATCTTGACTGGTCAACTGCCTCAGTTCAGAATCACCAAAACACTCATCTGTATGAAAGTATATAGAGTCAATCAAGTCAAATTGATACGTCAATCCATCTGGTGACAATTTATAACTCTTGACCAAATTCCCTTGTATTACTGTATTTGAATCATAATTAAAGAGTGTAGAATAGATATGATGTGTAGCCCATATGGCATTCTGGCTCTTGGCAAATGCTGGATCTAGTGTCGATACTGGATTCGTATGATTGTATCGGAGCACTTTGGCAGAAATATCAGAATTACTGTCACCACAATTGGATAAAATAAATATGATAAAAAGCGTGACAATCAATGAACATCTACGCCATAAGAGTAGAATCCACCCGCTTAGACAGTTACTTACATCATATATTAATTTTATCATATACGAAATTAACTATTTTTTAAGTGTTTGCAGGAAGCGACTTAGGCATCACAATCGTATTCCTTATGAAATCTTAGATGAACCACTAGTAAATCTAAGCTAACTAACGAAAAAAATTACTATTACGGTAAACCACACTATGAAACCAAAATTTACATTTACGTTATTCAGTGTTATTTTCTTCAGCTTTTTTGCTTTCACCAATTCAGGTATTGCAAATTCTGGAGAAACGTTCTGCTTCAATGCTAATCTTTCAGTTGAAGAACAAGCAATGATTGCAGATGACTGTAACACAGCACCAAATATGGATTGTGCATCCACATATTTTGGTTGTCCAAATGATAGTATTGATCCATCAAATACTGGATTTACTATTGCAACTCCAGGTGATGAATTTTGCCCTGAACCAGAACTTACATATCAAGATGAAGTAATGGTTGATACAGGATGCGAATTGACAATCAAAAGAGTTTGGACAGCAACATATCCTGACAATGCTAGTCCATGGTTGTTTTCGACTTGTACTCAGATGTTATTTCTCACTGATGATGCACCTACAGTAACTAATTGCCCAGCAGATATCACAATTGACTTATCTACAAATGGATGTGATTTCACGACAACTTGGGACTTACCTACATGGGATGATGACTGTGGATTTCAATCTATTACCAGCACAATGCTACCTGGTTCTACATTCCCATTAGGAACAACAACAGTAAGTTATCTTGGATTGGACTTTTGTGGAAATTCAGCGACTTGTGAGTTTACTGTCACAGTAATGGGTACATGTTGTGAAGGAAACCCAACTATAACCTGCCCAGCAGACTACACTGCGTGTCCTGGCACTACTACTAGCCCTACAGTCACTGGTACAGCAATATCTATCTCTGGGGATGAATGTGATCCAGCAGAAATTGCATTTAACGATGTAACAGTTAATGATGATACTTGTAATACAGTAATAGAAAGAACTTGGACTGCTACCTATCCTGGTACAACTCAGTCTTCTTCCTGTACACAAATATTGACATATTCTGATAATAGTAATCCTACACTATCGGGAATACCAACTGATATAAATCTCACTGCCTCTGGTGTCAACTGTTCCGCAGTAGCAACTTGGACTCTACCAACTATGGGTGACAATTGTGGAGGCGGTACCCTTACTTCAACTCATAATAGCGGCAGCACTTTTGATGAAGGGACTACAACAGTGACATACACTGCGACTGATGCTTGTGGCAATTCTATATCTGGGTCATTTACTGTGACAGTAACATGTGATTGCTCAACAGTACCTATCATTACTTGTCCATCAGATTATACAGATTGTCCTGGTAGTTCTACGGATCCAGCAACTACTGGGTCAGCCACTGCAGATGCAGGAAGTACTCTTTGTGATACACCTATAGTAGACTTTATAGATGTGATTACTTCACCTATGAATAGCTGTGGAGAAACAACAATAGAAAGAACTTGGACTGCTACAGATCCTAATGATGCTCTGTTATTCTCATCTTGTACTCAAGTTATTACACTCGTAGATGATATCGCACCAACATTCTTAACTACAGTAGAAAACATTACACTTACAGCACCACTCTCAGATTGCACAGCTGTTGCAAATTGGACTGAACCTACAACAAGTGATAATTGTGGTGCCGTTGTATTGACATCAACGGCTTCTAATGGTTCAGCATTTACTGAAGGCACAACGACTGTGACCTATACAGCTACTGATGATTGTGGAAATGCAATTACAACAACATTTACCGTTACTGTTACCTGCACATGTGATATCCCACCAACCATCTTATGTCCAGTGGATATTATTGATTGTCCAGGAGCAAGTATTTCTCCTACTGTGACGGGAACTGCGACCGGTACAAATGTTGATGGATGTGGCAATGTTCTTATTACCTTCAACGATGAAGTGACAGTCCCAGCAAATGATTGTGGTGAAACTACAATTGTTCGAACTTGGACTGCAACGGATTCAAATAACGCAAGTTTGTTTTCAACTTGTAATCAAACAATCACACATATTGACGATCAAGCTCCAGTTATTGTTGACATACCAGATGAAATACTGATGACCTTAACAGGAAGCGGATGTTCTACTATTGTGACGTGGACAATACCAACAACAACTGATAATTGTACAGCTGTAGAGTTGACTTCCACTCACGAAAGTGGAGAAACATTTAGTGAGGGGACCACTACTGTAGTCTATACAGCAACTGATGCTTGTGGTAATTCGGCAACAGATTCATTTGATGTAACTGTGGAATGTCTATGTGGTCTACCGCCAGTCATCTCATGTCCTATTAATTACTTTGGATGTATCAATGACTCTACAGATCCTAGTAATACAGGAGAACCTACAGTAACTACTGAGCCCGGATGTGGAGACAATATAGATGTAACATTCTCAGATTCATTTATACAGAATACTTCTTGTGTATCCGAGATAGTGAGAACATTTACTGCAACAGACTTAGACAATGGACAAAGTGCAACTTGTACTCAGTTCTTAGGCCTATATGATATGCAATTCCCGACTTTCGAAAGTGGTCCATCTGACATTTCTTTGACTAGTGCAGGGCTTGGATGTACTGCTGTAGCAACTTGGACAGAACCAGTAGTTACAGACGAATGTGGCCTTGATTCTGTAACAAGTACTCATAGCAGTGGAGACACATTCAATGAAGGTACAACCACTGTTGTATATACAGCTGTGGACGAATGTGGTAAAACTACAACTTATGCATTTACTGTTACTGTAGAATGCACATGTACAGATCCTATCCAAGTTACTTGTCCGACTAACTACTTTGGATGTATCGGAAGTACTGACCCAAGCATAACGGGAACTCCTACATTTATCGAAAATGATGGTTGTGGACCTTATGAATTAACAAGTGTTGATATGACGATCACTGACACAGCATGTGCAGTAGAAATCGTAAGGATATGGACAATTACAGATCTAGGATCTGGAACAAACGCAGTTTGTCCTCAGTTTATCGGATTATACGATCAGGAATTACCTACAATCTCTGATGTACCTGATGATATCATTGTAGAAGGTATTGGGAAAGGATGTAATGAACTAGTTGAGTGGACTCCTCCAGTTGCAGCTGATGATTGCGGAATTGCTTCATTCACATCAACACATAATCCAGGAGATAGCTTTGCAGAAGGTACAACAACTGTAGTCTATACAGCTGTAGATAATTGTGGTAAGACAACTTCTATTACATTCAATGTAACAGTTGAGTGTACTTGTGAAGGAACACCACTTCTACAGTGCCCTATCAACTATTTTGGTTGTATCGGTGATGACTTAAGTCCTGCTTCAATAGGCACACCGACATTCAACGAAGTGGATGGATGCGGACCGATAGAATTAGAATTTGCAGATGGAGTTATTACTGATAATGGCTGTATTTATGAGGCAGTAAGAACATGGACATCACTTGATCTTTCAAATGGAAATAGTGCAACTTGCACACAATTCATAGGATTATATGATATGTCTGATCCAATGATTGCTAATGTGCCAAATGACATTGTATTTGAATCATCTGGTAGTAACTGTTCAGCATCAATAACTTGGACTGAGCCAACAGCGACTGATAATTGCGGTGAGGTGACATTGACATCAAACTTTACAAGTGGTTCAGAGTTCTTTGAAGGTACTACTGCTGTTGTCTATACTGCAGTAGATGGTTGTGGAAGAACAACGACAGCGAGCTTTAACGTAACAGTCAATTGTGTCTGTAATACACCTCCAAGTATTGTTTGCCCAGCAGACTATATGGCTTGCCCAGGTAGCGATATCGATACTGCTATCACAGGTACAGCAATTGCAACTGCTGATGATGGTTGTGATACTCCAATTGTAACATTTATAGACGCTGAAGTGATCAATGGATGTAATACAACTATAACAAGAACTTGGACAGCAACTGACCCGTCTGATGCAACATTGACAGCTTCTTGCAACCAAATTATATCATTGACAGATACTGAGGCTCCTGCAATTATCAATTGCCCACACGATGTGACTATAGACGGAGCAGGAGTTTGTGAAAAGCCATTCTTATGGTTTGAGCCAACTGCTACTGATAATTGTGGAACAGCTACATTGACAAGTAACATTGAAAATGGAGCAACATTCAGCGAAGGAAGTACAGAAGTAATCTATACTGCATCTGATGACTGTGGCAATACTAGCATATGTAGCTTCAGTGTGACTATCATCTGTGATGGATGTGAAACACCTCCATCAATCGTCTGTCCAAGCGACATCACGGTATGTATTGGAGATGATATGATGCCAACAAATACTGGAACTGCAACAGCAACCCAATCTAATTCAGATTGTACTGGAATCCCTACCGTATCATTTACGGATGTGATGATCTCAAATGGTCCTTGTGCAGGAGCATTAGTTATAGAAAGAACTTGGACTGCAACTGATCCAGAGACGGACTTATCTAGCAGCTGTACACAAATGGTCGTAGCAGAAGATATAGCAGCACCAGTAATCACGAATGTACCAGAAGATATCTTGGTCACAGCACCAGCATCTGATTGCTTTGTGGAAGTAACTTGGGTAGAACCTACAGTAACTGATAACTGCACATCAGTTACAACGACATCAAACTTTGAGAGTGGAGATACATTCGGTGAGGCTGGAACATATACAGTCACTTATACCGCGGTAGATGCTTGTAACAATACCACAACAGCTTCATTCACAGTCAGTGTGAGCTGCGAGTGTGATGAGGTGCCAGCATTAACATGTCCTAGTGATTATACAGCTTGTCCTGGATCATCAATTGATCCAAGTGTGACCGGTACTGCAATTGCGATTCCTGGATGGGCTTGCAGTGACCCAACAGTAACATTTAGCGATAATGTAATCGTACCAGCTAATACTTGTGGTGAGACAACAATTCATAGAGTTTGGACTGCAACAGATACGTTTGATACATCATTGACAACATCTTGTACTCAAGTTATCACACTTGCTGATGATGGAAGTGCTCCTATCATCTTAAATATTCCAGAAGATATTGCAGTTACTGCTCCAGCTTCTGATTGTTTTGTTGCAGTCACTTGGGTAGCCCCAACAGCAACTGACGGATGTGGAGCTGTAACTCTGACATCTGACTTTAATAGTGGAGATACATTTGGCGAAGATGGAACATATCCAGTTACTTATACGGCAACTGATGCTTGTGGTAATTCTTCTACAGCTTCATTTAACGTGATTGTCACGTGTGAATGTGACGAAGTACCAGTACTCTCTTGTCCTAGTGATTATACGGCTTGTCCAGGATCATCAATCGATCCTAGTGTAACAGGTACTGCAACTGCAATCCCTGGATGGGCTTGTAATGCACCGACAGTAACATTTAGCGATAATGTGATTGTACCTGCTAATACTTGTGGCGAGACTACAATTCACAGAACATGGACTGCGACTGATACTTTTGACGAAAGTCTTGCTACATCTTGTACTCAAGTCATCACTCTTGCTGATGATGGAAGTGCTCCTGTATTCTCTAATGTACCAGGAGATATAGAAGTAAGTGCTCCAGCTTCTGATTGCTTTGTTGCAGTCAATTGGCTTGACCCAGTAGCTACTGACGGTTGCGGAATGGTTACTTTGACATCTGACTTTAATAGTGGAGATACTTTTGGTGAGGCTGGAACTTATACAGTTACTTATACAGCAACTGACGCTTGTGGTAATTCATCAACTGCTTCATTTAATGTGATTGTCACTTGTGAATGTGATGAAGTACCTGTACTCTCTTGTCCTTCGGATTATACTGCTTGTCCTGGATCATCAATTGATCCAAGCATAACTGGTACAGCAACTGCAATCCCTGGATGGGCTTGTAATGCTCCAACAGTAACATTTAGCGATAATGTAATCGTGCCTGCTAACACTTGTGGTGAAACTACAATTCACAGAATATGGACTGCGACTGATACTTTTGACGAAAGTCTTGCTACATCTTGTACTCAAGTCATTACACTGATTGATGATTTAGCACCAACTATCTATGGTATTCCATTGGATATCTCGCTTGATGGTGGTGATGGTCCTGACTGTAGTGCAATATATAGTTGGGCTACACCGACGGCCACTGATAACTGCAGTAGCTCAGTAGTTGTTACATCAGATATCCCAAGTGGAAGCGAATTTTCTACTGGTGTCACTGTAGTAACATTGACTGCATCTGATGCTTGCGGGAATGTTGCTTCTGCTACATTTGAAGTCAACGTTCTATGTACTACAGGATCAAACTGTATGAGTATGCCGACAATCACTTGCCCTGCAGACTTTAGTGGTTGTGCTGGCTCAAGTTTTGCACCATCAACAACTGGGTATGCAGTGGCGACAGCTGGTCCTGGTGATTGCTTAGATCCAAATGTCACATATGATGATGTAATAACGGTTGGGAGCTGCTCTACAAGTAAGATTATAGAAAGAACTTGGACTGCTACAGATCCATTCAACTCTGCGATTTTTGCAACATGTGTCCAAACCATCACATTAGATGATACTCAGGGTCCTACAATCTTAGGATGTCCATCAGATATCAGTGTTGTAGGTACAGTTGCTTGTGATGCAATCGTAAACTGGACACCACCTACAGCAACTGATAATTGTAGTGCTGTTACATTGACATCAAATATCAATAGCGGAACAGCATTCTGGGAAGGAACAACTGAAGTCATCTATACTGCTACAGACGGTTGTGGTAATACAAGTACGTGTAGCTTCAATGTGACGGTAACTTGTCCTGATCCGATATGTTCTACTCCTCCATCATTAACTTGCCCTGGTGACGCTGTTCTCTGTATAGGTAGCAGTATTTCTCCAAGTATTCTTGGACAACCAATCGTACTTGGAAGTGCAGAATGCCCTACACCAAGTGTGACATTTACTGACTATATCCTTTCTACAGGCCCTTGCGCAGGAGCTAAGGTGATTGATAGAGTATGGAAGGCAACATATCCTGGTACTGGATTAGATGCTACATGTACGCAGTCAATTATTATTAAGGATGATTTGAAGCCAGTGATACAAAATTGCCCAGCTAATATCGTGGTAGATAACCAAATGACAATGGTCACATGGCAAGCACCTACAGTGATAGATAACTGTGGTGTGGATTCATTCACCAGTACACACTTCTCTGGAACATACTACCCTGTTGGGGTGACAACAGTAGTCTACACAGCAGTTGATAACTGCGGTAATACTGAATACTGCTCATTTACCGTAACAGTGCAAGACAATATGGCTAATCCTCCAGTATGTCCCGATGACATTGTAGTTGGCTGTGATGGTAATGGAGGTGCTTATGTGACATTTGACCCACCTATATATGATGAAGGTTGTAGCCCTTGTACTGGAGAATATATCCCTGGATTCATCTATATGGGATCTTATGAAGGACACCAATACTACTGCTCTAATAGTCCAGCTACTTGGTTAAGTGCTCAAGCTGTAGCAACAAGCAATGGTGGTTACTTAGCTGTAATTAATGATGCCGGTGAGAATGCATTCTTAGCAAATATCTTGACGATACAAAGTGCATATATCGGACTATCTGATCATCTTTCAGAAGGCAACTTCGAATGGGTAAATGGAGAACCATTAACATACACTAATTGGTATGCTGGTCAACCGAACGACTTCAACTACAATCAAGATTATGTAGAAATGCT
>CALISO010000116.1 GCA_938041445.1 uncultured Saprospiraceae bacterium
TGAATTGTAATTATCTGGTAATATAATTGAATTTTGAACTCCCGGATATTGTCCACTTCCACAATTCCCAATATTACTACTGCCTTCGTTTATCCCATCTCCATTTTCCATGATCTGGAAGGTCGAGTCGAATACCGCACAACCATTTGTATAAAACAATAGGCGACCATTCTCATCACAGATAGAGGCATTGTTGGAGCCGATCTCAAATGGGATTTGCTGGTACCAAGACCGTAGAGAGTCACCATTAAAATCCAATATTGTCCCTTCTGCTCCTTCTAAAAATAACGCATCAGATCCGAATATCCACTGGTAATCTGCCTTAGATTGACCAGCCGAATGTAGATAACAGCATATCAGTAAAACTGATGATATAAATAATGTCTTCAACATAATTTTAAAATTACGAATTTTCTACCCAACCCTTTCTTCCGATTTAAAAATCGGCATTCATTCCCTTCCCTAAATTTAGGGAAGGGCTAGGGATGGGTAAAAATTTAAGGACGGCTTACCCACCCAAAGTCTTCACTTTGGTTCCTTCATTATCCAAGCATTGTCATGCTTTGATTCTGATTGTATCAGACCATTCAGTCATCTTCCCTAGAATTAGGGAAGGGCAGGGATGGGTAAAACACTAGTGATGACTCACCACAACTCTATCCGCCATACCTATCAGTCCTATTGATATCGATAGTTATAATCTTGCAGAGTCTTTGATAAAATCCTTGATCTCATCCACAACACCTCGATCATTCGATAATCTAGGCACTTTGATTTGACCACCTTGCCTGCCTTTACATTTCAACCAATGATTGAAGGTGCCAGAAGGGATGACATTTAGCTCGAGTGATTGCATTGCTAGATTTTTGTGACGCTTGGCTGCATAATCGGAGTTGAGAGATTGTAAGGCTCGATCTAGGTCACAGCCAAATGCCACAATGTCACTAGGCGGATGTTCAAATTCTACTAACCACTCGTGTCCGCCAACTCTACGTTCTGATGGAAATATCGGACAAGCAGTATAGTCTCTGATGCTACAGTTGTGAGCCACACAGACATCTGTGATTGCACGATCTGTATTGTGCACCATCACCTCTTCACCGAAGGCATTGATGTATTGACTGATCCTGCCAGTCACCTTCATTCGATAGGGGTGAGTTTGTACAAATGTCACGACATCCCCCAAGACATATCTCCATAATCCAGCCGAGGAGGTAATCAGTATCACATAGTATTGTCCCACATGGACATCAGCTAATGATAGGATTTTTCTATCTGTAGAATGGTATTCAGCATAGTGGATAAACTCATAGTAGATATCATTATCCAAGAGCAATAACATTCCATCGACTGTCTCGTCGTCTTGGAATGCAAAGTAACCTTCACTTGCATTATAAGCTTCAACGTAGCGGACTCCTCCTTCTGGAAAATAGGATTCAAATGTCGATCGATAGGGTTCAAAGTTGACTCCTCCGTGCAGGTAGTAAGCCGCACTTGGCCAGACCTCTCGCATTGTAGATTTTCCAGTATGCTCAAGCATCTGCTTTAAGATCAGTGAGATCCAGGTCGGTACACCAGCAAATGTTATGACGGGATCTTGACTACAAATCGTGACCAACTTGTGAATCTTTTCTTCCCAGTCTGGAGTAAGCGCATCTTCAAATGACGGAGTGTAAAATGGTCTTCCCACCTTGGGAAAGTTATGGACGAGGATACCAGATATATCACCAACCATAGCGTCAGGATGATTGGGGTGAGGCCCGATGCTTCCTCCTATCAACATATTTTTGTGAGCAAAGATGGGTGGACAATCATCATCGTGATAGAGCACTGTGACCATATCCCAACTAGAAGTGTAGTGGCCATACTTGAGGTGAAAGTCACTCACTGGGATATACTTGGATACTCCAGATGATGTCCCTGAGGATTTTGCAAACCATTTGGCACGACCCTTAATCAAGACATCCGATTCGCCACTGAGCATCCGATCGATGTATGGCTTCAAGTCTTCGTATGTGGCAGGTGGTAAGTGGGTTGGTAACCTTGATGTTGTATCCAGGTGATAGTGCTGTGCATAAGAAGACGAGGCATTGTTGTTCAATATCGTATTGAGGACCTGTGACTGCGTGCCATGCGGGTCAGTCTTGAAGCGTTCGATCTTTTGATATCGATACTTCAGGTAGCGATTTATCAGTTTATTGAACAGATGAATCATTGATCTCTTACGAATTCTCATTATCAATCATAGATAACAAAGTTGTGTAATATATTTGATGTTGTGATGAGTGAGCTAATATCTTTTATCTGACTGCATCTAAAATCGAATATATTAGTATTTTTACTCATATTTAGTGCATTAAATTTCAGCGTACAGTGGAGAATTTCTATAACAGACTATCAAAATTTGTTTGGGTAGGATTTATTTTGGGTTTTATCATAATGGTGTTGACCTTGATTTATATCTCTGCTTCTAAGATTCCGGACACGGAAGATCTAGAAAACCCGTCTTATGAGTTTGCAACTTTAGTCTATAGCTCAGATATGAAAGAGCTAGGTAGATACTTCAAATACAACCGTGAAAATGTCCAGTACCAAGCGCTGAATCCTCACATTGTCAATGCCTTGATTGCTACTGAGGATGAGAGGTATTATAAGCATAGTGGAGTTGATGTCAAGGGTGTGGCTAGAGCATTATTTTACATGGGTAAAAAGGGTGGAGCAAGTACGATCACGCAACAACTAGCTAAGTTATTCTTTACCAATCGGTCATCAAATATCGTCGAACGGATATGGCAAAAGTTAAAGGAATGGGTCATCGCTATTGAATTCGAACGGAGATATACCAAGGAGGAAATCATGGCGATGTACCTCAATAAATTTGACTTTCTTTACAATAGTTATGGTGTGGCACCAGCAGCCCAGACTTACTTCAAAAAGAAACAAAGTGAACTGACAGTAGGTGAGGCTGCAGTCTTAGTTGGTATGCTCAAAAATCCAAGTTATTACAACCCTAAGTCTAAGCCAGAGAATGCCCAAAGGCGTCGAAATGTTGTTCTTTATCAGATGGTTAAGAATGGTAAACTGACTAGAGACGAGTTTGATCAATTGAAGGAAGCACCTGTCGATATCTCTAACTTCCAACGGACAATCCACTACGATGGTGTGGCACCATACTTTAGAGCTACTCTGACTACTTATCTTAAGAAGTTGTTGGATGATCCTAAGTATGCTAAACCAGATGGGACAAAGTATAATATCTATGAAGATGGATTGACGATCTACACAACCATTGATATGAATATGCAAGAGCATGCTGAAGTTGCGGTCACTAATCATATGGCACAGTTACAAGCGAGATATTTCAATTGGTGGCGAGGAAAAGATCCTTGGACATACAAGGCTGAACCTGCTCAACTTGAGATCAGAAAAGATGCACTTGATCGATTGGTCAGAGAGTCTGAGCGATTTGGTGCTATGAAGCAGAAGTATATGAACAAGGTAAGCCAAGAAGTCTTAAGTAAGTATCCTGATGCTAGGATGTGGGACTCTGACATCTTACGGATGCGCAAGGCTGACAAAGATGCGAATTACCTTGCTAGACTACTAAAGGAAAACTACATCACCAAGAAACAAAAATCAGCTTACGAAAAGGTTCTCAAAGATCCTATTTGGACTTCAGTTAAAACCCAATGGGCAAGACTCAATCAAAATGTGGATAGTGAGTTTAAGAAGGTGCATAATATGGTAGTTTATGATTATCGGACAGGAGCCGAGAGAACAGTAGAGATGTCTCCAATGGATAGCATCAGATACCATAGAATGCATATGCAGATCGGTAGTGTATCCATCGATCCTCGCAATGGTGAGGTCAAAACTTGGGTTGGTGGTATCAACAATAAGTACTTCAAGTATGACCACGTTTTATCCGACAGGCAAGTAGGGTCAACATTTAAGCCATTTGTCTATGCAACAGCGATCTCCCAGCAAGCAATATCACCTTGTCTACAAGTAGATGATATTCAGTATACAATTCCTGCAGGTGATCCAAATTTTGGATTGCTCAAATCGTGGTCACCATCCAATGCAAAGACTTTTTCTGGTAGGAAGATGACCTTGATGGAAGGATTGAAGACATCTACCAATTCGGTATCTGTCTGGTTAATGATGCAATTAGGCTCACCCCAGCTGGTCCGTAACTTCGCTTCGGAACTTGGTATAGAAAAAAGTAAAATTCCACCATCTCCATCGATTAGTCTTGGCGCGGCAGATCTCAATGTTCTAGAGATGACGGCAGCATACTCCACTTTTGCAAATAATGGAATCTATCAGAAACCAATTTTTGTGAAGAAGATTGTAGATAAAAATGGAAAGACAATCTATCAATCCACTCCTGAGAAAAAAAGAGTTATCAATGAAAAGTACAACTATGTCATGGTTGAGATGCTTAAGTACGCCGCTTCATTCGTTCAACCACAGTTAACAACTGAATTTGGAGGTAAAACAGGTACGACAAATGACTATGTTGATGGCTGGTTTATGGGTATCACTCCAGAGTTAGTTACTGGTACATGGGTTGGTGGTGAAGATCAATGGATCAAGTTTGAAACGCTTGCAGACGGACAAGGTGGAGTCATGGCAAGGCCATACTTTATTGACTTTATGAAAAGAGTAGAGGCTGATGAAGAGATTGACTATAATGATACCACAAAGTTTGTTGTACCATTAGGCGACTTGATAGAGATGGATTGCTCCAAATATGTGTCAGCCCCATCAACAACGGTTATAGATATGTCAACAACTTCAAGTGATAGTACTCAGACTTCCCCAGTACCTGAAGATCCTAATAAGCCAAGATTTGAGAAGGTCATTATCATCGAGGATGAGTTCGAAGAGGATTTTGAATAGATTAATGTACTTCTACTTCTACTAAAAAAAAATATAGGTACCTATCTATTGATGGGTAGAGAAGTACCTGATAAATCTCATAGAAGAAAAAAATAATCTTTCCTTAAAATTGTATTAATGACGAATTTCTTCCTCGGTTGAGTCGTTATCCTCTTGTAAAGCAAACTTTATAGCTTATGAAACAGCTAATTTCACTACTTATTGGAAGTCTGTTGATGATGGGAATCAGCTATGACTTATCTGGGCAATTGGATGAAATGCCTTGTGAAGTTGAGAATACAACTTGGTTATCCGGCGAAGAGTTGACCTATAAGGTCTACTATAATTGGCAATTTATTTGGATACCGGCAGGTGAAGCCAAGTTTAAGGTCACTGAGAATGAAGACAGTTATGATTTCTTAGTCACAGGAGAGACATCTTCAACGTATGATGGTCTTTTCAAAGTCAGAGATAGGTATTACTCCCGGGTAAATAAGGAGTCTGGTCAACCAGAATATTTTGTCCGTATGGCAAATCAAGGAAAGTACGTGAGATATGATAGTCTTTCCTTTGATTATGAGAATGGAATAATCCATGAATGGTTTGGTAAGACGAAGGAGACTGCAGAATATTTTCAGTTTGATATGGATCATTGTACTCAAGATATGGTCAGTATCCTCTATCATTTGCGAAACTATGAACAATCTAATATCACACCAGGTAGTCAATTGCCTATCAACGTCTTTTTTGATAAAGAATATTACGACCTAGATATCAAGGTCAATGACGTATTTGAAGAGAGGATTAAGGGCATTGGTAAGCAGGAAGTGATTCACTTAACTCCTGAATTAGTCTCTGGTGAAGTATTTACTGAAGGCAATGAGATGGATATTTATGTATCGAATGATGAATGTAAAATACCTCTTCTCATTGAATCAGCAGTATCTGTAGGGTCTATAAAAGCAGTACTAGTGGAGACTAAGAATACTAAGCATAATCCAATTAAATAATCGCAATCTGCTACAAAGAGAAATGGTGGTTGACATTGCATTTTTGTGGATAAATCTGTACCTTTCTTACCTGCAAAGAAGCTATTGTTTTCTCTAAGTTGTACTACTTAATTTGACTTCACCCATATTCTCCTATGCGACAACTACTTTATACGCTTATTGGTCTAGCTCTATTAGGAGGAGCTTTTTTTGGAGGTATTTGGTATATCAAAAAGCAGACAGTCACTACACATAATTCAGACCTTGTCATCGAAAATATCGAACGTATCTGGAAGCTGTCAACAGTAGAAGCAGATGTTTCTGAATTATACAAGTTCAAGGATTATCAGTATTATGACTTTAGTCCTTTTAGGAAGGAAGCACTAGTTCGAGTCAATGCAAAGGTCGCAGCAGGATTTGACTTCGATCAAATTGATATCAGCATTGATGAAGATGCACATCATATTACCTTTGATGGATTCCCCGATCCTGAAATATTGTCAGTTGATCACACACTAGAGTACTACGACATCAAGCAAGGGACTTTTAATAGTTTCTCTCCTGAGGAACTATCAGCTCTTCAACAGCGAGCTAAGGATTCGATACAGTCATCAGCAGTGGATCGACATATCCTCAGTGCCGCAGCCGAGTCCAAAGAAGAGATCATAGACTTGATGACGTTAGCAACTAGAGGTATGGGATGGGAAATTATCATCAAGGATACAGAGACTTTACCCATTCTTGATTAATCTATCAGTTCAATAATTTCTACCTTTGAAACTATGCAACGATTTACCCAGTTATTCTCTGAGAAGTCTTCTCAAATACTAAATATTTACACTACTGCTGGCTTTCCAAAACTCGATTCGACTGAAGAGGTTGTACTGAGATTAGCGGGAGCAGGAGCAGACATAATCGAGCTGGGTATGCCATATTCAGATCCACTTGCAGATGGAACTACCATACAGCAGAGTAGTCAGATTGCTCTTGCAAATGGGATGACATTGGACAAGTTATTTGCACAAGCAAAAACCATTAGAGAACAATCAAGTGTTCCTATAGTGCTGATGGGATACTTTAATCAGATGCTTCAATATGGAGAAGAGAGATTTTTAACCTCTGCGCAAGATGCTGGAATTGACGCATTAATCATTCCTGATCTACCGATGGATATCTACGAGAGAGATTATAAATCAATGTTCGAATCTAGAGATATTGGTATCGCTTTCCTGGTCACTCCAGAGACCTCTGAAGAAAGGATCAAACAAGCAGATCGATTGAGCAATGCCTTCCTCTATGTAGTCTCTCAATCTAAGGTTACTGGAGGCAGTAGTGATATATCATCCGAGCAATTGTCTTATTTTGAGCGATTGAATAATATGAGCTTAGATACACCAAGACTGATTGGATTTGGAATCCACGATGCAGCAACTTTTCAGAGAGCCTGTTCTTATGGCCATGGTGCTATTATTGGATCTGCCTTTATTAGGCACTTAGATCAACATGGCGTTAAAGAAGTAGGCAGTTTTGTGGAGTCCCTGCTAGCTACTCCAAGCGCATAGCCAACTTATTGATTAGGAATAAATATGTTCACAATCTCTTAGTCTTTGCTGCCGCCACATAACTCTCAATTAATCAAGCAAATCAATCTGTCGTTTACTACCTTTGCGGCAAATAGATAAATACACAATTAACTCTGTCTTATGCAAAATTTTGATGTTGTAATTATTGGTGCTGGACCAGGTGGATATGTTTCAGCGATTCGTTGTGCTCAACTGGGTATGAAAACTGCCATTGTTGAAAAAAGAGCAACTCTTGGTGGTACTTGTCTCAATGTAGGCTGTATACCTTCTAAGGCACTATTGGATTCATCAGAACATTACTACAACGCAAGTCATACATTTGCTGAGCACGGAATTAAGTTGGAGAAGTTAGCCGTAGATATGCCTCAGATGATCAAGCGTAAGCAAGAGGTGGTAGATCAGACGTGTGGAGGCGTAGATTATCTAATGAAGAAGAATGAGATTACAGTATTGACGGGACTTGGTGCATTCAAAGATGCAACAACACTGACTGTCACTACCGATGATGGCAAAACAGAGGAGGTGACTGCTAAGCACTTCATTATTGCTACAGGCTCTAAGCCAAATCTTCCAGCAAGCTTTGGATATGATCAGAAAAGAGTCATCTGTAGTACAGAGGCACTAGAGATCAAGACGGTGCCCAAGAAGATGGTTGTCGTAGGTGGAGGAGTGATAGGGTTAGAGCTGGGATCAGTCTATGCAAGACTTGGAACAGAGGTCACTGTAGTCGAGTATGGAGATAGAATCCTTCCAAGTATGGATAAAGACTGTAGCAAGGAGCTGACGCGTTCTTTAAAGAAACTAGGCGTTAAGTTTTACTTCAAGCATGCTGTAGTAGGAACTAAGGCAACAGCGAAGTCAGTTACAGTGCATGTCGAGAAGAGAGATAGCGATGAGAAGTTTGACCTTAAGGCAGACTACTG
>CALISO010000117.1 GCA_938041445.1 uncultured Saprospiraceae bacterium
TGTGCTACTTGATAGAGGCATGGAAGCATCTACCCTCTTCCCTATGCTCAATGTCGGAGTTTTAGTATCAAATGCTGCTATCGGAGTACTAGTCTTTAAGGAGTCTTTGGGATTGGTCAGAAGTATTGGATTGGGGTTGGCACTTGGTGCCATATTGCTACTTGTGTTGTAGATATCGTAAGCCATATAAACTGATGATTATCAGTACGCTAAAAGAATTTTTAAGATTTTATCATTTTTTCAGGCAACGTTATTGACTACTGCGAGTCCTTCCAGTAGACTCCAAACAATTATTAATTCTTATTAAAACAATTATCAATTATGAAATTATCAAGATTACTGATCTTAGCATTGAGTATTTCGATAGCTATACTAGCTTGTCGTGAGGATGAGATGGGATTTATTCCTTCTGGAAACACCGAAACAATGTCTACAGTTAACCTCACTGGATTTGTTACCGACCCAGATGGGAATCCAGTAATGGGTGCAACAGTTCAATATGATACTGAAGATGCTGTAACCGACGACACTGGTTACTATATCTTAGAAAATGTAGAAGCAAGTAGTAAGCATGCTTCATTAGTAGTGACAAAATCTGGTTTCTTTTCTGGATCTCGGACATTTAGAACTTCAGACTCAGGAACGGTATTCCACAGAGTGACTCTAATCCCTCTTGGCAATGCTTTAAACTTTACCGGAGGTAATGGATCAGTGGCAACGAATCTTGTCAATATTGACTTTCCTGAAAATTCTGTCAAAGATGAATTAACTGGTGAATTGTATAATGGAGAAGTTGAAATTTTTATCAAACATATCGGGACTGATGAATTTGCAATGCCTGGAGACTTGACTTCAATCAACCAAAATGATGAATTAGAAATTCTCCATTCATATGGCATGGTATTCGTAGAAATGTTTGCAGACGATGGTAGAAAGCTAAATGTTGCTGATGGCCAGGCTGTAAGTATGACTTATGAAATACCTGAAGAATTGCTGGCTACTGCTCCAGAGACAATTAAGATGTGGTGGTTTGACTATGATGCTGGAGTGTGGCGTGAGGAAGGTGAAGCAAGGAGAGAAGGTAGCAGGTGGGTAGGAAGCGTTGCTCATTTCAGTTGCTGGAACTTTGACTTGAATGTACCTTCTGTACTTGTTAATGGTCAGATCATCCAAAGCAATGGTGGACAGAGTCAGTTCTATGTGACAATTCTCAACGACAATGATCAAGGTGGAAGAGGCTCAGCTAATGCTGATGGGAGTTTTTCTGGAAGAGTAGAAGCAGGAGTTCAGCTAGAATTAACTATTGAATACATTGAATCAAATTGTGATACGATTGTCTATCAAGAAATGGTTGGACCGTTTAATCAAGATACAGACCTAGGCGATATTACTGTAAATCTTGATGGCTTACCATCTAAACCATCTGCAGCGTTTATAATAAACAAAGACGATGATCTAGAAAAGACCTATATCTTCACAAACACATCTTCAGTAAGTGGAATAGAAGACACATCTTTTACTACCTTTTGGGACTTTGGTGGAGATGGTACTTCTACCGAAGATAGTCCAACTCATACATTTTCGAATGAAGGACTGTATAATGTCACATTGACTATCACTGCCACTGACGGAGAAGTCTCTACCACTACTCGTACAATCAACGTAGGGGGAGATTCTAATAAATTTGCAAGTATCACAGATAGCAGAGACGATGATACAGGTGAGCTTCGACTTGAAACAGTGGATGCTATCTTAAATGGTAAAATAAGCTTTATCTATAGAGTATCTGCAGGGCAAGAGATGGATATTGCAGATGGATTCTTCGCTGTTGGAGGAAATTCTACTAGTGGTGATCTCATCATTTCGGAAATCAGAATTAAGGATAATGCTCCTCACGAATTCAGAGAGGGAGCCTCTGATAATACCATCATAGCTGGAAACTTCCCAATGGGTGTTGCAGATGTCTGGGTGCCTATAGAGTTAAGTTGGGATGCAGATGGTGTATCAGTTCCGACATACTCATTAACAATAGGAGGTCAGATAGTAATCATTGATGCAATCAGTACGACAAATGGTGGTGTAGGTGATGTTGAAGATCACTTAGCAGCAGTAATGGGTGGCGCTATGAATTTCCAATGGAAGTATAATTCAAACAGTGCAACAAGCGATGGACGGTATGATATTGACAATATCAAATTGTATTCATCTGATTCAGGAACTGAAATTATTATATTCGAAGATGACTTTGAAGGAAGACAAAATGGAGAAGATCTTGACTCTGATTATAATTTTAATTCACCATATCATCAAAATTCTAATGATGCAAGTGTAGGTGAAGATTTCTAGTCTACGTACATTAAATGCAAAATGTGTATGTTCCCAGAGCACAAACGATTGTTTATACTCTGGGAACATACATAATTTAAAGTTATTTGTAAATGAGTTAGCGATGATTTCTTGATGCAACAATTGAATGGAAACGAACTGATTAGACTTTGTAAGTCAAAAGATAGAGTAGCCCAGAAGGCTCTGTATGACAGATATAGTCCGATGGCCTATGGTGTCTGTCTGCGTTATGTTTCCAACCAATTTGATGCAAATGATTGTTTGCAAAAAAGCTTCCTGAAAATTTATAGCCATCTCAATCAAGTTAAATCTGAAGAAAGCCTTCCGGGATGGATAAAGACCTTGACAATAAGAACTTGTCTTGATCACATCAGATCGACAAGCAAACTGAAGTTTGATCCAATAGAGAACCAAAAAGACATAGCAGAGTCAGGTGCTGATGACTACGAATTAAACAATAGTCAAGTTGGGTATAAAGATCTTCTCAAGTTAGTCGACCTTTTGCCGAAAGGTTATAGGACGGTCTTCAATCTAGCCATCTTTGATGAAATGTCACACGAGGAAATAGCAATAGAATGCGATATATCAGTAGGAACATCTAGAAGTCAATTGCACAAGGCAAGGAAACACTTGCAATCACTTATCACAATTCATTACGGTAAACTTCCAATCTAAAGTTCAAAATATATGAGCAAAGACTTAAATAACAACGAACGCTATCTCAAGGAACTAGCTAATAAACATCAGCCAGTGCCACCACCAATGGTATGGGATGAGATAGAACAGGTTCTTGATAAGGATAGCGGTAAAAGACGTTCTTTCCCTTTTTTATGGCTAGTTGGAATCTTACTTGTGGGAGGCTTAGTCTTCTTCAATCTAAAAGGAAACAATGGCAAGAAATCAGACTTAGCTGAACAAAAAACTATCATCAATCAATATGAAAAACAAAATAATCTCAATCCTAAAGATTTCAATACAGTTAAATCAGAAGCAACCAATCAAGTAGTACAAGAAGTAGTAAATCAAGAACAAAGAGCCAAGGTTTCAGAATCAATACAACAAGATTCTGATAATCTAGAACCGAAATACGAAGACTCCAATAAGTCGAAGACACTTCTATCTAAACAACTACGATTAAACAATTCAAATACAACTTCGATCACAACTCAGTCTAATGTAAACCGCTCAATCCATACACATACAAATAGTATCAACACCACTGTGACTCCAATAAATACTAAAACAGAAATCAATAAAAAGAGTAGGTCAACTCAATCTACAGTTGCTGTAATGGAAATCACAGAAGTTATCAGACTCCCAACATTGGATTGGATAAATAAACCATTCGAAACAGGAATCACTTTGCAAGATCTAAGTGACAACTTGACTCCCCTACCTAATTCTGAAGCTAAAAGCAACTCATCAACTTCTTCACCTTGGTTTGTAGAATTGAGAGCAGGCATAGGGAGTAATCTAAGTAATCCAGTGACGAAGGATCCTACACAAGGAGTATTCAGATTGAATACTGAAACTCGATGGTACTCATGGTCAACATCAGCTCAATTAGGATATCAGTTTGATAATAGCTGGTACACCACCATTGGATTTGATCTCAATCAGACTAAAAATAAGTTTGATTTTTGGCGTCGTGATGTCAGTAGCTTAATCGTAAGTGAAAACCAAAGTCTTCAAGTCAATAGTAGCGATTTCTTTAATATTGGTGAGATCAGGTACACTTTCGCAGATGTTGGTTTATCAATTGGTAAGCGTATAAATATTGATAAGTGGCATTTTTCTTTAGAAGGGGGACCGATCTTCAATGTCCTATTTAATGCCAATGGCAAAGTACAAGTAGGAGATTTAGAATTTTCTCGACTAGAGGATCAAGAGGGATTTTTTAATACTCAGATCGGAATTGGTGGACGACTATCAGCAATGTTAGATTTCCCTATTTCTGATCAACTATGGATATCGGCTGGACCGACCTACTATCAGTACTTCAATACTTTGTCATCAGATATGAATCCGATAGATGAACGCAATACTGTTCTACAAGTAAAAGCTAAAGTTAGGTATCACTTCTAATGCTGATGAGACGATATCAATTCTTTTCATATCTACCGACATACAACACTGCCTATACTAACCACAACTCGTAAAACGCCGGACAAACTATTGTGATGATCTATTTTGACGCTTTACTTCGAGTTGGGAGTAACTATTTCAAAAATAGCAGCCAAAAAAAAGTAGTCTAGGCGGAGAGCCTAGACTACAAAATTCAATAAACCAATCTCTTGAGCCGGTAACCAGCCGGCATAGATAAGCGTATAAAAAAGACGAAGAGTCTTTGTCTCTATCTTTCTGATTAACTATAGCCCAGGAGTCAAGCTCGATAAGAAACAACTGCTCGGACTAGGCTCTATTCTTGCAATCGTGACATGGCTGGGTAGTGGACTTATCGAAGTCTTGCTTTACTATGTCAAGAT
>CALISO010000118.1 GCA_938041445.1 uncultured Saprospiraceae bacterium
GAAGGTACATACACGTTATTTGTTACTGACTCTAGTAATGGTTGTACATCTTCTTCTTCAACTGTGGTAAGTAACAATGGTGAAATACCTGGAATATCTATTGATAACATCCCTACTCTAGATTGTCAAACTACTACAGCAACAGTATCTATCGATGTTATTAACAGCGACAATAATACTTATCTATGGACTACTCTAGACGGAAATATCTTAGATGGAGCTGAGAGCAATTCTCTTTTAGTTGATGAAGCGGGCATATACGAAGTGCTAGTGATTAACACTGCAAATAAATGCGAATCTGTCGAAAGTATTGTCGTCATAGAAAATTCAGAGTCTCCTAACATTATAATTGATAGTCCACCTCTCCTAACTTGTAACTCGACCATAATAACGATCGATGCTAGCCAAAGTAGTACAGGTGCAGAATACGTATATGAATGGAGAACTTCAGACGGCAATATTGTTTCTGGCTTCACTAATCTTAACCCAGTTGTTGATGCTGAAGGGATGTATATGTTGACAATTCTGAACACTACAAATGGTTGTAGCTCAGAAGCGTCTATAGAAGTTTTTGAAAATGATGATCTGCCTAGTAATATTTTGACCGAAGTAACTCCACCTCCTTGCTACAATGAAACAGGGTCAATAGAAATTTTAGATGTTGTGGGTGGAGCTAATGACTATACATACTCCATTGATAATGGTCTTACATTTAGTAATGATCCCGTATACAATAACTTATTACCTGGCAGTTATCAAATCATTGCGAGGGATGCATATGGTTGTGAAACAGGTCTTGAGTTGAGTATTCCTGAAGTTTTAGAGCTCAATATTGAAATGGTTGATACTGTTTTGCTATTCATAGGGGAATCATTTAATCTTTCGTTGGATCTTATAAACTTTTCTGAATCTGATATAACAGAAGTTATATGGTCACCTTTAAGCGGAATTTCTTGTGATGATTGTTTAGAACCAACAATAGATCCGAATGAAAGCACTACTTATGTTGTAAGTATACTTACCGAAAGTGGATGCATTGTCACATCCTCAATATTCGTTGAGATAAATCCAAAAGAAGAGATCTTTATCCCAAATGTATTTCGGCCAGGAAGTATTGAAGAAATCAATGGACGTTTCAATGTATTTGCACCAGAAAATTCAATTCAACAGATAAATAAATTTGTCATTTACGACAGATGGAGCAATCTAGTATTCGAGCAATCAAACACAGAAATTGTAGATCTCACAGGTTGGGACGGCACATTTGATCATCAAGATGCTGAGGCTGGAGTTTACGTTTATTACGTAGAGGTGGAGTTTGTTAGTGGAGCAGTTAAAATATATGTTGGAGATGTTACCTTGCTAAGGTAATTACTATAAATCATCAGATATTCATGTCAGTCAACCTGATAATGTACACAAAAAAAGGGAGCCAAACTGACTCCCTTTGTGACCGGTCTGGGGCTCGAACCCAGGACCCACGCCTTAAAAGGGCGTTGCTCTACCAACTGAGCTAACCGGTCTCGCTTTTAAGGAGTGCAAAGATAGATGCTTTATTTTATTTCTACCAAGTCTATTTTGATTTTTTTTCCTATCCACGTGATTTTGTTCTATTGATAAACATTAGGGAGATTCCCCCGAAGATCATCACTACTCGTAATAACAATCCTCCTACCTTACTCACATCATCCACAAACTTCAGTGGAATGAAATCCAGTCCAACCATACTGATCAGAATGCCAACGATGCCCATCATAAATATCAAGAATCCAACCAATGTCCATATCTCGTGCTTTACCATATTTTCGTATATATCTTTACTACGATAGTAATCATACGACTACTTGATTTGTTTTAGAATAAGAGTATCTTTTGCTATCTCCACCACTTCATAGGATAGATATTCGTCACCGTTTTCTTGATTGATGGTGATTACATTAGCTTTATAAGTGTAGGTGCCGTCAACCATATGGTGTCTATCTGTGGGTGATAACATCATATATGCACATGTGCCATCATCATTGAAGAACAGCGAATTACGAAATCTAGAAGGTGGAAAGGTCTTCTTCTCTCCATCAAGGTAATAATTGTTGCCATTTTGATCATCTTCTCTGCTATGAGTCCACTTTTTACCTACGATACTATGCTCTTCTTGATTAGTAACATCGGGTTCTACGGTAGGTAATTCAATTGATTCTGTTTGGTCATTTGATTTTGGAGTTTTACATTGAGAGAACAAAAAAAGAAACCCAATTAGACAAATTAGTGTGATATTAAATGTGTAGTTCACTTTGCTTATTATCTTTGATTTGATGTACGGCATGATATCTATGATGCCTTAAAAAACTTTTTACCCTTCTATTAGCGTTTTGATTGTTATGAGAGATATAATTCTATGTTTGATTGCACTTAGTAGTTGCGTAAGTATACTTAGTGGACAGAACAAAAACAATCCTTATCCTGAATTCAAACCAGTCTCTAATGTTGAATCAACTCAACTATTAAACTGTAACATCGAGAAAGATCAATCTGGTATAACTGCAGCTGGTTATCAAGAATTGTTGCACTTTACACATCCTGAACTTAAGCGATTTATGCAAGGTAAGGAATTAATAGAAATCTATGCTTCTGTATCCACTGGAGGTGACGACTACTTCATTGATATGAGGTACATCTTCAACACTGCAAAGGCGGTTGAGAATTATGGATCACATAGCAAAGGAGCCTTGGTCAAAGTTTCACTTCTCAATAAAGAGATTCTTTACTTCAAGAACCTAAAGACTAGTCGTGCTAAGATTAAAGAAAAAGAAGGTGTGTCAATGCTGACTGCAAGCTATCTTCTTGATGAGTATGAGGTCAAGCAATTGTTGAAATCACCTGTGATGGCAATGGAGGTGACATACCAATATGGCACAGAGTCCTACCCTGTGCAAAACATTACTATGCTTGGTGATCAAATTAGGTGCCTTGAAAACACAAAATAATATGTCACTGACAACATTAGGTCTCAAATTGCCTACCGATCCTAGGTGGGTTAACCTTGCAGAAATGGACTTGGGAGAGATTCTCACAGATCACGCTTACTGTGAACAGAAGGCTGCTACATCATGTATCACAATTATCCAGAAATTTCCAGATTTCGAAGATGTAGTTCGAGAGTTAGCTCCTATAGTAACTGAGGAATGGGGACACTTTAGGCTTGTGCTTAAGGAACTGGATAAGCGTGGACTACATCTAGGACATCAACGAAAGGACGAATATGTCAATGCATTGATGAAGTTCTGTAAGAAAGACGGGAGCCGTCAAGAAGCATTAGTTGAAAGGCTTTTAGCGTTTGCCTTGATAGAAGCTCGGAGTTGTGAACGTTTCAGATTGTTGTCTCTTGATATAGCAGAAGAGGCCTTGAAGGAATTCTATCGTGGATTTATGATCGCAGAGGCTGAGCATTATAAGATGTTTCTTCGTCTAGCAAAAAAATACGGAGGCGAAGAAGCTGTCGCCAAGCGTTGGCAGGAATACCTCCACTTCGAGGTAGAGTTGCTCAAGACTATCGAGACTAGAGGAGACAGAATGCACTAAGATCATTAGTAAGAATTCCTTATTTTTAACCAACATTGTGGTTGGAGATTTAGTAGCTCAATATCTTGTAATTAATAATAGTACCAATGATACAGAAAAATCTACTTCTAGGATTGATGATGATAAGTTTCATCTCTCTATCGGCTCAATACACGTTTACTGACACAGAAAGGGTCGGTTGTACTCCTGTGAAAAATCAGCAAAACACAGGTACGTGTTGGTCATATGCTACAGCATCTCTTATTGAGTCAGAAGTCGCAAGATTGGATAACAAGGAGGTGAATCTGAGTGAAATGTATATCGTCAGAAATATCTATCAAGACAAAGCTATGAATTACCTGCTGAGACAAGGTAAGGCAAACTTTAGTCAAGGCAGTCTTTCTCATGACCTTGTTAATATGATTGAGAAAGTTGGTGTTATGCCGGAAGCAGATTATTCTGGATTAGTACCAGGGGCAGTCATCCATAATCACTCTGAGATGGAAGCTGGTCTTAAGGGTTTTCTAGATGGTGTAAATTCAGCAAAAAATCTCAGTCCCAAGTGGATGGACGCATTCTCTAGCATATTAGATACATATCTTGGACCTGTACCAACTAAGTTTACCTATGAAGGTAAGCAATATACTCCTAAGAAGTTTGCAGCGCATTTAGGCATTGAGCCAGATAATTATTTGAGTATATCATCATTCACACATCACCCATTTGGAGAGACATTTATTCTAGAAGTGCCAGATAATTATTCTAACGGTGCATATCATAATGTACCAATTGATGACCTTGTAGAGATGACAAAAAAGGCAATTAAAGATGGCTATTCTCTAGCTTGGGATGGAGATGTGAGTGAGAAGGGATTTTCGGCTCAGAACGGTATCGCTATCCTTCCGACAGATCCTCAGAGAGAAGACTTGTTCACAACGATTGGCCCAGAAATCAACGTTACTCAAGCTATAAGACAACAAGCATTTATGGCAAAAAGCACAACTGATGATCACTTGATGCATATCGTAGGTATGTCTCAAGATCAGAAAGGTAATACTTACTTTATCATCAAGAATAGCTGGGGCGAGATCAGCGATCACAAAGGTTTCCTGCATATGTCTGAAGCATACTTCCGAATGAAAACTGTTGCAGTGATGGTTCACAAAGACGCAACTAAAGCATACATCAACTAAATCTACTGAATGTTAATCAAGGTATTGCTACCTCTGGCTATACCCAGAAGTTATACATACAGTGTTCCAGAATCATTGCAAGCTCAGATCCAATTTGGTGTAAGAGTGGAGATTCCGCTTAGACGGAAGTTGTATAGTGGTATCATCACACATCTTGATGCTGAAGAGGATCCATTGGTTAAGCCTAAACCAATTATCTCTGTGCTAGATAGTGAACCTATTATCACTCCTACCCAACTTAAGCTTTGGAAATGGATTGCTCAATATTATTGTTGCACACTTGGTCAAGTAATGAATATTGCTATTCCGTCTGGTCTTAAGCTCAATAGTGAAACTCGAATCACAGCCTTACAAGCGCTAGATGCGCATCTGATTAATTTAGTAAAAGACAATGAGTTTATGATTGCTGAGGCCCTACTCAACAATGGCGAACTCTCAATTGATGAATTAGCAAAGACATTAGGCAAGTCTTCAGTGTATCCAGCAATCAAGTCATTACTCGATCAAGGGCTCATAACCACTGGTGAACATCTTTTAGAAAAGTATAAACCCAAGACTCAAGACTACGTTAGATTTACCGAATACTATCGGTCAAAGTCCAAAACTATTGACGAAGCCTTTAATCTAACCACAAAGTCTGAAAAGCAAACCAATGCATTGCTGGCAATGTTGGCACTATCTCCACAAATGGATTGGGTAGACAAAGGTGATCTTTACAAGAAAACTAAGATCGACTCAACAGTGATTAATGCCTTGATTAAGAAAGGAATCGTTGACAAAGAGAAATTTGAAGTAAGTCGGATAAAAGATGGGGATGCAGATACTACAGCTTTACCTCCAATGTCAGAGGCTCAGCAAGCAGCCTACGAGCAGACGCTATCATTCTTTGAAGAAGGTAAGAATGTCTTGCTTTTTGGAGTAACTGGAAGTGGAAAAACACGTATCTATACAGAGATTATTCAAGAAGTAATTGATAGAGGTCAACAGGTGTTATTCCTATTACCAGAGATCGCATTGACCACACAGTTAGTTCAGAGATTGACTAAGACATTTGGTAATGATGTAGGTGTGTACCACTCACGTCTTGATCAACACCGTAGAGTGGAATTATATCAATCGGCATTAGAAGGTAAGCCTATCTTTATTGGTGCTAGATCTAGTCTATTTTTGCCATTTCAGAATCTAGGATTGATTGTCGTCGATGAAGAGCATGATCCTTCCTATAAGCAATCTGATCCAGCACCACGATATCAAGGAAGAGATACAGCACTTTACTTATCTAAGTTGACTGGCGCCAATGTTATCCTTGGTAGTGCTACCCCGTCAATGGAAACTTACCTCAATGGAATAAACGGCAAACTGGGTGTTGTTAATTTAATCCATCGATTTGGAGAAGCAGTATTACCTGATATAGAGATTGTTGATCTTAAGCAGATGCATAAAGATGGGCAGATGCGATCAATGTTCAGTGTACCTCTCTTACAATCTATGAAAGAAGCTCTCGCAAATCAAGAGCAAATTATTCTCTTTCAGAATCGACGTGGCTACTCTCCTACTCTGCAATGCTCAGTCTGTGAATGGGTTGCTGAATGTCCCAATTGTGATGTTAGTCTGACAACACACAAGTATTATGACCAATTAAGATGTCACTATTGTGGATATCGACATACTACGCCTAAGGAGTGTCACGCTTGTGGCAGTAACAAGCTGATCAAGGTGGGATTTGGTACAGAAAAGATCGAAGATGAACTTGCTAAGTTTCTTAAGGATGCAAATATCGCTAGACTTGATTATGACACAGCTAAGACTAGGAATCAGTTTGAGTCATTGATTTATGATTTTGAACACCACGAGATTGATGTGTTGATTGGAACCCAGATGATAACCAAGGGACTAGATTTTGATAATATCGGATTAGTAGGGATATTACTTGCTGACAAGATTATGAACTTTCCAGACTTCAGAGCAAACGAAAGAGCCTTCCAGCTATTTACACAAGTGGCAGGTCGTGCAGGTCGTCGAAAGAAAAAAGGTAAAGTAATCATACAAACCTATAATCCTACACATGCAGTCATTCAAGAAACTCTTAAAGTTGACTACGCGGGATATTACAAAAGAGAATTGGCAGAAAGGCAAGAATTTAAATATCCGCCATATTTTCGTCAAATGACGTTGACGATAAAGCATAAGATGCAAGACAAGTGCAATCAGACTGCTGAATTCCTAGCTACCAAACTTCGAGAAGCTCTTGGAGGAAGAGTTATTGGGCCAGCTGCTCCTGGAATACCAAGAATTCGTAATCAGTATATTACATTAATCACAATCAAAATGGAACAAGATTGGGAGGCTATAAAGAAGATTAAAGACATTGTTCAGAATGCTGTTCATCATCTTAAAAGTCAGAAGAATACTTCAACCGTTCGTATCAATATCAACATTGACCCATAAGCTATGATTCTCGATTTACTACAAGATATACTCACTCCTGCACAGATCCTTACTGGTGACCAACTGAAGACTAGATATCATCACATCTGGAGAATGCATGATGGCCTCAAAGGGATAGCCTTAGTGATGCCTAAGTCTACTCAGGAAGTGTCCAAGATATTGGCAGCTTGTCATTCTGAAAATGTACCGGTTGTGATTCATGGTGGATTGACAAACCTAGTTGGAGGTACTGAGACAATTGGTAATGAGGTCATTCTGTCCTTAGAGAAAATGTCTAATATCATTGAAGTAAATACCAGTAGTCGCTCTATAACTGTAGAAGCTGGTTGTATTCTTCAATCAATTCATGATAAAGCTAGAGACGCTGACCTGTTGTTTCCTCTCAACTTTGGAGCTAAAGGTAGTGCTCAGATTGGCGGAATCGTTTCTACCAATGCTGGTGGACTGAGAGTATTGAGGTATGGTATGACTCGACAACTCATTCTTGGTCTTGAAGCCGTACTAGCAGATGGCACAATCATCTCATCTCTCAAGACGATCATCAAAGACAACTCTGGCTATGACCTTAAGCAACTCTTCATCGGGTCGGAAGGCACACTTGGAGTCATTACTAAGGTTGTGCTCAAACTTGTTGAACCACCATCTTCGAGATGTAGTGCAATGGTCGCCATTAATGACTATCAGAATGTGGTAAAACTTCTCAAGCATCTAGAGCAACATCTAGGCGGAAGACTCACAGGATATGAACTGATGTGGGACAACTACTACAATAAAGTCACCTCCCCACCAGCATTGGCCAAGCCACCTCTTGATCATGGTTATCGATACTATGTCTTGGCTGAGTGTATGGGGCAACAGATTTCTACAGATCAGGAGCATCTAGAAGAAGCCATTCAAATGGCTTTTACTGAAGGCATCATAGAGGATGCTGCATTTGCGATGAATCAATCAGACTTGGATTGGTTTTGGTCAATAAGGGAAGATGTCAATGCAGCTGTTTCTCAATTTGATTTTGATCAACATTTTGACATAAGTCTACCCATACCATTGATAGGTGATATTGCAGATGATATGCTTGAGAAACTTCACAAGCTACCCTACTTACAAGGAGTTGTCACACTTGGGCATATTGCAGATGGTAATATTCACTTTATGGTCGGAAAGCATAATGACTCTGCTTCAGAAACACATGAAATAAATCAGATCATCTATAGTCCACTCAAGGCAAATGGCGGGTCGATCTCAGCTGAACACGGTATCGGACTTCACAAAAAAGCCTATCTCCATCACTGCAGATCAGAAGCAGAGATAGCACTGATGAAGACCTTAAAGCAAGCATTGGATCCAAAGGGCATATTGAATCCAGGTCGGATACTATAAGTGTGAGTAAAATCTAATATTCATCACCCGAACAATCTTAATTAATATCAGAATTCAATCCTACATACTACTCAGTATGCGAGGTTTTGTATCTTCATTATAAAATCAAAATAATATGCAAGTAAGTAAAAGTAGAAATATTATAGGTTGGGTTCTCAGTGCTCTGCCGCTCATCGCCCTTCTTGGCGGTGCGATAAAAAACAAGATACCTAACAACCCGGAATTAGCACAAAAGCTACCTTACATTCCAAGCTTACCTTTACTTGGAGTATTATGCCTTGTTCTGATAGCTCTGTACCTAATACCCAAAACTTCAAACATTGGGTTCTTCTTACTTTGTAGCTACTTTGGTGGTGTCATCGTAGGAGAGTTAGCAATGGGAGAATTTCCACTTATAGGTATTGTCTTATCTATCTGCCTTTACGTAGGCACGATGCTCAAGAAGCCTGAATTGTCGGGACTCGGAATATAGACGCTACAAATAAATGCGATTTTGATACTCAATCAGAAGATAAT
>CALISO010000119.1 GCA_938041445.1 uncultured Saprospiraceae bacterium
CTGCTTCAGCTGATTGCTGACTTCCCGCCATACCAGACTGATACTCTTCAAATCTTGCTTCAGCAATTTGCTTTAGCTCATTGAGGCTTTGGCCAAATGCTTTTTTCTGATCATTCGGTACATTCCGCATCTCACCAAATAGAGGTTTGATTTGGTTCTTAGTCCCGAGATATTGAATTCTGAATGCCTCCAATGTCTCAGTCGAATTTATTGGATAGTTCTTTATGTCTTCCTTGACCTTACCTACTTTTTCGAATATGTCCATATCTATATTATACTCTAGATTTCTAAGAAGCACAAAGGTACATATTTAGTGATGTTTGATAGTCATTGGATATTGAGATGATTTGCGATATAGATACAAGATATGAATAACACAATATGTGCAAATATGCAGTACCTTGTCTATAGCAATTAAATCTACTATGCAGACTATCCCTACGATCAATAAACGTATCCTCGATACAAGTCAGGAACTAATCCGTTGGCTAGATAATCAGGACAAAACAAAGTGGAACATGGGTCCAGAAGGCAAGTGGGATACTAGCCAACATATCAGCCATCTCACGAAGACTGCCAATATGGTTACAAAAGGTCTATCATATCCAAAGTTAGTCCTCAGGTGGAAGTTTGGCAAGACCAATCGACCTCTGCGAGATAACACAGCCATTTCCGAAAAATATCTTTCCAAGTTAACCGAAATGCCTCCTGGAACAACCTTCCTTGCGAGTGCTGGTGTATCCAATTCGGATAAAAGCGGAGTGATACAGCAATTTGAAAATAGCATCAGCCAACTGAACCAGAAAATTGAGAAGTCATGGTCGGAATCATCTCTAGACAAGTGCCTACTACCTCATCCATTAATGGGAAGGATGCCAGTAAGAGAACTGCTCGTGTGGGTATCTTTCCACCACATTCACCATCTCAATACCTTGAAGTCTAAATATTAAGGTAGGTAGCGTTGGCCTAGGCTATCGGACAATAGACAACTATCGTCTACTCTTCCAAAGGATCGATATCGCCTTCTTGCAACAAAATCATAAACACTATCAGTCAGCTTTAGTGGCAAGATGCTGAAGTGAGATATCCATCGCCAAGGAGATTTGAGGTATCTCGCTATTGCAAATGCAGCACGACTCTTATCCAATAATTGATTATTGCTATATAGTAGCAAGGTGTCTGGTGCAGAACTTTCAACACCAAGATCAGACGCTGCAGCACTTTGAAAATCGGTGAAAACAAGTTGCTTTTCTACCTCATATCTCAAGACGAACTTCACAACTCTTGAGCAGAGCACGCAGTCACTATCATATATAAGTGTTGGACTATCGAAGGACATTAAGCTAAATGTTTTGCAATTTTAATTAGGGAGTAATATGTATGTTTCAACACAAAACAAACAACAAACTTAATCTGTAGTTTATCCCATTTGGCCAAAAACGAATTTAGTTAACAAGATTCAGAAAGATTAAAAGTTCACTTTTTTTGCCCACTTTTACTACTTATGACAGATACAATACTGCTAAAATCCTGCATTGTGTGGGTTTTTACCGGTCACAAGCTGTCAATTACTTTGATCACAGGTTAAAAACTATCCTGTTTTCAATTGATTTTTTTGGGGTTATGCAGGGTTGCTGGTTTTTGGCTAGTGCCCTGCTCTTGTTTTGTTTAACCTATAGAGTGATTTCTAACTCGACATCCGTTGGTGGTAGACACTGCTTACCATTGCAAGTCATAAATGTGACGATTGCCTGCACTTTGGTGCCAGATGTATACTCTCCTACCACTTGATGAAAGACAGCCTTATCAACAAATGTCGATACGTTCATATCAAATAGATCGCTGTGATATGTCTTTGGCGCTTGCACTTCTACGTACTCATCTACTAGAGTCGCATCAGTATCGAAGAATATTTCCATCGGAATGGGACCACCCTCTTCTGTCTGCCTTGAGTAGATTTTCCATGTGTCATCTATGTCTGCTGTGATTACAAGTGATGTCACTCCATCAGTCTCAACGCTATCAATAGACCAAGATACTGGCATCACTTGAGACCAAGCCAAATTCGCAATTGAGAGTAAGCATATTGTGAAAAGAGATTTCATAAGGGTATTTTTTTAGCAACCGTTCTTGTAAAGTTAATCTATGTCTATGTCAAGAACACAGACTGTCTTGCATTTAATTGAAGATTAACACTTGATTCTATTTGAGAACTTTTAATTTTACCCTTTGACCCAATTGCTTACAAATCAAGCTTATATGATGCTGTCATTTTTTAAGACCGATACTCCAGTGGTTTACGTTGTTCAATCTAGCAAGCCTATCGCTAAGACTTCTGTAGAAAAACTCGAATGGGTGTTCGGTAATGCAACTCTTCTAGACAAGAAAGAACTCTCAGGGTACTATATCGGACCAAGGGTCAATATGATTACTCCTTGGAGTACCAATGCAGTTGAGATCTGTCAGAATATGGGTATTCGTGGTATCTCAAGGATAGAGAAGATGGTTAAGTCTTCTAAGAAAGAAGAGTTTGATTATATGCTCTATCAGAAGTATGATTCGCTTACCCAGGCGAGTATGGATATCAATATTGAACCGGCAGAGATTATAGAGGTTACAGACATTGCCAAGTTCAATGAGCAAGAAGGCTTGGCCTTGAGTACTGATGAGGTGAAGTTCTTAGACAACCTTGCGGTTAAGCTTGAAAGGCCGTTGACAGATTCAGAGGTATTTGGGTTCAGTCAAGTGAATAGTGAGCACTGCAGACACAAGATTTTCAATGGTACATTTATCATCGACAAGAAAGAAAAACCACATTCTCTCTTTTCGTTGATAAAGGAAACTTCAAAGCAACATCCTAATACCATTGTCAGTGCATATAAGGATAATGTCGCATTCGTCGATGGTCCGAAGGTTGAGCAATTTGCCCCTGAGGCTCCTGATCAGCCTTCTCTCTACACTGTGAAAGATTATGAATCTATCATATCAATCAAAGCAGAGACCCACAACTTCCCAACAACAGTAGAACCATTCAATGGTGCTGCCACCGGTAGTGGAGGAGAGATAAGAGATAGACTAGCTGGAGGACAAGGGTCAATACCATTATCAGGATCAGCAGTTTATATGACGAGCTACTCAAGGGTAAATGATAAGCGCCAATGGGAGCAAGGTACTAAAGCAAGAAAATGGCTCTATCATACCCCACTAGATATACTCATCAAGGCAAGTAATGGTGCTTCTGACTTCGGTAATAAATTTGGGCAACCACTCATCAATGGGTCATTACTCACATTCGAACACGCTGGTAAGAAGCAGATGCTAGGTTATGACAAAGTTATTATGCTTGCGGGTGGTGTAGGTTATGGTAAGAAGTCTCAAGCTCAAAAACAACTTCCATCAAAGGGTGATAGAATCGTCATCATGGGCGGTGACAATTATCGGATCGGAATGGGTGGTGCCGCAGTCTCATCAACCGACACTGGAGAATTCAGCACAGGTATAGAACTCAATGCTGTTCAACGATCTAATCCTGAAATGCAAAAGCGAGTAGCTAATGCCATCCGTGGACTTGTAGAATCTGATGTCAATCCAATTGTCTCGATCCATGATCATGGTGCAGGTGGCCACCTCAATTGTCTATCAGAATTAGTAGAAGATACTGGAGGGAAGATTTCTCTCAATGCTCTGCCTGTAGGTGATCCGACTCTCAGCAATAAAGAACTCATCGGCAACGAGTCTCAAGAAAGAATGGGACTTGTCGTGAAGAAAGAAGACATTCCACATATTAAGGCCATTGCCAAACGAGAACGAGCTCCATTCTATGATGTCGGTCGAGTGACTGGTGATGATCAGTTCACATTCTTCGCTGGTCGTAATGCTAAGGCACCGATAGATTTAGCATTGAGTGATCTCTTTGGTTCATCGCCTAAGACGGTTATGAAAGACATCACAGTCAAACCAACATTCAATAAGATCAAGTACAAAAAATCGAATCTGCACAAGTATCTAGAGCAAGTACTAAGACTAGAGGCTGTTGCCTGCAAAGATTGGCTGACGAATAAGGTTGATAGATGTGTAGGAGGAAAGGTCGCTAAGCAACAATGCTGTGGAGAACTTCAATTACCACTGAATAACTGTGGTGTAATGGCTCTAGATTTCTCCTCCGAATATGGTGTCGCCACTGCACTAGGTCATGCACCTATCAGTGGACTCATTGATCCTGCTGCAGGATCAAGAAATGCCATCGCAGAATCATTAACTAACATCGTATGGGCACCTCTTGAGAAAGGCCTTCAGTCAGTATCATTATCTGCTAACTGGATGTGGCCATGTCGCCAAAAAGGTGAAGATTCAAGATTATATGCTGCAGTAGAGGCGACTTCAAAATTTGCAATCCAACTTGGAATCAATATCCCAACTGGGAAGGATTCACTATCAATGAAGCAGAAGTATGGTAAGAAAACTGTAGTATCTCCCGGTACTGTGGTCATCACTGCTGCTGGCCAATGTAATGGTATCAGCAAAGTTGTCGAGCCTGTGCTGAAACTAGATGGTGGTAATATCTACTATATCGACTGCTCGAGAGATGACCTCAAACTAGGAGGATCATCGTTGAGTCAAGTGCTCAACAAAGTGGGAAAAGAAACTCCTACAATCAAAAAAGCAAAGTACTTCAAGCGAGTATTTGACACAGTCCAGAAAGCGATCAAGCAAGGTCTTGTGCAAGCAGGACACGATATTTCTTCAGGTGGAATGATTACTACATTATTGGAAATGTGCTTTCCTTCGACTTCGGTAGGTGCAAAAATCAATCTTTCAAGTATTAATAAAGACCTCATTAAATTACTTTTTGCAGAAAATGCAGGACTCATCATACAAGCAGATCCGGCATTCGAAACTTTACTTGAAAACGAAAATGTAAAGTACAGGAAAATCGGAAAGCCAGCAAAAGGTACAAGTCTCAAAATCAAACATGAATCTGGCAAGCAGACTTTTGATGTAGCCAAGTTGAGAGATATCTGGTATGAGACTTCATATCTTTTTGACACTAAGCAAAGTGGCAAAAAAGAAGCAAAGAGCAGATACAAAAATTACAAAAAACAACCACTCACTTACACGTTTCCAGAAGGGTTTAGTGGGAGATTCAGATATAAAAAACGTGTGAGGCCACTAGCCGCTATTCTTAGAGAGAAAGGATCAAACTCAGAAAGAGAAATGGCGAATGCTCTCTACCGAGCAGGGTTCGATGTGAAAGATGTCCACATGACTGATCTCATTTCTGGGAGAGAGACGTTGGAGGATGTGAAGTTTCTAGGAGCAGTAGGTGGATTCTCCAATAGTGATGTCCTTGGGTCGGCAAAAGGTTGGGCAGGCGCTATCAAGTACAACACTAATGCTAGAAAGGCAATCCAAAATTTCTTCAAAAGAGAAGATACGTTATCCATTGGGATCTGTAATGGAGCTCAACTTTTCCTAGAACTTGACCTCATTAATCCTGACCATCAAAATGGTGCAAGACTCAGACATAATAACTCTGGCAAACACGAATCTGCATTTACCTCAGTGACAATAAAGGAAAATAACTCTGTGATGCTTTCAGGATTAGCTGGTAGTACTTTAGGTATCTGGATTTCTCATGGAGAAGGAAAGTTTGTGATGCCAATGAAGAGGTCTAAGTATAACATTGTTGGGACTTATGGATACAAAGCCTACCCTTCTAATCCTAATGGTAGTAAGTACAATGCGGCAATGATCTGTAGTGAAGATGGTCGACACTTGGCTACGATGCCACACCTAGAGCGATCGATCTATCCTTGGAATTGGGCACACTATGACTCAGAGAGAGAAGGTGATAAAGTATCACCTTGGATCAGAGCATTTGAAGCGGCTAGAGATTGGTGCCTGAAGCATTAATCTCAAATAGGTCTATCTCTTTACAGCCTGTATTGAAGTCCTAACCCGAGTTGATAAGATTTAAACTTATCGACATTAAATGTATCTTCTGAACTGATGTCATTCAACTGGAAACGTGTCCCTACTTTCATAAATACACCCAGCCTACTTAGCGACTTAGGATGATAATTCCACTGAGCTGCAAGTAATCCACTGAAGATACTTGTATTGCGAAGATTGAGGTCTGCTACCTGATTGACTTGTCCACCATTGGTAGGATCATATTCTTTGACATCATATTGAGATGAGATCGTTGTTGCCATTCCTCCTTCGAGTTCGATATTTGTCTGAGCTCTATCAATAATTCTCAATCCAGCAACGACAGGTACACTGATAAATTGATATGAGTTATACAATTGATAAGTAGTTGTTTCTGTAGTTGTCACCTCGCCATCACCTAAGATATTCTCTATAGTACCATCCTGATAGATCACTCTTTCTACAACTTGGTTTGGCTCAATAGATGTGGATGTATTACTTTCTGATCCTTCTATTCTAGTCGTATATCTATCAAGACCTAAACCAACCTTAAGATAAAAACTATTGGATAGGTGTTTCTTGTAATACAGGTTAGCCGAGACTGCATCTATTGCTTTCTCATCAGCTAAGATTTGACCATTTGTGATAGGACTAAAACCAAAGTCTACTCCAACAAATTGTGGAATCGACTTTGACTTTTTAACCCTGTCTTGACGTCCGAAATTAGCAAATTTGAACTTCAGTACTTGTTTGGAGTCTCGTTGGAGTTTTGCAGTTACACCTTCTAGTAATGTGAATTGATTGATCACTAAATTAGATTGATTAAGAGCTACTGACTGCCCTATCTCTGTAGACACATCTGAATCAGTTACTTGATCATCTGTTGTTCTATCATTTTGATTGTTATCAATATTCGGTGTACTCACAAAGTAACTTGAAGGTGTCGTATAGTCAAGGCTTTTCGGTGTGATGATTTGTGTATTACGAATGGGTGTGTCTTGTTGTTGACTTTGATAATTTCTGTTTGAGCTAGACTCTGGCATCTGTGATTGTGCTTCAAAGATTTTTTCTGTAAGCAATGCATTCTCACTGTCCAATAACACTACTTTCTCTTGTCCAATAACATTGCTGACATCTACTTTGACAGGTACATCAACCATCTCTGGAGTCTCATTGGTTGTGAGCTGATAGATTGCAAACGAAGAACCTATTAACAACAATGACCCCGTAACGATCCATAGCCATCCTAATCTGCGTCCTTTTGGTTCACTTCTCTTTTGCTCTAGGGCATCCCAAGCTTCTTCTAAGTTCAACTCAGAATCAAAACCTTCAAGCTTATCCCTTAACCCTTCTTCAAGCCAATTTTCTCTCATATCCTTGGATTGTAATTTTTTTTTGCAATTTATTTTTTAATATTCTCTTTGCTCTATTGAGCTGGGATCTTGACGTTGTCTCTGCAATATTTAACGCCGCTCCAATCTGCTTGTGAGACCAACCTTCAAATATGTATAGGTTGAATACTTGTCGATAACCTTGGGGCAATTGTTGGACTGCCTCCAAAATTTGTTGTCTTGGAATCATCTGAAAACTCTCCTGTGACAGGATCGGTTCTGGTAACGTATCAGGATAAGTCATTTTCACTTGTTTAGTCGACTTGCGATACAGCTCTAAGATTCGATTAGTACTTACCCGATGTATCCAACCTTCAAAAGAACCCTTAGCAGAATCATACTGATCAATCTTAGAAAAAATCAATAAAAAACACTCTTGCAAGAAGTCCTTCGCTTCAGCATCTTGAGAAGCGTACCTCCGACAGATCGTCATCACCTTAGGCGCAAAGTGAACGAACAGCGCTTTCTCAGCGCCTCGTTCCTTTTGCTTTATTCTGCCGATGATGTTTTGTGTATTCAAGAGTAATTATTATTTACTAGATTGTTATAAAGCCTTACTACTGTGTTATTACTGCTTCGATACTCATTACAGTATTGGAGTATAGCGTGTTCATATTAGATGGCTCAGTCACTACATTAAGTTCAACATTGGATATTTGTAACTCCATTATTTGACCAACAGTCTCGGTAGCGTTGCTAACTGTTATCTCTGGCATCCCTACAAAAAATCGTGGATAGTATCCCGTATACGAAATTTCATCTGGATTATCTGGCACTGTGTATAGTGGCCCAAAAAATGACCAGTCAGGGGAATCAATATTACGATTGGCGTCAGTAATAGCTATGATATACTGTACTTGCTTTTGTAGAGGTGCAATAAAGTCGTAATAAACAAATGCATACTGAGTCCCAAAGTTTGTATCGCCTATCGATAAAACACAATTATCAAATTCTTTGACTTGACCATCATATTGTAAGGTCACTGAACCTAAAGTTGGAGAGACATCTATGCAAGTATCTATTGATCCTAAATCTTGTGATTCTCCATTTATCTCTATAACGATAACACCACTAACAAGGCTTGTTTCCGGGTTGACAGCTCTGATCTCCACTTCTTCACCTTCGCAAGATGGGATGAGTAATGAAAAGAAACCATTATCATTAGACACCGTCTCTGTCGAATAGCTAAACCCTGGATAATTAAAATATACTTGTCCATTTGCCACAGGGTTCATATCACAATCTACTATGATACCGCTGACTGTTGTGTACCCATTATTATTTGATACATCAATATCGCCTAAGTCAGCGCTTTCGCTAAATGGTCCAATATTATCACTGTACAAGAATCCATCAAAGTCACAAAGTGCTTTGACAAAAATCGTATACTCCATGTCGACGGGAACGACTCCAAAAAATTCTCCATCAGAATCAGTCCACAGAGAAATCTGCAGTCCGGTAGTAACATCTTCTATAAACACCTCAACAGCTGGTACTCCTTCTGAATCAACTATTCTACCAGAGATAAAAATCACATCATTGAATGGTTCGTCTACATTCCATGGGGTAAAGTGGGTGACTTCACCTTCATAAATTCCACCCTGTCGAGTCGCAGTCCCATCTTCTATCCAAAGCCCGACAGTCTCATCAAAGTACCAAAGAGGCAATTCTGCTGGAGCACTTGACTCTAGACTTTCGGGAATGTCCACAGTGATAGTAGCCGGTTGGCTGATATTGAGGTCTTCACCGCTTGGAGATTGCAATTCTATATTGACCATACCATAACTCTTCAATACACCTATCTCATCATCAGCATCGCGAGACATCAAGTTACCAGGCATCAGATCGTTTATATCATCTCTAGTTGGGTCGATCTCATGAGCATAGATAATAACTGGACCATCATATGCACTCCCGTCTTCTCTGATAATACTATTAGGTTGAAACGTCACTTTGGATTCACCACCAATACTGATTTCACCACCATTAGAGGATTGTATTGTTCCAGAGGCAAGTCTTTGTGTGAGTTTTATTCGAGTTTGACTTACTGAACTTACATCTCTACTCGGTATGTAAGTTTCATAATTATCAAAGTAGCCATTCAAAGAAGCAGAGACTACAGAGTAGTTACTATTCCCAAGACCTTTTATGTGAAAATATCCAAGACCATTGGTAGATGTTGTAGCAGTACCTAAAGTAATGGTTACGTCAGATAATGGTTGGTCATTAGAGTCTACTACATAACCTTCAATCGAAGTTTCATAGTAGTCTATCGGTGTTGGAGGCGTCGTATTTGTGTTGGTATCGAATGCGTCTTTTCTACATCCCGTAACCAAGATGGTGAGGCCAAGAATAATTAATAATGCGTTTAGATTTTTCATAATTTATTGGAGTCTAATTGTTGATTAAAATTGCTTCTATCTCTAACTATGGTCTAAATCCAAAAACGTTGCATATGTTGTTGATTTATTTTTAAAAATACTTAAACAAAATGGTTGTACTCCCAAATTTGTTGACTCTTTAGGTGTAGAAAGTTTTATTCCTCCTTACTTACGGCCTCGGTTTCTAAGGCTTCACCTTCGTACATTGTCTTTTGTGTTTGAGTTTGATATCCTTGTGACTTTAGCCATTTGCTGAAAAGTGCTTGGTATCCATGAGTAACAATAACTCTCTCAGCCCCAGTAGCCTTGATGGCTAGGTTGAGACCATTCCAATCCGCATGATCGCTAAGGACAAACCCTCGATCTACGCCTCTCCTTCGTCTAGCTCCTCTCAATGACATCCACCCAGAGGCAGAAGCAGTTGATGCTCCTTTGAATCTTGATGACCACTTGCTATTAAGCCCAGACATAGGAGTGAGGATAAGACATCCATCATAGTTCTTTCTAGTTGTATCTACTTCAGCTGTTGATACATCGAATAGACCCGCAGCTATCAATGCATCATTCATCTTATTAATCGCTCCATGACCAAATACTTCTCCTATCGACCTGTCGATACTGTGTAAAATATTCTGTGCCTTACCTAGAGAGTATGTAGTGAGAATCGCTGGCCGATTTGCTTCTTTACATTCTTGCCACCAAGTATTGATCTGATCGATGGTGTCTGTGATTGGTGCCCAGTTAAACAATGGCAGACCAAATGTTGACTCAGTAATAAATGTGTGACACTTCACTGGCGTAAATGGTGTACTTACACCATCATCTTGAGTCTTGTAGTCTCCAGACGCGACCCAGACTTCACCCTTGTACTCAACTCTGACCTGGGCAGAACCAATAATGTGACCTGCCGGATGCAGACTAAAGTTGACACCGTTGACAGTAAATGACCTACCATAGTCTATACCTTTGACATTGATGTCTCCACCTAAACGATGTTGTAGAATAGGTACACTTTGATGTGTACAGATGTAGGACTTTGATCCTGACCTAGAGTGATCGCTATGTCCATGAGTGATGATTGCCTTACCTACTGGTTTCCAAGGATCTATATAGACATCTGCCTGTGGGCAGTATATTCCTTTGGTATTGAATTGAAGTAGGTCTGAGTTATTGTCTTTCATCTCTGATATCAACTCAAGATGTGTATCAGATGTTTAGGTTGGTCTTACTTCCATTTGATATTGCAACCAGCACTTGGATATTGTGGCTCAGGTACAGACTGACCATCGATGATCTGATCAAGCGCCGCTCTCATATCCTTACCTGTAACTGGTATGCCATTACCAGGTCTACTTTCATCTAGTCTACCTCGATAAGCAAGTTTTCGATCCTTGCCAAATATGTAGAAATCAGGTGTACACGCAGCATCATAAGCTTTTGCCACCTCTTGTCTTTTATCGTATAGATATGGGAATGGATACTTCAAGACCTTGGCAACAATGCGCATTTTATCAGGAGAATCTTCAGGGTGAGTCTCCACATCATTACTGCTGATGGCAATAAATGCCACTCCCTTACTCTTGTAGTCATTCGCCAATTGAACGAGTCCTTGATTAACGTGTATGACAAAGGGACAATGGTTGCAAATAAACATAATCACTGTTGCCTGACTAGATGCAAGATCATCAAGTGAATAGTAATTGCTCGACACGACATCCTTTAAGTGGAAGTTAGGAGCTTCTGTTCCTAGTGAAAGCATCGTAGACTGAGTAAGTGACATAGTAAATATGGTTTTATCAATAAATATTGTCAAAACTAAACAAAGAGAGGAAACTGACTTGCATCAATTTCCTCTCTTTTATATCTATTACGTATATGGTGACTATCTCATTTTGATAATCTTACCATAGCCTTTAGAAAAGTCTTTGTCTGTAACAAATCCTGAGCTATCGCCAAAGAAGAGTCTATAGAAGTAAATGCCATTTGGCAAATCACCACCTGATCCGTCTGTACCATCCCAGGTGAAATATACTCTATCGTAACCAACTGGCAACTGACCTATATCTGCTGCAGTCACTGTTCTGACTGCCTCACCCAACTCATTGAATATAATCAAAGCGAAATCAGTTGGCAGGTCGTCTCCTGTTGCGTTGAAAGCAAAATTTGTACTATTGGAGAAAGGGTTAGGATAGTTAGTCAATGTTACAATTCTCTTGTCGTCAACTACTTCAAACTCTACATTATATCCATATGATCCTGATAAGTTTCCTGAATTATCTTCTGCCTGCACACTTAACTTGTACACACCTCGCTCCAATGTCGGGGAATAAATCATCACAGCTTGATTGGACGTGCCTCCTGCTACTGCAGGGAAGAATTGGATGTCTCCACCAAGTACATCTATAGGTAGTATTGATCCGTCTGGATACTGCATTGTTACTTCAAACAATTCTGGATCTTCTAATATAGAGAAGAGGTTGTCTTCTGTCAATGTCATCTGGATATCTGGAGAAGGACTTACCACATCTCCATTGTCTATAGTGATACCATCAAATGTTACATCCAATAAAGGGTTGAGATCATTTCCTACCATTGTGAATCGGAGAATACCTACATTATTAAATAGGTACTGCTCTGGCTGATCAAAATCAGGATTGACAGAAATCTGCAATTCATATGTGCCAGATACTAGGTCTGTTGTCGCATACTCAATGTTATAAATATCTTGAGATTGTGCTGGCAATGAATTGTATCTCACTTCCCATTCAATCTTGTCATTTGTATTTGTATTGACAATCTTATATCCTACTAACATTTCATCCATATCAAAATCAGAGATATTCTCTACTGCATAAGACAAAGTCAAAAGTTCACCTTTTGTCAAAAACTCATTGTTGAACTCGAATGCTGCTTCAGTATTGATAGCTGCTTCTGGCAATGGTTTGAAGTATACTCTCCAATAGTCTAATCCTGCTGCAGTTCGATCAATTGTATCTTGCACGTTGTAAATCAATTCGACTCTAGGATATGTGGCAGGGTTGATATTAGATAAGTCTGCTGTATAGTTTTCAATAGAATCTACTAGTAATGTTCTCTCATCATTATTATCTAGACCATAAATACTCACACTTGAGTGATCACTTTGTTCTGATACTACGGGCTCCCATTCAAGTGTCTGCCATTCTGATGCAGGTCCTACTATTGTACTCGTAATAGTTGCCTCCTCAGATATTCCATCGATATTGGCAAACAATGAGATGATATCATCTGATGTCGTCGCTATCACTTCCGATAATACACCTACTCCTTTCTGGTATGCAATTGCATATGGCACTTCATTAGTTGCAAGACTTCTGACCTCTGTTGCCCCTTGAGCTTCTAGTATTGAGAATAAAGATCTTCCTTGACTTGTAAGATCTGACTCCCACTCAGCTGGTCTATAGCTATGGATATTTGACTGAATCGTATAAAATATCACATAGTGGCCATCAGGTATTGTATTCTCGATAAAGTCCATAATGCAAGATCTTTGATTGACATTGTTACTGCTAAATGGAAACACAACTCGATCCCTCAGATGAGGTGGTGTATATGCCCCACATGGAGTATCCGCAATAATCTCACCGTCCAACTCTATGCCGCTACCATCAGACTTATAAATCCAAGGCGCAGAAGTCTCAGGATCAATTACAGTAATATATACACCACTACTCACATCCCAATATGCAAAAGCATCTTCTCCATAGTTAGAATCAGCAAATGAACTGTTTATCGTATAGGTAGGTACTTGATTGTCGAAAATTCGTGATTGGTTAACGACTTTATGCTCTACAGGCACTCTCACAAAATCCATATTTCTGTCAGTACCTAACTCTATCTTATTGTAATCTAAATCAAGCAATTGATAGTAATGACTTTGGTTCCATCCGAGAGCTTTCTCTGGGTAGTAATTGAATGATGACCCTCGCCAGTCGTCAGTTGCAGCGATGTTGTCATTTTTAATTCTCCAGTAGTAAACTGTATTTGACTGATAGTCTATAGATGGGGTCCATTGGACAAGTCCTCCAGATGAGAATACTGTAGTCTCTTCTAATAATGGACTGTTGAACAACTCAGTTGAATCTATCTGAATCGTATAATTTGCAAAATCTACAAAGGCATTATCTGCACTGGCTTTCAAAGTGATATTAGGGTCTATAAGCATCGCATATTCTGTCGGGTAGATTGGCTTAGCAGAGCCATCGTAGGCGAATGTCACATACCCCTCACCATATATCTGAGCAAGTCCATTATTGTTTTCAGCACTTGGATTCGGCAACTCTTCAATCAGTGAGTTTTGATCAACAACAATATTGATTTCATTTCTCCCAATGATTTTTGATCCATTTACTGGAATTCTCTTGGTGATCATTTTAGAAAACTTCGGTGTAATAGTCGATCCATAAAATGTATCAACTTGCTCCTCGTAGTCATGAATGATCATATAATTGAGCTCTTGTTCTGCCCACCTACCTAGATTATATATTTCAAAGTTTAAATCGAAGCTATCAATATTAGAACTTAGTTGCTCTGGGAAAGTCGACACATTTTCAATTGTCGGCGTATAATCTGGACCATCAAACGACATAATATTCAATGCTGGATCACCATGGAGATTATACTGCTGAGTCAACGTCACAAAGTTGATGTTCTGATCAAAGTCATCAATTCCCTCCATAACATTATGTAGGTTTTCACCAATTGATTTCTCATAAAATTCTTCACCAGCATTTGTATACAATCTATTGCCTAACAAGCCTTGAGCATTTAGCTCAGCCTTACCTGATGATGCTAAGAATGCGATTGATCCTACTTCAGGTTGTGTGACAAATTTTTCACTCAATCCGAAACTATGGGAAAACATATCTCCTGAGTTGCATCCCAAAGATGTAATGATTGGTAGTCTACCTTTATTATTGTAAGCTGATGGCTCTTCTATACTGAAGTCAAATTGTCCTGAACTAGAGTGTCCAAAAAAGGTAATCATAAATGCACCTTCGTCCATATCCGCCTTTATCGTTTCTGATAAGGTTGTCTGGACGTTATCTTGGGTTGTTTTACGGTACGTATTAACAGTTGCTCCAAATTTAGAATTCTCTATGATATCTTTAAATTGATTGAGTAGAGCAAAGATCGCATTGATTTCTTGATCTGTACTTCCCCCACTTAAGTGAATGATTTTTTTCATCCAACCGCGATCTTCAACTGTCTGCTCATACTCACTCAAGTCTTCATAGTCTACAACTTTATCAAGATATGCAAATGCTGACTCAACTGATCTTACAGAAACTCTACCAATAGTTGCTATCGGTGAATCAAGGCCTTTCTCTGCCATCAGCAAATTATCTGACCCAGGGTATCCCCATGTAGGTAAATGATACGCTGGATTATCTCTGTAGCTTTTATAATCTAATCCCTTTCCATACAGATAGATATACTCAAGATTTTCATTAGCCTTGACATCTGATCTAGCGAAGTTATTCATCCCAATAGCGTGACCCTTCACACCATAGGCATACTGATCAACAATATCTTCTGAGTTGATAAGCATCACACTATGACTACCACCAGCTACTGATTCTCTGTATGTCTTGTATTGTTGAGCTGGAGAATTTGCTCCATTGTTTAGCGTCTCTGTAGTGAGCATCAATAGATTACCATCTAGCGATGCGTAATTTTCAAATCCTTTAGATGAAATCGCATTTACAGAAGAAGTACCATTAGTAATGACAAGCTCCGTGGGGCTAGCCATCGGTGGCAATTTGAATCTTACTCCTGTTCCAAATGGCTCTACTTGAACATATATATCATTGACCCGGTCAAGGACTACAGTATTCTCAGTGTAGTTGAAGTTTTCTACTTCAAAGTACCTGATGCTGTTTGATCCTGGCATATCGAACACAAATTGGTCTGCATTAGTCGCAACAAATTGCCTTGGGTAGGTGATACCAATATTAGCTAGGATAGAAGTTTTGACTTGTTCATTGATCCCTGTACCGACAATATCAATCTCAATATTATTAACGATATCAGACATTTCTAGATCAAACCCGTACTCATCTACTGTCAACTGTGGAGACGTCCTTGTCAACCTAGGTGTTCCATTGACCGATATGATTGTTTGATGTTGAAAGAAGTAAAATCCTTGTCTAATTGAAAATGATGGCTTTGGTGCTTCACCCAAGTATTTAGCACTTCCGCTCAACGTATAGTTAAATTCTTTTTGCTCAGGTGAGCCAAATCCTTCAGAAGGTCTGTAACTAGAAAAGTAAAGATCCCTGTTAGTCTCTGCAGGTGTTGCAGAATGCTTTTCAGAAAAGACCAACTTCTCATTATGCATATAGAATGCTTCTTTGTCAGGCAGGTTTGTCAGACTACTTGTTGCATCAGCATACCGATTTACTGTATTCTCTCCGTAAGTCAAGAAATATCTTGAGTTATCGGTGTACATACTATAGTCAGGGTTCAATTGGTATAATGGTTCATCAAATAAAAACTGATCAATCCACCCATCATTTCGTTCTCCGTAAAATTCGATATAGTCACTTGTCCCAAATTGTCCATCAGTACTCACTCTGATAGGTACTGGTTGGCCCATATGGTATAATTCTAGCTCTGAACCTTGCTTACCAGCAATTGGGAATCCTGAATTAACTAGATCATTGTAAGATATTCGATAATATGCATCTTGCTCTACATCAATTCTTGCATATTCTTTGCTATAGTCAATCCATTCGTTGCCATAGTAATCTATGCCATCAATAGTCATCTGACCAAAGAGTGTTTGGCTAAAACTTGCAAGAATTATATATAAAACTGCTAAAAAATTAAAGAATGAATTCTTCATGGATTGAATATTTGCTTGATTCTAAATAAGAATTACCAAAAAAAGTTAGATAAAGATAACATATTAAACTTATTAATAATGTATTAAATTGTCATCTTTAGCCTTTTAAGGGAAAAGCCATTAGGTTCTTCTCTTAATTATGCCCAACACGAGCTAACTAGGCGATTGGTAAGTCATAGGAGAACACTTAAATGACCCCTATAACTTTACTAGCCCCTACGATATTTAGATGTTTAACTTCGCATTTTAAGTACAACCGCAGAAGTGTAACCTGCAAGACATAGTGATAACCATGCTCATTTCGTTTTTAGTTCTCTTTTCACTGATTAACGTATCCTACTGGATGCTCCTATCTCAGCGTATAAGCAAGGAAAATAGTCAACCTCCAGAGCAAACAATCTATCAGAAAATCACTCTTCTAATTTGTGTCAAAAATGCCTACAATCAAATCACAAATCTCCTAAATCGAATTGACCAGCTAGCCGACAATAATTATGAGATATCTGTCTTGATTGTTGACGACTATTCTGACATTCCACTGGGGTCAAATCACCAAACGTTAGTCTGTAGGTATCCTATAAAAATCATCAAACCAGATATAGATATTCCAGGAAAAAAGGCAGCAATTCTTTCTGGATTATTGGCATGTGAGAGTGGTGTGGTCTTGCTCACCGATGTTGATTGTACGCCTTCTGTTCAATGGCTAAATCAAATGGTCAAATCGACTAAACACGATCGTATTAATCTAGGATATAGTCCGTTCATCAGGCACAAAACAACAGTAAACAAGTGGGCAAGATATGAGAATGTCATAACTGCTATCCAATATCTTGGATGGGCATTATTGGGAAGTCCATATATGGGTGTCGGTCGGAATATGGCATTGGCAACCTCAGTGGTATCAGGCCTCACACTCGAAGACCTACATCCCAGCTTACCTGGTGGTGATGACGATATGCTCGTCCAATATGTGGCGCAAGCAGATGTGTGCTTAAATCCAGACACATTTGTATATACCGAAGCAGCTACCTCGTGGACATCATACATTACCCAGAAACGAAGACATTATGCAATCAGCACTCATTATCCACTCAATACTCAGATAAAACTGAGTCTATACTCACTAAGTCAAATTGGAGTACTTGCTTTATCTGTTTCGGGTATTGTATTAGGAGTTGGAAAATTGGTGCTTGTAATCTGGTTTGTACGGTTGTCTTTGATGTTAGCATCTTCAATCCAAGTATTTAAGCGGCTAAAACAGTTTGATCTTTGGTATTGGATGCCATTGTTAGATGTAATGCTGAGTTTATACTACATTGTGTTTGGATTCACCTTCTTACTTCCCAAATCAAAACAATGGTAGCAAAGATAGATTTGATCAAGCAATATTTTCCTGACCTTACTTCCGTGCAAATGGAGCAGTTCGGAGCACTTATTCCCCTGTATGAAGAGTGGAATGCTCAGATTAATGTCATCTCTCGAAAGGATATAGAAAATCTCGTAATCAGACACATACTACATAGTCTGATGATTCCAAAGTTTGTCACCTTCAAGGATGGTGCTAAAATTCTTGATCTTGGATGTGGTGGTGGGTTTCCCGGTATTCCTCTGGCAATATTTTATCCCAATGTGACATTTGACCTGATCGATGCTAGATCTAAGAAAATTATCGTAGTCAATGCCGTCAAAGATGCCCTCAAATTATCCAATGTCAAGGCAATGCATGGAAGAGCCGAAGAGCTGAAAAGCCGCTACGACTTCGTAGTAACTCGAGCTGTCGCTAAGGCTGAAAAACTGATATTCTGGTCACGTAAACTTATCGAACAAAAACAAGTCCATTCAGTACCAAATGGGTTGATTGCACTGAAAGGTGGTAATCTTAAAGAAGAACTCAGTGTGCTTCCAAAGTGGGAATATTATGAAGAACATCCCGCTACAAAGTACTTTAAGGAAGAGTTCTTTAAAGAGAAAAATCTACTCTACATTCAAGGATAAATTAATCTTATTCTGTAACTATATAACCGATTATGCCTCGGCATAACAGAAGTAGAGATTAGTAATTAGATTTTTATGCTGATAGCAATTGATCTAAGTATTGAAGTCCACGAAGACCAAATGTCTCCATCAGATTGTTGATTTGCTCCTTGTTGTCTTTATTGTTTCCAGTGTATACAGCTCTGATGATGAGGTTTTTACTTGTGTGTTCTGTGCTGACAAATTCAAAGATATCAGTGCGATAGCCATATTGCTCTAGCAATAAACATCGGATCGTATCTGTCAATATCTCTGCTTGTCGTTCAAGGAGGATGCCATGATTAGTGATCGGCTTTGTCAATGGTTGGTGGACCATACTTCGGCGAACTTGTTTGTGACAGCACGGAGAAACAATGATATATTTTGCTTGACTAATGATCCCTTTGTGAATGGCGATATCTGTCGCTATATCGCAAGCATGTAATGCGATCATCATCGACCCGTGCGGTACTTCGACATTAGTAATGTCTCCATATCGAAACTGTATATCTGAATATCCACAAGCTTGAGCAGTAGCTTCATTATCCTCAATGACCTTCGCTTTGAGATCAATTCCTGTTGTTATCACTTTTTCATTAAGCTTTTGAGTGAATAAGTGATGAAGCCCCATTGTCAAATACCCCTTGCCACAACCAAAGTCGTAGATGTTAAGTCCATTGAGATCTGATTGCTTGACTGTACTTTGGATGATTTCTACAAACTTGTTAATTTGACGAAACTTACCTTGCATTGTTGCCTTTACTTGACCTTGGCTAGTGGTAACCCCTAGGTGTTGTAAGAAAGGAGTCTCTTTAGGAATGAGATAAGATTTCTCTGTTTTAGTAAACAGCTTGGTATTCGACGCATCGTCTTGAAGAATTTTACCTTTGTTTTTGCCATTATAAAGCAATTGTATCGTCACTTCAGGCATCATAATATTTACCTGCTTGTACTGACTCCATATTTCTAATACCGTGGAATATAATTCGTCCCTCGTCAATATTGCTGTGAAGCATTGGTCTTTGACAAATTCATTCTTTGTAAATGTGGTACCGCCTTGCCCAGGATTGCGGGTAATTAAGATCTTGGTAACTGCTCCCTTCTTGACTGGATTGCTCAACACCACTTTTAACCCATTCTCAAATTCAGAATCCCCAAGGAATTTTTCTAACCAACTATTGATTTCTTGAGTAGTCATAAGAAGCGTTATCTTTACTTGTGAAACCCAAATTTAATGAATTACGATTTCCTCGATACCATTCTCTATTCACTTGGTAATTACCAATTGACAATAGGTAATGTACTCCTTTGGATATTTTGCCTTATTCTGTTATTTATTGGGTATAGACTGATTATCAAGTCATTCATTCCCGCTACTCTCAAAGGTCGAGATTATATCAAGGATGTCGAGAAGATTGAGTTAAGAAGATTGATCAAAATCACAGCACTGCTATGTGTTGTACTCTTGACGCTGATTTGTTCTGGTTTTGACATCGATCTGACACCTAAGTCAAACTTCACCTTCAAAGTGAGCTACCTTGTCGGTACCGCAATCGTGATTTATCTCGCTTGGATATCCAATTGGTTTTCGTCTAATATCTTCATCCATGATGCGTTTGCCAATGATGAGACTGGTACCCTCAATAATGTCTCAAACTATGATAAAAGTACAGACGAGAAAAAGATCTCCTCAATAGGTCGAATGGCACTAATTGTCCTTGCTCTCAATGTCCTCATTCATATCTTCGACCTGAATAAGACAATCTTTTCTCGACAACTTTCTGACGGTGTAACATTTGACTTTAAAGTTGGTAACATCTTATTGCTTCTACTCGTCATCCTGGCTACACGACTCATTATCTGGCTCTTCTCAAGTGTAATCCTCAAGAATGTCTATGTCAGGAATGGCATCGACCAAGGTGCTTCATTTGCCATCAATCAGCTGATCAAATACATCATCTGGACATTTGCACTTTTTATTGGAATGGATGCTCTAGGTATCGATGTGACACTTCTCTTAGGTGGTGCCGCTGCACTCTTAGTAGGTGTTGGGCTTGGGCTACAGCAGACGTTTAATGATTTTATTTCTGGTGTTGTACTGCTGTTTGAGAGGTCTGTCAAGGTTGGAGACTTTCTTGAATCACACGGAAGAATTGGTACTGTGAAGAAGATAGGTCTACGGTCATCAATCATAGAGTCAAGAGCATTGCAGACTATCATTGTGCCCAATAGTCAGATAGTGAACCAAGAGGTCATCAATTGGTCTTATGATGTAGATAAGTGCCGATTCACAATAGACATATCCGTCGCATATGGTTCAGATACCAAGCTTGTCAAAAAGATCCTCCTCAAAATCGCTAAGGAGAATCCTTATATTCTTGAGTTCCCTGCTCCCTTTGTGAGGTTCAACAATTTTGGAGATAGTAGTTTAGATTTCACCCTATACTTCTTCTCTAGAAACTTTCTTGTGATAGAAGATATTAAGTCCGACTTGAGATTTGATGTAGATACGGCATTCAAAGAAGATGGAATTGAAATTCCATTCCCGCAAAGAGTAGTCTCTATTATGAATAATAAAGGCAACTTTCTTACAAACGAAAAGACCGAAATCAAAAAAGATAAAGAATAATGTATTTAGTCCACTAAAACATCTTCTCAAGACTATCCAGTCCCATCTCCACAAAACACTTTTTACCTGATGGTGTAGCGAAAGGCACATCACAAGAAAACAAGTCATCTATCAACCTTGTCATCTCCTCACTTGTCAAAGGTTTGTTCTTCTTGATACAAGAGTTCTTAGCAATAGTAGAAGCAAGTGATTCAACTATCCCAGAATTAAAATCTAGTTCGGCAGATGCCATACTAATCAACTCTATGAGCAATCCATGCACATTTGTCTCCTGAAGTATAGTAGGTACTCCATTGACTATAAAGCTATTCGAACCAAAGTCTTCGATACTAAATCCTAGTTTTTTGATAGGTGGTAACAATCGTTTCAAGAGGATGGCATCGTCTGGACTCAGATTGAGGTTAATTGGAAAAAGTAGCTTCTGTGACATCGCTTCGGACTTCTCGATTGTCGCAAGCAGTTGCTCATAAAGAATCCTCTCATGTGCATACTGTTGGTGGATTATCAAATAGCCTGATTTAATTTGATTGATCACATAAGTATTGTGAATCTGGTAAGCTTTTTTCTCTACTAGTCCCTGTTGTAATTGGTCAGTTCTTTCAAATAAGACTTCCGAATGGTCAACATTGCTCGGCATTCTGATTAATTGATCATTGCCTTTACCTATTTGTGCTGCATCTTTCCCAAGTTGTTGATAAAGGTTATCCCAAGATTGCTTTTCACTTGAGGGAATGCTCTCTCTTTTAGGGAAGATAGGTGCTTGAGACCCATCTCTCTGACTACTTCCTACAACTGTACTAGGCCTCCCACCTAGGAGACTATTAAATGTGTTCTCTGCATCAAAGTCAATACTGGGAGTCACATTGTATTTACCTAATCCATGCTGGATTGAGACTTTAAGATATTGATAGATAAGCCTTTCATCTTCGAATTTTATCTCGGTCTTAGTTGGATGCACATTGATATCTATCCTGCTTGGATCAATCTCTAGGAACAATACAAAGAATGGAGAGTGATCCTCTGATATCAAAGAACTAAATGCTAGTCTTATTGCATGATTGAGATATGAACTTTTAATGAATCGATTGTTGACAAACAAAAATTGACCCGATCTACTCTTCTTAGCAAGACTTGGTTTTCCGATAAATCCATTGATCTTCAAGACATCGGTATGTTCTTCTATTGGAACAAGTTGTTCATTGACTTGCTTACCGAATATGTTGACAATCCGCTTACGCAAATTTCTCTCTATCAAGTGGTAGACTTCATTACCATTGTGCTTGAGGCTAAATTTGATGTCAGGATTAGCGAGTGATACTCGCTTAAACTCTTCCAATACGTGCTTCAATTCGACAGGTTCTGACTTGAGGAACTTGCGGCGAGCAGGAATATTAAAGAAGAGGTTTTTGACTAAAATACTTGTCCCGACAGGTGCTTGACAATATTCTTGCGACTTCACCTTAGACCCAGCGACATCCAATTTAATACCAATATCACTATTGTGTTGTCTTGTCGTCAATTGCATTTGTGCAATCGAAGCAATACTCGCCATTGCCTCTCCACGAAACCCCATCGTCCTGATGGCAAATAAATCTTCGGCTCTTGTAATTTTAGATGTTGCATGTCTCTCTAGACTCATCCTGGCATCAGTCTCTGACATCCCTATACCATCATCAATCACTTGAATGAGTGTCTTGCCCGCATCCTTGAGTATGAGTTGGATAAAGGTGCTACCAGCATCGATACTATTTTCTAGTAGTTCTTTCACGACAGAGGCTGGTCGCTGGATTACTTCTCCAGCGGCGATCTGATTTGCGATAGATTCTGGTAGTAGCTGAATGATGTCAGCCATGGCAGTTTTTGGATTTTGGTAGAGTGCTAAGGTATTATATTCAACTAAGAATATATACCCGAGTTATTAACACCTTGGTGGATTAGGTGTGGGTTCTAAACTTGTCAAGAAGCGGTAGTTGATAGATCAAACTAACGTGTCACCGTAGTTCCGATATTCTCTCCATTGATAAGCTTAAGAATGTTTCCTTTTTCATGGATGTCCATCACAACTACTGGCATATCGTTTTCATTACAAAGGGTGAAGGCTGTCATATCCATCACTTTAAGGTTCTTCTCGATGACTTCCATAAATGTGATAGCATCAAATTTTTCTGCATCGTCATGCTTTTCAGGATCTTTATCATAGATGCCATCCACTCTTGTTCCCTTGAGTAGTACATCAGCTTTGATCTCATTTGCCCGTAGAGCGGCAGCCGAATCTGTGGTAAAGTATGGACTACCTGTACCAGCAGTAAAGATCACGACTCTACCTTTCTCCAAGTGGCGTATGGCTTTTCTTCGGATGTATGGTTCTGCAATCTCTCTCATCTCTATTGCTGAGATCAGCCTTGTGTAGACTCCTACCGATTCCAAGACACTCTGGAGAGCCATCCCGTTGATACACGTGGCCAACATCCCCATATAGTCTCCTTGTACTCTGGCAATACCATTGGGACCAGCCTGTAGACCTCTGAAGATATTACCTCCTCCTATGACAATAGCAATCTCGATGTCGTGAGCTACGAGTTCTTTAATCTCCTGAGCATAGTGCATAATCATCTCAGGGTCGATACCGAATCCTTTATCTCCGACGAGTGATTCTCCGCTTAGCTTCAGTAGTATCCTTTTGTACATATTAAAGATGTGTATTGGGTTATGGAAGTTGTCGAGTATAATCGCGTAAAACTAAGTTATTTTCTTAATCACCAGCTTCTAATATGACATAAAAAAAGCGACTCATTAATGAGTCGCTTTCCAATTTGTCGTTTCGTATTATCCAAGCTTCACGTGCTTGAAGTCTGTGACCGTCAAATCTCCATCGACTGACTTTAAGTAGGCTTCTACGCTTTGCTTATTATTCTTAACAAATGCTTGTGCAAGCAATGTGTTCTCTTTGAAATACTTATTGAGTTTACCTGTTGCAATTTTTTCTAACATTGCTTCTGGCTTACCTTCTTTCAACGCAATCTCTTTTCCGATCTCTAGTTCCTTGTCGATGATATCTTGAGGAATAGATTCTTTATTAAGGGCGATAGGCTTCATCGCAGCTACTTGCATTGCGACATCCTTTCCTGGATTCTCAAATTCGTCTGATGCTTTGTTAAGTGCTACAAGTACTCCAGCTTTATTACCCATATGGATGTACTTAACAACCATAGGAGCTTCTATTCTTTCGTAATCAGCTAGCTCAACTTTCTCACCAATGACACCAATCTGCTCAGTGATCTTATCTCTAAGCGAGATACCTTCAAATGGAAGATCAAGAAGTGCATCTTTAGTTTCTGGAAATTCATTGATTGCCATCTCAGCAATCTTCTTAGTCATATTGACGAAGTCATCATTCTTAGCTACGAAGTCAGTCTCACAACTAAGCTTCACAACTACTCCTCTAGTCTTGTCACCATTAATCTGTGCAATGACTACTCCTTCATTCGCCTCTCTATCTGCTCTTTTAGCAGAAAGCTTTTGTCCTTTCTTTCTTAGTACTTCGATAGCTTTGTCAAAGTCTCCATTAGCTTCGGTAAGGGCTTTTTTACAGTCCATCAT
>CALISO010000120.1 GCA_938041445.1 uncultured Saprospiraceae bacterium
GTTAGCTTCGAGACTTACACACATCCTAGTACCATACATAGGATATACTTCTACGGCGTTATAACAATACAGTGTCTCAAATAAGGTAAATGGTTGGAATGAGAATGGTAATAATTTTTAAAATAGATACCATGCCAATAAATATGGCCTCTTGTTGCGACAACTTATTTTAAAACATATCACATTTCCTTGTCATTAAAATTCATATTTATATACAAATAGTACTCAAGTTGATATAACAATGCGAAAAGTTACCGTATATAAAGTATTCTTTGGATGGCAAATCCATTTGCACGACAACTTCTGTCTAGCCAAATCTAATTATCTTTGACTAAAACACACCTATGAAAAAACTAATGACATTTCTTCCAATATTGCTGTGTATATCTATCGCTGTGTCATCGTGTAATGATGAAGAGGGTGATTCTAATAATATGGACAATAACGAAATGCCAGAGGTAACTGAGATTACAATCTTCCCAGGGCAAGGATTGAATACTTTAAGTATAGGTAGTCTCGGAAGTGAAGTAGAAGCAGTGCTAGGTAATGGATTCCAACCAATCATCAATGTCGGTACATCAGGTAATGCAACCTATAACTATCTTAATCTTTCCGATGGCATAGACATCGCCTTTGGACTGCAATCTTCCGGAGATCTGGATATCAATACATTGCCAATTGAGATTTTTTTTCTATATCCTGAGTTTGAGGGAATGACAGAAGAAGGTATACAAATGGGTAGTCCAAAAGCTGATGTTGTAGCTGCATATGGTGAAGCAGATATAGAGGATATGTGGTCTTCTATATACAATATTGGGATGATCATTGAGTACGATGATGATGATAAGGTCAGAGGTATTACTATCTCTCAACTGTAAGTAGATGAACAACCAAGTAGTCACAACACAATGGCTCGCCAACAATCTAGACAAAGAACACCTTGTCATTTTGGATGCAAGTCCCGTCAAGACTGTGAGTGGTAAGAGCTCACAAGTAACCGGTCTTCACATACCCAAGTCAAAAATCTTTGACCTAAAGAACAAGTTTACTAATCAAGACAGTCAGTTCCCTAACACAATACCTAGTGCATCCCAATTTGAAAATGAATGCAGGGCATTGGGTATCAATTCTAATTCTGAAATAGTCGTCTATGACAATCTAGGAATCTATACAAGTCCGAGAGTTTGGTGGCTATTTAAGACGATGGGACATCATAATGTCAAAGTTCTAGATGGTGGATTACCCGATTGGATAAATTCAGGAATGGAAACCGTCAAAAAAACTGACCTGAATAGTGATTACCAACCAGGTGATTTCAAATCAGTCCTTCAAGCTGAAAATATAGTCCTATATAAAGATGTCATGGATAACATCACTTCATGCAATTTCAAGATTATTGATGCAAGATCTGAGGGTAGATTCAATGGCATTGACCCTGAACCAAGAGCACACTTACAGAGTGGAAGTATACCATATTCTGCAAATATTCCATACACTACTTTGTTGGACAACGGCAAGTTTAAATCTCAGGAAAAACTCGAACGTATCTTTAGCTCTCAAGTAAAGAATGACGAAAAACTTGTATTCAGTTGTGGATCTGGGTTGACTGCTTGCATTGTGCTTCTCGCGAGTCATATTGCATTTGACAACAGTATGCTCCTCTATGATGGTTCGTGGACTGAATACGCAGAACTCAATAATCTAACTACCACGAACGCTTAGCATTTCAGCTATTTATTTGTTTAAGTGGATATCAATCCATAACTTACACATACACTTAAGCTATTAGGTGTATCACACCCTTCACTATAGATACGATACTGTTTTTCCTTTCAATCATTAATGTGACCATTAGTGATATGAATGGCTTCATCATTAATCAACACTGAATATGAAAATCACTCCTAGATATGTCACCGCCTTAAAGTGGGCCGGTTTGTTTGTCCTCATAATGTGTGTCTTTAGCTTTATACTTTCCGCTTTTGGAATGTCAGGTATCAGTATTAGTCATCCAGAAGAAAACTCCACGTTACGCCATATTCTTAATGATGTGAAGATGCATCTGTGGACTACTGGATTGTGGTTACTTATAGGTTACCTCGTTAAAGACTACAAAGCGGCAATTGTAGCTATTGTGGTGACTGTGCTGCTCACATATGGGATAGAGGCCATTGCTCCTAGAACATATACGAGTGGTCCGCCTAAGCAAGACCTCAAACATTTTCTACTCCCAATCATCTATACACTTCCCGTACTCAGTTTTGGGCTCATACACTTTAAAAGTGCCAAGGCCTTAAAGCTTCTTTTATATTGGGCACTGATGACGGGACTAGCTAGCACTCTTAACACAGGTGGCTTAGATCAATTTTTTAACAGCATTATGAGAATATTTGGATTCAGAAACGGATTGGATTTTCGAATTCCATTGGGAGAATCTAGGTATAGAACAATTAGTGTTTTGAGGATATTCAGTTCAGAATTTTTCATTGTTATCAGACTCACGGTATTTTGGTGGGTCTATCAATACATTAAGTCTGATCAACCATTCTTCAAAAACCTAAATACAGTACCAGAAGGATCAATCAACAGTCGACTTTCGTTTAGCGTATTTTATTGGGGTTTCAGGCTCATCTTGTGGGTGATTGCCTTTGGGCTCCTATCCTATGTAGCAGCAATTTTCAGAATGCCATTCGATATTGTAATGATCATCAGAATTCTGCTCGGAGTACTAGGCACCATAGTTATTGCATCGATCTATCGAAACGTCCTCCTAGCCCATTATGTTGAAAAGAATACCTACCCAAATTGGCAGTTCTTCCTCCTCAACATTCCAATTGCAAATTTCTTCGCATGGCTAAGCTGTGTTCTCAAATTTGATAAAACAAAAAATGAGGTCGTTACTCAAGAGTACTTTAGCAATTTGAAAAGTCGATTTATTGAATATGATAAAAATGGCGGATTAAAAGTTGTAGTCATCATATTCAGCATCATTAGTATGCTCTATCAACTAAATAGAGCTGGCTTGAGAATAGATGGCCCAAGCAGAGATGGTGCCTTAATGCTATGTTTTATTTCAATGATTTCACTCAGCTTGATTATTTGGTTTCTATATAGTAAGGATGCATACATTCCATTATTAGTATTATCAGCTTCTGCAATATTTGTAACTATCGTAATCAGAAATCCAGACTACTTATATCCAACGATGGCATCAAGTATCATTAATCTTGTTGTCTACTATGGGTTGTTTCACTTTGACGATTTGAAACTCAGTAGTGTAAGTGCCACCCAAGCATACAAGGACTCCTTGAAACCTAAGACAAAACCTAAGTTTGTATTTCCATTAAATGGGAATAATGAAGAAGAGTAAATATGTGCATCTCTACTTCAATTGGTTAGAACAACAGGAATTCAGTATATAGAAAATCGATAATTATGCATTATCGATTATTTACCCTCATTCGTAGACGATTTAACCCTGTCAAGCCATTTTTGATTTTCAAACCAACTCCTCTGGCTTACCTTGGGTAAAAATCAAAACTTATGAAATTCTCAACACTTTTAATCCTTATTTGCTTAAGCACCAATACAATACTTGCGCAAAACACCAGCGTTTAGGTCATGGTTGTATAGTTAATATCTACTATTGTTCTTTTGCTTATCTTACGTATTGTTGTACCACATCTAGTCTTATACTATGGCCTTACACAATGACATTGCTGAACTTCTCAAAGCTGGAGTAATCAATACCGAGACAGCTGTCAATATTCAAGAGTATTACAAACAAAACCGAAGTTCTACGACTAGTCGGCTGTTTATTGTTTTTGGTATACTTGGTGCCATATTAGTTGGCTTAGGTATCATCTTGATCGTTGCTCATAATTGGGATGAACTCTCCAGAGGAGTTAAAGCAACTCTTGCTTTTCTACCGATGATTGTTGGACAACTCTTCTGTGCATTTACACTCTTAAAAAAACATGAGAGTATTGCCTGGAGAGAAGCAAGTGCTGCATTTCTATTTTTTGCCGTAGGAGCATGTATCGCTTTGATCAGTCAGATTTATAATATTCCAGGAGATCTTGGTGCATTTATTCTGACTTGGATCATCCTCAGTCTACCATTGATCTATGTGATAAAATCTTCCGTTGTATCCCTACTCTGCTTGATTGGGATAACATTCTATGGATGTGAGACTGGCTATTGGTCCCGTACAACTGAGGATACTTATCTCTATTGGATTATACTACTATTGATACTACCTCATTACTATCTCTTAGTGAAAAATACCCCGAAGAGTAATTTTACCACTTTTCATAATTGGGCAATACCACTATCTGTTGTCACCATGCTAGGAACACTTGCAGATGATCATACGCCATTGATGTGGATTGCCTACATGAGTCTATTTGGCATCTTTTACCATGTTGGAAATATCCAACACTTCGATCAGCAAAAACTTAGAAATAATGGGTATAAAATTACTGGCTCTTTAGGGACAATCGGACTACTACTCTACTTGAGTTTTAATTTCTTCTGGGAGGACTTAGGCTCATACGATATAAATTTCTCTGAACTCATAGCTTCGAGAGAGTTTTGGATAGCAACTATTCTTTCTTTAATTGCGGCTGGAGGCTTAGGGTGGCATTTCAAAAACAATCAACTCATTCTCTTCAAGCCAATAGCACTTGTCTTCATTCTTTTCATCTTGACATTTATCATTGGAATATACTCACCGTTTGCAATGGTTCTCATCAACCTATGTGTGTTCTCCATCGGTATTTTGACCGTCGGAGTAGGTGCAGATCAAGATCACTTAGGAATTCTGAATTATGGCTTACTTATCATCACAGCCTTAGTTGTTTGTCGATTTTTTGATTCGGACATTAGCTTTGTCCTTAGAGGAATTCTATTTGTATTAGTCGGTATTGGGTTCTTTACAGCAAATTATCTTATGCTCAAAAAACGAAAAACACATGAATAAGAAAACACTGCTATTAGGCTTATTCATTGTTGTAGTCATCGCACAACTCTACGTACCTGCAAAGATGATATGGGATAAGGAAGAAATCATAGAGACTGGAAGGCTGTATAAATTCCAAACTGAACCTATAGATCCTACGGATCCATTCAGAGGTAAATATATTGTTCTGAGATTTAGTGAAGACAAATTCAAGGTTACAGATAGTACGGCATGGCAAACTGGTGAACGCATATATCTATCACTCAAAACTGGCGCAAAAGGATATGCCAATATCCAATCTATCTCCAAATCTCCGCCAAGTAACAAGAATGACTACCTTGAAGCCAAAGTAGGATATGTTGATGTCTTCAATGGTGGTCAACCTACGTTGACGATCGAGTATCCATTCGACAGATACTATATGGAAGAATCTAAGGCTTATGAAGCAGAACTTGCATTTCGAGATTCTCGGCAAATAAATAGTACCGAAACCTATGCGGTTGTCATAGTCAAAACTGGTCACTCGGTCTTAGAAGATGTGATGATCGGTGGGAGATCTATCAGAGAAGTAGTCAAGGCAAATCGCGAAAACGAAGTGTCTAATTGAGTTATCAATAAGAGCAATCTCTCTTCCTTTTACTCCTGATTATACTACTCAAGTGTTAATGTTCCCAATCATACGAAGTAGACTTAATCATAGAACTATAGATATTCCGTATCTTCCCTACCTATCAAGAATATCCAACCGTTTATGATGCCATTTACTCAAGTATTACTTCGACGCATTTCTCTAGCGTCAGTCTGTGTTGTGTTGAGTTTATCACTTCATTCACAAGCATCGACTTGCCCTTATCCAGTCCTATTGATGCACGGATGGACCGGTGATAATACATCTTGGGAATCGTTCTACTCCTCATCTGATGTGACTGACATCTTTGGTACGTTTGACACAAATGATCATGTCTTTTGGGCAATGCCCAATGCTGAAGACACCCATGTATACTATGAAGATTGCTGTACGTTCCTTTGCTTATTCCAGTGTACTTACCTAGATGAAGACTTTCTTAATGATGATATCAATGGCGCAGATGATGTATGGTCTGATAACGGTACGGATGACGACGTCCAATGGGTATTTGATAACGAAGATAATGTGCTAGCACCAGGATGTGTCTATGCCTACTCCTTCAATGTGGGTAAGAATGCTGATGGCACAATTTTTAAGAATCCATCAATCACTAGCACAGCGCCATGTGATGATTGTAGTGACAACAATGAATCGGCAGTGTACAAGCAAGGCTATGCAGTCAGAAGAGCAATAGAAGCCGTACTCGACGCTAATCCAGATAAAGATAAAGTCATCTTGGTCGGACACTCCATGGGTGGTATGGCAGGTAGAGAATATCTCCAAAGACAAGACTCGGATGGCACACCTACTTGGTGGGTCGATCCAGATGCAGATGATGGTCACAAGGTGGCAAAGTTTGCAACTCTCGGTAGTCCACTCAGAGGTAGTAACTTCTTCAGTGCCATCACCGTACAAGATGAAAGTGATGAGGCAGCTAGAATCAACAATATCCAAGATCTGGATAGTGAAGCGATCAGAGACATTAGGTACAACTATTCCGATGGATTATTTGATAATATTCCTAGCCCCTATTTGTTTGGTGGGTTAGAAAGTGATATTGCGAATACTTACTGGTCCTATGATGTCAACTGTGATGGTGATGATGATGATGTGATTACTGGTGTCAATATCTCAGGAATCGATCAAGGATATGATGACGAATGGGATGGAACAACCTACAATCCTGATATGCCATTGCCGACCAATCTAAAGTATACATACTATGTCTCAGATGGAGACGGCATTGTGGATGAACCTCGTCAATGGCTCTACCTTGGTGGAGATGGAGGATTTGGCGATTACGCAGATAATACGAGTATCCCTGAACCCACAGACGGCACAGACCATAGACTATCCGACAGAGTAAACTCAGGTATATTCCACACAAGCCAAAATGATGATGTGAATGGTATCGCTAGATTACTTGATGAAGGTGACTATCCGTACTTCGCATTTGAAGTAGATACAACGCAATTATACTTCGGCCTCGTTCAGAAACGAGCAGAGATTGTACCTACAGATAGCGACTATACACTGTCCGGTAACAATCTCATTGATGGTGATTGGTATAAGTTCTCATTAGAAGAAACTGCATATGCTATCTCCGTAGATTTGACAACACATAATCTGTTGTCAGGCAGAGTAGATCTTTATCGTACTATGCCTACAGCATATGATAATACTAATAGCCCAGACTTCTCAACGTGGACTACTAACAACAGTCAGATTGTAACACTAGAATTGAATGTTGGCCAATATCAACCAGGCACATACTACCTCAGGATCACTCACGACCTCTCCTCTGCTTCTGGTGATGAAGAAGAATTCTGGAAAACACCATACACATTCCAAATCTCAACAATCAATAGATGTGAAGACACATTACATCTGACTGGTACCAATCACAACGGAACTTATGAAGCCACGAGCTTGATCACGAGTGATGCGACATTGACTAATGGCACACCTACCCAATACTTTGCTGGCGATACAATATGTTTGACAGCAGGATTTGAAATACCGATTGATGGGCTCTTTGAAGCAGATATTGAGGATTGTGTAATTGGTAGTGGTAGTCAATAGCTGAATTACTTATCG
>CALISO010000121.1 GCA_938041445.1 uncultured Saprospiraceae bacterium
ACAATGGCACAGCATCGATACCTAACTTTCCAGTTTTTCGCTTCGATGAAGACGACATCTGTGATCCAACCATTACCAGTGTCTTTGACATCCCTGTTGAAGTCGTACATAATCTAGAACTCTATCCCAATCCCACATCAGATGAGGTCATCATCGGCTTCCCAGAAGACCTCCGAGACGGAGTCCTTTACGTCAAGTCAATGAATGGCCAAGTCATGCTGAAACAAGAATTCGAGTATTCGGGGAGTCTACAGGTGGAGTTAGGCGACTTCGAATCGGGTATGTACATCGTAGAGGTAGTCAGCGATGGAAAGCGATATATGGATAAGGTGGTTGTTTATTAATGCGTAATGTATAATTGTCAATTGCCTTCGGCACTTGACTTAATGGTTAATGTGGCATTGATAAGATCATACCCACAATCGTCGAGGTGTGTAACCTTGATGACATCTACTTGTCTTAGTTGCATATCATAAGTTGAAGTCTTAGACTATCTTCGCAGTTGAACTTTCGTTGCTTTCCTTGGAAAGTCAAAATTTAAGGCTTAAAAAAATCCAACAGCCAAATCAGCAATCACTAACATACCAAACATAAGGCTAGCGATACCATTGGTCGAGAAAAAGGCACGATTTATTTTACTTAAGTCATCTACAGAGACGATTCGATGTTGATAAATCAATAACACGATGAAAATGTTGAGTGCTATGATGTGGAGAATGTGTGATGTGATATTTGCACCTAGCAAACTATAACCCGCAACAATCAGTGCAGCTGCAGTAATGAAATGAAGACCAATCGAGATTTTCATCGCTTTATGCCTTCCAAGATTCGCTGGAATAGAATTGAGCTGATGAGATCGATCAAAGTCATCATCTTGCATCGCATATAGTATATCAAATCCAGCAACCCAAGTAAAGACTGCTACCCCATAGGCTATGACGGACAGATGAACACCACCTGTAACTGCCATATATGCACCCACCGGGGCAAGTGCAAGTCCTAAGCCAAGAACCATATGGCACAATGAAGTAAATCGCTTAGTATAAGAATACCCAAGGATGACAAGTAAGGCTACAGGACTTAAGAATAGACAAAGATTATTGATAAAGAACGTCGTGATAATAAAGGCAATACAGTTGCCTATCACAAACAACAGGGCTTGTTGAGGTTTGATAATACCTGCTGGAATCTCTCTGACAATCGTTCGATCATTCAGGGCATCAATATCTCTATCTAGATACCGATTGAATGCCATCGCGGCACTCCGAGCAAATACCATACAGAGAATGACAAGTCCCAATATCTTCCAATCGATACCTACTCCATTGTGATAGATACCAATGGTGTATCCTATCAACGCAAATGGTAGCGCAAATATGGTGTGGCTAAACTTAACAAGCGAAAGGTAATTACCGATCATAGTAGCATTGGTGTTGTCGTTATGCAGATATAAAAAAAGCCAGACACAATAGTTGCGTCTGGCTTCAATTTTATTTCTAGTTACTCAGAAAAGTACTGTTGATTATTGTACAGCTCCTTCTGGCTTCTCTACCACACCTTTGATAGTCAAGTATGTGTTTACTGGATCAGTATTAGAAGTAATAGTTACTCTCTTAGACTGGTTTCCACCACCTACTTTTCCTTTTCCTTTAGAATCAAACTTTACTTTGATTTCTCCGTCAGCACCTGGAGCGATAGGCTCTTTTGGCCATTGCGGTACAGTACATCCACAGCTACCTTTAGCATTGCTGATGATAAGTGGCTCAGTTCCTGTGTTAGTAAATGAGTAGACATGCTCTACAACATCACCTTCTTGGATAGTTCCGTAGTCAAACTCGTTCTTGTCGAACTTGATAGTTGTCGTAGGACCTGCAGGTACAGTTGGCTCATTCGGCTTCGCAGCTGGAGTTGTTGTAGTAGAAGTCGTTGCAGTAGGTACAGCAGCAGTATCTTCAGCCTTAGCTGAGCTACCATCATTGTTACAAGCAACCATTCCAACTAAAGCAAATGCTACTATTACGTAGAATAAATTTAGATTTTTCATAGTGGGTAAAATGTATTTTGTTAATTAATAATCTTGACACAAATGTATGCTGACTACAGCGACATTTCGTCATTCACAATATCGTTAACATCTGGTTAACAAGAATGTTACATTTTGAGTGAAAATATCGTGGAATCCCCTATTGGATGGGCATCTACAGGATAAGGGCATACCCTTACTATTCTCAAAAATTAGAGTAGAATATACCTTCATACTTGGCGATCACTCTGTCATAAAAGACTCCTGGATCAACAAATTGACCCAATTATCAAGACTGACTGCCATCATTGTAAAATGATACTCAGTATCTGGATCTAACATTGGAGTAATACTAGGATCTGTAATGTTCAATACCACATTTTCTAAGTCATAGAAAGTAAAGTTAGTCTCAAACGTATAGGTGCCTGAGATTAAGTTTCCATCAGTGTCTGAGATTACTTGAAAGTAGATTGCATTCTCCTCGATGAGGCCATCTTGCCAATCAAATGTTGGGCTAACTCCATCAATATCTATATCTACTAAACTGGGATTCACTTCCGTTGGTTTGACATTGGTCTTTAATCTGATCGGGTTGCTTATATGCAAACTATCATTAGTGATATAAGTCACAATACCAAACCTTTCACCTTCAAATGCCACATTATTAAACTTCCGTAGGTAGCCATTAAAGATAGGTTCATCGTCAAGATCAACTTGACGATATGCTGTGAAATCATCTGGATTATCAACATCTATAGACTCATAATATCTAAAATCCGTAGCTCCATTGACAGGATAGAAGAAGATATCTGTTGGAAAGTCAGCTGTGCCAACCAAGCCTTCTTCTCGACCACCTGCACAAGCAATTACCTCAGCCGACTCAAAATTCTGATTAGCCGATAAGTATACTGATAGTAACTCAGATGCAGCATCTTCTTCAGAGTTGCACGACACGATCAATATGCTGAGTAGTATCCAGGTACACCATTTCCATAGAGTTTGCTCAGTCATCATGTTGAAGTGTTTTCGATTTACTCATAACGATAAAATAGATCGAATTATGCATTGACCCACGCTTCGAATTCTTCAAGCGTCTTGGTATTCAATACCAGTTCACTTGGGAAGGCTGCTTTCTGAGCAGCAAGGACTCCGTACTGCATATTCGTATAGGTATCTCGATGATGTGCATCTGGATTGATGGAGATCATCACATTCTTCTTAATACAATGGTGGAGGTACATCCAGTCCATATCTAGTCTGTGTGGATTCGCATTGAGTTCGATGACGACATTGTTGGCTGCACAAGCATCAATGATTTTTTCATAGTCTATCGGATAACCCTTCCGAGCAAGGAGTAATCTTCCAGATGGATGACCCAGGATCTTAGTTGCAGGATGTTCTATAGCTGTTACGAGTCGCTGAGTTGCCTTATCGATATCCATCGTCAGATTGGAATGAACAGAGGCAATGACAAGATCTAGTTGATTCAAGATATTTGGCTCGTAGTCAAGGCGACCATCATTGAGAATATCTGACTCTACACTTTTATACACTTTGATATCTGACCTGCTACTATTGATCTGATCAATCTGCCGTCCCTGCTCTAGCAATCTTTCTTCACTCAGCCCATTTGCATAAAATGCCGACTTACTGTGGTCAGAGATAACTAAGTATTCATAGCCATTAATTGCTGCTTGATCAACCATTTGCTCAAGTGTATGACTTCCATCACTTGCAGTGGTATGATTGTGTATACACCCTTTCACATCGGTCTGTTGGATGGTCTTTTCTATCGCATCTGGTCGCTGTTGCAAATACTCCACAGTTGTCAATTCTTGCATATGAAAAGGCACATTTTCGAGATCACTTTTCTCAAATACTTGATAGACGGCTGAATCTTCTCTAGGGTAACATAGCTGCTCGATATCTGATTTTGCGTCAAGCAAGTGCAAGGTAAATGTCCCATAAGCCTCATGATGATACTTCCCATCAGTAAGTACATAACCAATGCTTGCCAATTCTTTATTGACAATATGTACATCTTTGGATACGGCAGCTATTTCTATCTCTTCAACGACTGGATTTTGCCTAATAAGATCACCAACTACTTGGATGGACTCCACCCCATCAATCTTACTGATTTCCGCAATGACATTCGTAGCCGTTTCATTTGCAATAGCATAAAGAGTATTATCTGCATTAGCTAAATAATACTCGAGTTGATCTTTCAACTTATTCTGAGTCTTTTCCCCAAATCCTTTGACTTCTACGAGCCGATTCTCCTGGCAAGCATAAAGTAGCTCCCCTGGAGACTGGATATCTAGTTCATTCCATAGTGTGGCAATCTTCTTAGCTCCGATACCTTTGACACCTAGTAGTTGGACTATTCCCTCTGGTGTCTTTTCGAGTTGCCTCTCGAGAGTCACAATTGTTCCACTATCTCTTAATTGATGGATCTTATCAGCGATCGCCTTA
>CALISO010000122.1 GCA_938041445.1 uncultured Saprospiraceae bacterium
AGGTAGGATTTAATATTTATCCAGAACGCAATGGCTAGATAGAGAACAATAGGTGATCCAAATGCGACAAATGAAGTATAAATAAAGTAGAGTCTTACCTTACTAGAGGCAATCCCAATTTTGTGCCCGAGGTAGGTACAAACTCCAAAAGAAGACTTTTCTACAAATTTAATTAGTGTATCCATTTAGACTAAAGTTATCAATTTTCTGTGGAGCACTCTATATAAAAGGGTGCATTTATTGAAAAGTTCTAGCCTAAGTCACAAAAACTGACTAGTAATTACCAATAATCATTGTCTGCACAGTATAATTCTGAGCAGTAGAATTGTCGGATAATAAGCATGAGATGGTGCCAAAGACACCGATAAGAGTCAATAAGACTATAAGGATATAATCTTTGGATTTTTTAAGGCCTATACGACTCAAAAGAGTTAGGCCCTGAGCGGTTACTGATTGGGATTCAGACATCGGTTTTGGGTTTGGTACCACTAATGTAGAAAGGAATTGTTGAAATTCATAGGATTACGTATAGCTATTATCCCTAATATTAGGTATTTAACACATAGAAAAAATACCCTTAGAAATTTTATCATTATATAATCCTACTGATAGATAACTACCTATGAGTCAATTTACTATCAAAATCGTGTTCGGAAAAATTGTACGGTCGGACCGAAAAAAATCAAGAAATTAGAAATCTTCTTCAAAATCTTCCTCATCTTCATCAAAATCGAAGTCTTCCAAATCCTCAAATTCATCAAATTCTTCTTCAAACTCCTCATCGAACTCGTCAAAACTTGATTGAGCTTCCACTGATTGGATAAATTCATCTTCTGGTCGCACCTGCTTGTACTTATCACAGTCCACAAAGTCTATAAATCCAGGAGGTGGCTCAGGAAAGTCTGCTTCTATATCAAAGTTGATTTCTTCATCAGCTTCTATGGCCTTCATGAACTCTACAAATATTGGTCGTGCCATCACGAACCCTTGGCCATCTTCCAAGGTTAAGAATCTAATCCACTTATCATCACCGCCTACCCATGTTCCTACAACAAGGTTGGGTGTGATACCCATAAACCACCCATCGGCATAGTCATTCGTCGTTCCGGTCTTACCTCCAGCGACTGACTTGATACCCATATTATATCCAGCTCCAACATTATTCTTGAGCATATCCACCATTACTGATGAATGTAAAGGATTGAGAGCAATGTTACGATTGGGCATACCCGTATAGATTACCTTTCCATTCTTATCCTCTATCCGACTGATAAAAATCGGTTGAGTATAGACACCATTATTAGGAAATATCGTGTATGCGCCGGTCATTTCTAATAAGGAGAGATCAACCGCTCCGAGACTGATACTTGGCAATCTAGGTACTGCAAGTCTTCCATTAGGCAATGTCAGATCTTTGCTAATTCCTGCATTATTTAGGACTTCTCTGATTACTTCAACATTACCTAATTCTTTTATCAGTCTGACACTAATTGAGTTCTTAGAGTATAACAGCCCTTGATAAAGATTGTATAGATTACCGGTGAATTCCTCATTTGCATTAGCGGGAGACCACTCTTCATCGACGAATAACTCTACATCGCCAGGTGCAATCGTATACTGGATATCTTCATACTCTTGACATGGTGAGACCCCCATCAAGGCAATCGCTGTAGCATAGACGAATGGCTTTATAGTAGATCCAACCTGTCTCCTACTCGTGACGTGATCATACTTGAAATATTTAAATCCTACTCCACCAACCCACGCTTTGATATGACCAGATGTCGGGTCTACAGCTAGCATTCCCGATTGTAGATGCTGGTTATGAAACCTAACGCTATCGAGTGGTGACATCTCTTGCTCTACTTCACCATTCTCATAGTCAAAGACCATCATCTTGATCTTTTTATCAAATGTTTCTCTATAATCTGCCTGTAATGCAGCATACTTATCGACAAGCTGCTGATATAGATCCGTACCTAATAGTCGCTTGAAGTCATCGACAAATTCAGGTTTCAGTGATTGTTCGTTTTCACTAAATGTGCTTGCTTCTCGATCAATACGGATGAGAGATTTTATCGCATTCTCGTGTAATGGAAGGTCATCATTGTATTCTTGTCTGATCTTCTCTTTGATATCGCCAAGGTACTTCTCGTGTAAGGCAAGATATCGTTCTGACTCCTTAACTCTCCGTTCTAGAACTTTGTATCTGAGGTCCTTGATTTCTGGTTCTGCATCATAACTCCAAGGATCCATTCCCTTCCACACCTTCCAATATCGCTCTTGATTCCAATACATATGGTCAAGTACCGCTTGCTCTGCATGCTTTTGATATCTCAAGTCTATGGTAGAGTAGATTTTCAATCCATCGGTATAGATATTATATGGCTCTCCTTCTGGATTATAATTGTCAGGATCATCAAGCATTGCATTGATAAACTTAGTAATCTCTGCTCTAAAGTGAGGTGCTGGACCTTCATCATGCTTAGATCGCTTAAAGGATGACATATCTAATGAATCAGACATCAGCGTATCGATAATCGCTGCATCTATCATCTCATACTTTTCCAGTTGGCTCAATACGACATTTCGTCGATTAAGAGATTTAGCTGGAAATCTGACAGGATTATATAAGGATGGATTCTTCAGCATTCCGACAAGTGTCGCTGCTTCAGATAGTGATAGTTCTTCTTGACTCTTGTCAAAATAGGTCTGACTTGCCGCTTGAATACCATGAGCACCATTGATAAATTCAAACTTATTGAGGTACATCGCGATAATCTCCTCCTTAGAGTATTGCCTCTCTAGCTTTACAGCAATGATCCATTCTTTTAGCTTTGTTTTGATAAGGGTCATAGCTCGTTCGATAGAGCTCATACCAGCCATTCTTGGCCTCTTGAATAACAGCTTAGCCAGCTGTTGTGTGATGGTACTACCTCCTCCTGAACTCTCATTACTTAAGGCAACAGTCTTAAATGCTACTCGCATTAAAGCTCTGAAGTCAATGCCACTATGTTCATTGAATCGAATATCTTCTGTTGCTAATAGCGCTTCTACAATATCTGGAGATAACTCGTCAAATGTGACAGTTTCTCTGTTCTCTACATAGTATTTACCGAAAGGCATACCATTGATATCGTAGATTACTGATGCAAGATCGTATTGTGGATTTTCAAGCTCAGCGAATGACGGAATGTCCTTTTTACTGACACTAATCAGCAATGCTGTGATGGCAATGACACCAGCAAATGCTCCTAGCCAGATCAGCCAAGACAAGATCTTAAGGATAGGTCGACGCTTAGGGTAGTTTTCTTCTCTTTCTTCCTCCATCATTCGGTTAGTCATCACAATATAGATATCCCGAGCTAATTGTCTGATATCAATCGGACTTTTCTAATAGGATTAACATCTTTTTAGCAGGGAAAATTATGAGTTTATGCCCTCCAGGGTCTCACTCGCCTCCATCCATTCATCCTCCAAGGTGTCCAATTCTTCATCTATGGTCTGTAGCTCCTTAGATAATGCAGTGATCTCATCCACATCGGAAAGGGTCAAGAACTTCTCGTTGATTTCCTTCTTGCGAGATTGCAAATCTGCTAACAATCTTTCGATTTTATTGACACGATTTTTGAGTTGTTTTTGCTTTGCACGATCAATACTGCTATCGGAAGACTGGCTTGGTTGTGTCGGAGAAGTCTCATGGGTAGGTGAGGTGACTTTCGCCCGTTGTTCAGCTCTGTATTCCATATAGAAGCCATTGTAATCACGGATCACACCATTACCCTCTAGGATAAACAAGTGGTCAACAACCTTATCCAAGAAGTAGCGATCGTGTGTTACAACTATCAAACATCCTGGAAAACTCAATAAGTACTCTTCTAGGATATTCAAGGTGAGGATGTCTAGATCATTAGTCGGCTCATCAAGAATAAGAAAGTTAGGATTCTGCATCAAAATGGTCAATAGATATAGACGTCTCTTCTCTCCACCACTCAATTGTGATACATAGACCTGCTGCTGAGATCGTGGAAAAAGAAATGTCTCAAGCAAAGACTCTGCTGTTAGTTTTTTCCCTTTTTCTAGAGGAATATAATCTGCTATATCACGGATTACTTCGATTACGCGTTTGTCTTCAGATAGATTGATGCCATCTTGAGTATAGTACCCATATTTGACAGTCTCACCTAAGACTATCTTACCACCATCTGGTCTGATGTCTTTAGTCAAGAGATTAAGAAAGGTAGACTTTCCTACTCCATTATCTCCGACGATACCAACTTTCTCCCCTTTCTTAAACTTATAGGTGAAGTTCTCAACGATTTTTAAGTCACCATAGGACTTTTGCAAAGCGTGAGCCTCCAGTATTTTTGATCCCAATCGACTCGATTCTAGTGAGATTGAGAATGTATCATCTTCTATTCGCTTCTTCGCTTCTTTTTTGATGTCATCAAATGCGCCTACTCTAGACTTGGCTTTAGTACCTCTTGCTTTGGGCATTCGTCTTACCCATTCAAGTTCTTTCTTGTAGAGTTTCTTAGCCTTATCGTGTTTGGATTGCTCCACTTGTTGGCGAATCTCCTTATTAGCGAGATAGTCACTATAGTTTCCCTTGTGACGAAATATCTGTCCTTGTTCCAATTCCATAATATCCGTACAGACATTTTCCAAGAAGTACCTGTCGTGAGTTACCATAAACAAGGTGAGTGATTTGGTCTGCAAGTACTCCTCTAGCCACTCGATCATATCAAGGTCTAGGTGGTTAGTTGGCTCATCTAGAATAATGAACTGTGGATCTTCTATCAACAACTTAGCAAGGGCAACTCGCTTTTGTTGTCCACCAGACAATGTATCCATACTCCGCTCAAAGTCTTTGATATTGAGTCGATCAAGGACCTCTGTAATCCGAGATGAGAAATTCCAAGCTTTCAAATCATCTAGGACTAGGCTAGTCTCTCTAATAGAGTTTTCATCCTTGGATGCAATAGCTTTCTCATAATTATGGATCGCATTGATTTTGGGATTCTGACTGTTGTAAATAACATCTTCAACAGTATCTGTAGGGTGAAACTCAGGTACTTGTTTGAGATAATAGCGATGCACTTTGTCTGATATCTCGATCTTAGCGGCTTCACCATCTAGTGATTCTTCTCCTGATATGATACGCATCAGTGTTGTTTTGCCACTACCGTTCTTAGCAACCAGAGCAATCTTGTCACCCTTAGAAATTGTGATATCTATATTGTCCAAGAGAAGCTTTTCTCCATATCGCTTATTACCGTTTGTAATCTTCAGTAGTTGCATCGTTGCTCGAAGGTAGTAAACCCATCTTTGCAACTGCATAAGGCGCCTTGTTTTATTTAAAAAGCAGAATTTATATCAATGGATATAACTAGCTCTATCTATAGATTCTCAGCTATTGCCATCGTCCCAACTGAGACTTTGATACTGTCATCATAGTCCATAAGTGCTTGATAGCATACTTCTATTGTAGCACCAGTCGTCAAGACGTCATCGACTAAAAGGATGTGCTTTTCTTTAAGATTTACACTTTGCTTAGTCTTGATCGTTCCCTGCAATCTGCTCACGCGTTCTTGTCGACTTTTATGGGTTTGAGATTCGGTATGTGTTGTTTTGATCAAGGCATCTAAGTGAGGAATATCGAGGGTGTCACTGATGCTCAAGGCAAATACTTTACTTTGATTATAGCCACGCTGATAACGACGCTTTTGATGAAGCGGTACGGGTATGATGATATCTGGGATCTCCAGTCTATCAGCAGCAAGCCATTGAGTGGCGAAGTGCTTACCAAAATGCTCAGCGACTCTCCTATCCCTGCCATACTTGAGACTGTGCATTGCTTCTTGGATTTTAGTCCCTTTAGCAAAGTAGTAAAGTGCGGCGGCCGACTTGATCTTCATCCTTCCCGCAAGTCGATACTCCATATCATTATTTGCATTCTGGAAGAGATCCGTAATTGGTAAATCCATCAGACAAGGCACACAAAAGATCTGATCCGAAGCAGGGCTAGAACTCCCACAACCAACACAAGCTACTGGAAATATCAGATGACTTAATGCTTGTCCTAATTCTTTTAGTGTGACCTTCATTCGATATCAATTGAGTCTAAGAAAGTGTAATGGAAAGCCAAGTGAATCATCCTTACCGATGATCTTAAATCCAAATTTTTGATACATTTCAACATTTGCCCTAGAGGCTGCATCTATAATGACTGGTAAACGATTATCAACGAATGCATTCTTGACTTCAAGCATAAGTCTGACTGCTGTACCTCTGCCTTGATGATCCTCTTCCACCCCCATAATGACGGGTGTAATATGTTCTTCTGCTGGTGCAAATTTTTTTACGATGCGTTGCCTTTTCAGTATCTTAATGACGCGACTGATACCGATACATTTGACGGCAAGTCTAATGTCCAATCCCAATGTCCTAAATGTTAATCGTTCTTGTCTAGGATACTTGATCATAAGACAAGCTTTTTCATTATCAGCAATATATATCTCACCAAACAATATCGATCGATCAAATAAATATTCCATCAAGACAGTCATCCTTTGGACTCTTCTTTCATCTTGCTTAACAACATAATTAATAGAGTTACCAGCATCTAATGACTCAAATGCTGATGTCAATAACTGACAAACAAGCGCTTTGTCTTCCTTAGTTGCTACTCGCATATATGGTGAAATCTATGCATTGATTTTAATATGCTACACCTAGCATATCTAGAGTCTCAAAATTCAAACTACCAGATGGTAGCCTTTTATCAACTTGATACTCCTTCAGTGCATTCAATATTGCTTCTTGAGAATTGCTAGGACCCTGCAAGTACATTAACTCTACCAACCTGGAAGATACTTGGTCAAGGACAGGTTGCAAATTCTTTTCGCAGACGACCTCTGTCCATATCGTTTCTCCTTCATGATATTCTATAATCTTCGTGAATTCTTTAATTGTATAATCTGAGGTTAATGTAGTATCAATCACTATGTCAAGTGTCTCTTCTACTTTTGGCACTTCTACCAGACACCAAATTAAGCAGTCATCAGGATTCTTGGATAGACAGTTAACATCTGTCTTCTTCACCCACTTTTGACTGTATGGGCTGAGTATAATTGTTCTAGGTTCGACATTACTATTCTCAGATTGTGCATCTCCGGTGTATACAGGTAGGCTAATCTCTTCAATAATGTGATTATCAGGAGACATTGCCTTGGCATAGCAAGATCCTGGCTTGGCAGAAGGTACAGGTGCCTGTGAGTTGGATCTCGGCGATCTTCGATTTAATGTCTCTGAAGATGAATACACCCTTTGAGATGAAGGTATGCAAGCAGACATCATCAGCGTAAAGAGTGACCCAATTAAGATAAAATGTCTCATAATTGTCCTCTAGTTTGTATATCCTAAATTTAAGCATTTTTTAAGCAATCCATATTTTAGGATAGGCTACTTTTGACAGCTTATGTTAAGATGGAAGAATTATAGCGCATTTAATCATATAGCAAGATTATTGATAATCTATGCAACATGTTGGTCGAGTCTACTATCTGCTCAAAAGATAGATGGATTCACAGTAGTCGCACCGCCTAAGCCATTCGAAAGTGAGCCATTTACTAGAGTGATGGAGACTGGGGCTGACTGGGTATGTTTCGTTCCTTATGGATACACTAGGATGGGAAAGACTGCAGTACACTTTGACAGTGAACGTCAATGGTGGGGAGAAAGGACCAGTGGTGTAAAGACTAGTATCGAACTTGCACAAGCACAAGGGTTAAACATTATGCTTAAGCCTCAAGTCTACTTTCCAGGTAGTTGGCCTGGGGACATGTCCTTTGACACAGAGGATGATTGGATAACTTGGGAGGCTGACTATCGCACATTTATCCTGCACTGGGCAGAACTTGCAAACGAATACGAACTAGAACTGTTCTGCGTAGGGACAGAATTCAAACAAAGCATCAGAGAACGACCTCAATATTGGGAAGGACTTATCAAAGAAATAAGAGAAATCTTCTGCGGTAAACTGACTTACTCAGCCAACTGGGATGAGTACTCTGAGGTTTCATTTTGGAATGAATTGGACTACATCGGTATTAGCGCATACTTTCCACAGTTAGAAGAAGATACTCCAGATGTGGTCAATCTGATCAAGTCATGGCAACCAGTCAAGTCCACATTAAAGAAGTTTTCCAAGGAGAAGAACTTACCTATTCTTTTTACAGAATTTGGATATCTATCGATAGATGGATGCTGTGGCAAAACTTGGATATTAGAAAAAGAAGCTCGTTTCAAATCTGTGAATGAATCTTGTCAAGCTAATGGATTCGATGCAGTATTGTCTGTATTCGGAGAAGAAGAATGGTGGTCAGGTGGATTTATCTGGAAGTGGTTTCCACATGGAAGTGGTCATGAAGGTTACCCCAAAAGAGACTATACGCCACAGGATAAAGAAGCTGAAGCTGTGGTGAAAAAGTATTATAGAAAGTGGTAAGAAAG
>CALISO010000123.1 GCA_938041445.1 uncultured Saprospiraceae bacterium
AACAAAAAGGCTAACTCTTCTTTAATCTATCTATAGCCTCTTTGATTAATGCAATCCTAGCTATTGAGTCATCCTTTTTCTTTTGTTCCATCTCTACGACCTTAGCAGGTGCATTAGCAACAAAACCTTTATTGTCTAACTTTTTAGTGACTGAGATTAAGAATCCTTCTTGATACTTAAGTTCTTCTAGCAGTTTTTGTAGTTCTGCTTCAGCATCAATCTCTTGATTACTCTCTAGGTAGTACTTACTCTTTCCAACGATAAACCCATAACCACTACCCTCTCCATCTGCAATTACGTTGATCGATTCGAGATATCCGATCTTCAACATTGTTTCCTTTATTCCTGCTCTTGATAATAACTGAGTAGACTCATCGTCTTGCACTACAGATAGTGGTAGTAATTCTTTGAGATTGATTTGGTTCTGGTTCTTTGTATCTCTAATAGAAGAAACAACTTCCTTAAGCCTTTCAAAGTCAGATACTAAAGACTCATCAACTTCTATATATTCTGGATATCTAGTTACAATACAGTCTGAATCATCATCAGTCTTAAGTGTAGACCATACTTCTTCTGTGATGAATGGCATAAAAGGATGAAGCAATATGCAAATATTCTTTAATGCAGCTTTGGCTTGATTGACTGAAGCTGAATCAATAGGACTCTGATATGCAGGCTTTATCATTTCTAGGTACCAAGAGCAATAGTCATCCCAGATATATGAGTACAGCTTAATCAAGGCCTCTGACAACCTATAATCAGCAATACTTTGTTCAGTGAGCTTAGATACTTCATTGAACTTATGATTAATCCATTCACTTGCTAATGTATTCTCTGTTGGTTGGCTTAGACTCTCATCTATATCCCAACTATGTATAAGTTTAAGTGCATTCCAAATCTTATTAGAGAAGTTACGTCCTTGTAGACACAGCTTATCATCAAATAATAAGTCTCCACCTGCTGGTGAACAAGACAACATTCCAAATCTCACACCATCCGCTCCGAACTCTTCAATCAGCTTCAATGCATCTGGACTATTACCCAAAGACTTGCTCATCTTACGTCGCTTCTTATCTCTCACCATTCCAGTGAAATATACATCCTTGAATGGGAAAGTACCTTGCCATTCATATCCAGCCATTACCATCCTTGCTACCCACAAGAATATGATATCCCATCCTGTGACCAGTACTGAAGTAGGATAATAATAGTCAAGTTCTTTTTGGTCAAACCAACCATTAAAAGTTGACATTGGCCACAACCATGAAGAGAACCATGTATCTAATACATCTTCATCCTGTTTTATTTCGCTCATTGTGATGGAAGGGTCCTTTGCTTGCTCCTGGATAGATTTAAGGGCTGTCTCAGCATCTAAGGCTACTGCAACATAGTCTCCATAGTAATAAGCAGGTATCCGATGTCCCCACCAAAGCTGTCTACTGATACACCAATCTTTGATATTAGACATCCAGTGACGATAGGTGTTTTTCATATTCTTCGGAAAGAATTCTACTTCGTCAGATTCTACAGCTTCAAGTGCTGGCTTGGCGATAGCAGGCATATCTACATACCACTGCAATGAGAGTTTTGGTTCAACAACGGCATTAGTCCGTTCGGACCTACCTACACTGTGCCTATAGTCTTCTATCTCGACGATGAGGTCTGCATTCTTCAGATCTTTGACAATCTGCTTGCGGACATCAAACCTATCCATCCCAATATATAGTAGACCAGCTTCAGAAATCGATCCATTATCTTCAAAGATATCAACGACCCCTAAATTATGCTTCTTACCTAGTTCATAATCATTTACGTCGTGTGCTGGTGTCACCTTTAATGCTCCAGTTCCGAATTCAATGTCAACATAATCATCAAATATGATTTTGACATCACGATTAATTAATGGCACTGTTACAGATTTACCCTTAAGGTCAGTGTATCTAGGATCGTCAGGATGTACTGCAATCGCCGTATCACCTAATAAAGTCTCAGGTCGTGTGGTTGCAATCGTAACATACTTACCCACTTCACCTACAATCATATATTTCATATGGTAGAGCTTACCATTTTCTTCGTTGTGAATCACTTCTTCGTTAGAGAGTACAGTTTGAGCTTCTGGATCCCAGTTAACCATTCGAAGTCCACGATAGAGTTTACCCTTTTCATAAAGATCCACAAATGCCTTGTAGACGTGTTCTGATCTGACTTCATCCATCGTAAATGCTGTCCTATCCCAATCACATGATGCACCAAGCTTTCTAAGTTGCTTTAGTATTTTACCACCATATTCTTCCTTCCATCCCCAAGCATGTTCAAGAAACTCATCTCTTGTCAGATCTGACTTCTTTATACCCTTTTCCCTGAGCATCTTTACAACCTTTGCTTCGGTAGCAATAGATGCATGATCTGTACCAGGTACCCAGCAAGCATTTAGTCCATTGAGTCTAGCCCTTCTAATCAGGACATCCTGAATCGTATTATTGAGCATATGCCCCATATGGAGTACTCCTGTCACATTAGGAGGTGGTATTAGAATTGTATATGGATCCCTCTCATCAGGTGTCGAGGCAAAATACCCCTTGGACTCCCAATAGGCGTACCATTTCTGTTCTACTGCTGCTGATTCAAAGTGCTTGCTTAATTGTATGCTCATGTCTATGGACTGACTATTGTGGTCAAATAAATGATAATCAAAAGCACAAAGATAATGTCTCTATGATTAGTGAATGTCCTACTCATCAACTATCATATGAAATAAATATTCAATTTATTGGCATTGTATGCACCATAATGGACAATCATCAGCATCTATAGGATATATTGCTTAATTTTAGTGAAGATGCGATACGATACCAACATCATAAACAAATGTAAACAAGGTGACCGACAGGCTCAGAATTCTCTGTATGAAAGTTTGGCCCCTGTTCTCTTGGGTATCTGTCGTCGATATATGAAAGTCCATACAGAAGCTGAAGATGTGTTGGTGGAAACTTTCGTCAAAATATTTCAAAATCTATCCAACTTCAATCATGCTGGATCTTTTGAAGGATGGTGTAAGCGTATAGCAGTAAATGAATGTCTAATGCAATTGCGTAAGCGCAAAAACTTTGCTCTCAGCATTGAGTATGCTCAGTTTGTTCCAGAAAATTCTGTTGAGGTTCACGACCAAATGTCATACAATGAGCTGATAGCACTACTAGATGAGTTACCCATTGGCTACAGAACGATCTTCAACCTCTATGTGATAGAAGGCTACAAGCATAGAGAAATTGCTGAGAAGCTAGACATCAGTATCAATACGAGTAAGAGTCAACTCATCCATGCGAAAAAACGACTCAAGATTATCATCAAAAAAAAACGATCAATTAAGATTGGATAATGAGTAAGGAATATCAAAGTATAATCAATGCCGCAGAAGGCGGACAAGTTGCACCATCTCAAGCCACTTGGGATAGAATAGCTCCTAGACTTGACGCGTCGGATAAGGATAGTACAATTAAGCGATTATCATTTCAAAAGCGAATATTAGGATTGTCTGCGTGCATCCTTTTAGGTGTTGTCATCTTTCTTTCGTCACCTTATGGTCATCATAATGTGTACAACAAGCAGAATTTGTCATCTTTAGATTCAGGTACAAAAGATATTCACGATAACAACTCTGTACATTTTATGCATCGTATATACCAATACCAATAGGCTTTTTTTCTTAGTTTTACTATTATTTCATCGGTTGAACTATCAGTTATGAAGAAGTCAATAATTTTTCTTTTAGTAGTATTTCTATTTAGCAATATAGCTACCAATGCTCAAGTTACCGAAGTCTTTAATGTTACTGGTCCCTGGGGGATCACAGTTAAGGATGACGTTATCTATGTTGGTTCTAATACAGAAAGCATTGTGTACAAAAAAGACCTAATGGACACCTCTGTTGATCCACAAACCTATGTACAAGGTATCAATGGTGCTTCTGCATTAACTACTATTGGAGACACATTATACATTGGCGAACGTAATGGCAATAAAGTATCGACTTACTTGCTTACAGAAGCTGGAGGAGAAGCATCGGCTTGTCAAGGTTTTGAATTTCCACCAGTGGGACTCGGATCCAAAGATGGTGTGCTTTATATCGCGGAACGAGAAGGCAATAAGATAACAACCGTAGATATGAACCTAGGGTGTGGATCAGGTTTCTCGACTGTTGTCAATGAGATTGATCAAGCTTATGGCTTGACACTCAACGGAGAAATATTGTACGGGTCAGATGCAAATGGTGGTCTCGTTTTTTCATTTGACCTTTCTGATCCTAATCCAGTAAAAGAAACAATCTTAGACGGACTAGATACACCTGCAGGATTGTATGTAATCGACAACACATTATATATCGCTGAGTTTGGAGGTAATAGAGTGGCTAAGGTAGATAATATTGGTGCAGAACAAACCGTAGAGTATATTCAAACCGGAGATGGGCCTCTAGGGTTAGCTGCTGATTCCAGTGGAAATATTTATGTATCAGAATTTAATGAGAATAGAGTCTCAACTTTTAGCATTATATCTAATACAGATGAGTTAAACAATGACGTTCAATTCTCTATCTTCCCTAACCCATCAAAAGATTACATTTCAATAGATATAGATATTGAAACAGATTTAGCTTACAGAATCTTGTCAATTGATGGTGTTACCGTAGCTACGGGATCTTATAAAAAAGGGAACCAAGTTGATATCTCTAAACTACCAAAAGGTACATATAACATCTACCTGCATAATCTAGGGTCACTACAATTTCAAAAGCAATAATCTTGCGAATATCTATCATCGGTTATGGAAAGTTAGGTAAGACTATCGAAGACCAAGCAGTCAAAAGAGGACACGAGATTGTCCAAAGATTTACCTCAAGTAATCTAAATCTACTGACTCCTGAATCACTGTCATCATCAGATGCAATCATAGAGTGCAGTACTCCATCTAGTGCCTATGACAACTTGATGATTTGTGCCAAGGCTCAGATTCCAACGGTAAGTGGTACAACTGGTTGGTTAGACAAGTATGATGAAGTCAGTGCCGCATTTGTAAAAACTTCATTTCTCTATGCTTCCAATTTTAGTATTGGGATGAACATCGTTTTTGAAGTCAATAAATTGATGTCCCGATTGACAAGTCAACATAGTTACAGTGCAAATATTCAAGAGATTCATCATACAGAAAAGCTTGATGCCCCAAGTGGTACAGCCATCACTCTTGCAGAAGGAGTCATTGCGAATTCGCAATATGAAGAATGGCAATTAACATCAAATAACAAGACTCATAAGGATTCAGTCTTATCTGTTGAAGCATTAAGAGAAGACAAAGTGCCAGGGACACACTTTATTAATTATGTGTCAGCACAAGATGAGATCTCACTTAAACATCTAGCCCATAATCGATCGGGATTTGGACTTGGTGCTGTACTTGCGATGGAATATATCAAAGACAAAACAGGTATCTATTCTATGAAAGATGTGATTGGTCTTTAGTCATTTGAAAGCATATAGATTTTATCATTTGTCACTTTTACTAATTTCTCATCAACAAGTTTACCTAGTACTTCAAATGCTTGTTTCTTTTGCATTAATGACCAATGAGACTTGAATTGTAGTAAAGTAGTAGATGGTCGACTCTTGAGAAAGTCTAAAATCTTCTGTTCGATAAATTCTTGATCATCATTATATAGTTGAACGCAATTATCACATATCCTACATAAAACAGTTTTAGAAAACCCAAAGTATGAATCTATGCAAGCTTGTCTGCATCCCTCTGACTCAATGTATGCAATTATAAATTTGAGCTGCCTTAATTCTAGTGCTTTTCTGCCTTCATAGGCTTCACGCTTTATTGTAATCCTATCCTGAGCAGGACGCTTATAATTAAATGTAATGAAACCTAGATCATTCTGCTCACGATACTTAATTACTTCATCAACGGATAGATTCTTCAAGATTGAGATAATCTCATCACCTTCCATTCTGAGAGTATAAGCCAGTGATCGTTCAGAAATTTTAGTATAGCCATAGTAGATTCCATCATAGTCTCGGAGTAGTTGAGACAAGACTCTAGCTTTGTTATCAGATTCACTGAGATCATTAAGATAACCACGGAACTTCTGATGATCTACAACTACAGTAGAGGGTTTCTGGAATTTTTCTGAAACTATGACATAACCTGACTTTTCAAGTATCTGAATTGCTCGATAAGTCGACATCAATGGAAGTCTCATAGACTTGCAAAAATCTACAATCTCGAATGGGTAAGTTGCACCTTCGCCATAGCCAGGTGCTATCTTGTATTCATTACAGAGTTTGTGATATGTCTTAGTGATATAATCTTTGGGAGGATAGGATTTTTCTATTCGGTTGAGCTTATCTTCTCCATCTGCTGGATTGTATAACAGAATCGCATTGGCCAATTCTCCATCTCTACCTGCTCTACCTGCCTCTTGCACATACTCTTCCAATGTCGGTGGTAGCTCATAATGAACAACTAGCCTAACGTCAGGCTTATCGATTCCCATACCAAACGCATTGGTAGCGACAACAACTTGGACTTTATTGTCTTGCCATTGTTGTTGAGTTTCTTGCTTGACTTTATAAGCGAGACCAGCATGATATGGCAGTGCATTTACCCCTGAGTCAGATAGTTTCTTAGCAATCTTCACGGTTGACTTACGATTCCTGACATAGACTATTGCTGTGGCGTTCAAATCTTTGTGACAGAGTTCTTTGATTAGACTGATTTTATCATCAACTGTCAGAACTTGATAGATTAAGTTGTCTCTCGCTGTACTATGTTTAAAAATCGCTCCGTCTGGAATACCAAGCAAAGTTGCAATGTCTTCAGTGACTCTTGCTGTGGCGGTGGCAGTAAAGGCTACAACTTGTGGATTATTAACGGCCTCAGCTATTGCTAAAACATTACGATATGCAGGTCTGAAATCGTGTCCCCACTGGGAAATACAATGAGCTTCATCAATAACGATTAACCCAATATGCATATCTGGCAATCTATAATTGAATAAGCGATTATTTAACCGTTCAGGACTGATGTATAAGAAATCATAGAGTCCCTTTACTACATCATTTAGGATGGTATCCTCTACGTCACGTCCAAGACCACCGTGAAGGTAGGTCGCTCTGATTCCCTTATCAACAAGATTATTGACTTGATCTTCCATCAAAGAGATTAGAGGAGAAATAACTATAGTAACACCAGGAAACAATAATCCTGGCACTTGATAACATATTGACTTTCCTCCTCCTGTAGGTAGAATAGCAAGTATAGACTCTCTACGCATGATTGCTTCAACAATCTTGACTTGAGACTCTCTAAAAGATCTGTAACCCCAATACTGTTCAAGGACTTCAGTAGGTGACAATTATTCTATAATTAATTACACCTCAAAATAAGTGATAATTATTTAAAAGGTCGGACAGACCGCTTGTCTATTGCCACCTTTAAAGATGCTGAATGGAGATTGGACTCCCTTCCCGAGATAAATATGTAATCTTAAGGCAATAGAAGAGAAATAATCATTAATCTCTGCATTACCTCTATCTCCACCTATAAATTTTCCAATTTGAGATCCTTCGGCTTCGCCTAAGAATTCATCATTTCGCTCGGATAATGCAGCTGCAAGTGTACCATTTTCTGCAAGGACTAGATCATAATCCGGGTAAAGACCACTGACATCATCAATGTAGTCAGTAATCGTAAATCTTATAATTCCTTCAAGTGATATAGCAACATTATCTGTAACATAAAACCTCATACCAACACCTGTTGGCAAAGCCACAGAAATTGGTTTATACATATCGTCAAATCCTTCAATCCCTTGGCCTTCTGTACCTAATTGTCTAAGTGCTACAGTCTCTCCTTGGTATTCCGTCTTGGGTTCAAAATAAAATCCTGAGACTCCTACTACTCCATAAGGACTGACTCTTAGCATCCCACGACTAGATAAAATCAGCTCGAGTGGATGCAATTCTCCCGCAATAGATAATTCCCAAAGATTACTTTTAAAACTTAGATTACGTTGTCTCTTTAATTCATCATCATTTTTGCTATCACTATTATGCAATCTAAAGTATGACACGTCACCTCGCAGAGCTATTCCATTGCCAAAATGATAGTGATATCCGACAGATGCATTGAGCCCAGATTGCTCAAAATTGTCTACAAACTGTGATGGATTGAGATCTCCCCAATAATTTGACAGTCCTCCTGCCACTGACAACTCAGAATATTGACATAATCCGACAAATGGAGTTGCTATCCATACTAAAATGATACAGCTTGTTTTTATCGAAGAAATGAATGTAGAAAACATAGTATATGGTAGCCATTTGTATTTAAAAGTACTCTCAGACCGAGGATTATACGTTATAACTAAGCTTAAAGTTATGTTATTGCCTAGTCAAGCACAACCAATTTTTCGGTATTATTAGGATAACCCTTACATTTGCATTTTTAACCTATATGAAACTCTAACCGTATGAAATTCACAATGTACATCTTAGCTATGTTGCTAAGCCCTATTTTCTTATTTGCTCAAGCACCAGATAATTGGTTCCATATGGATGCAAGTGAAGGATACAATGGTGTCTCAAGTGATAAGGCTTATAGCGAATTACTTAGTGGCAAATCTTCTAAGACAGTAGTTGTTGCAATTATTGATAGTGGTATGGATGCTGATCACGAAGACTTAGCAGACAATATGTGGGTTAATCAAGACGAAATCCCAGGTAACAACATAGATGATGATAATAATGGTTATGTGGACGATATCCATGGCTGGAATTTTATTGGTGGACCGAAAGGTAACGTCAATGAAGACACCTATGAAGTAACTAGACTTTACGCTAAGTATAAGTACAAGTATGAAAATGCAGATAGATCACAATTATCATCTTCTGACAAAGTTGAATATGACAACTTCAAAATCTATGAAGCAGCAGTTAATGAAGAATTAACCACTGCAAAAGATAGACTAGAAAGGTACAGTACTCAGAAGTCACAATTAATCGGAGGTATTGATGCCTTAGAAGTTGCTATGGGTGACAAGGCGATTACATTAGAAAATCTTGGAACTATCGAGTCATCTAGCGATGAAGTAACGATGGGAATGAACATTGCTGCAAATGTACTTGCCGAGGAAGGTGAGATTAAGAGCTATGATGCATTGAGGAATATGATAGATGCAGAACTTGCAGGTGCAGTTGATTACTTTCAAGGCAAACTAGATTACGCATACAATATTGATTTCAACCCAAGAACTATCGTTGGAGATGACTATAGTAACTCAAACCAACGATACTATGGCAACAATGATGTAGAAGGTCCAGATGCTCTTCACGGTACACACGTAGGTGGTATTGTCGGTGCTGTCAGAAATAATGGCATTGGGATGAATGGTGTAGCTGATAATGTCAGATTGATGTCTATCCGTACAGTGCCTAATGGCGATGAAAGAGATAAAGATGTTGCTAACGCAATCAGATATGCTGTAGACAACGGCGCAAGTATTGTCAATATGAGCTTTGGTAAAGGATACTCTTGGGATAAAAAAGTCGTAGATGAAGCAATGAGATATGCTGCAAAGAATGATGTATTACTAGTACACGCTGCTGGAAATGCTGCTCAGAATAATGACACCTCAGATAACTTCCCTACAGACACACCTGAAAAGAAGAAGCTATTCGGACCGAAGATTTATAAAAACTGGATAGAGGTAGGTGCTTTGAATTTTGAACAAGGGCAAGACTTATCAGCAACATTCAGTAATTATGGTAAGTCACAAGTAGACATCTTTGCACCTGGAGTCAGCATATATGCTACTACACCTGGAGATGAATATCAACACTTACAAGGTACGAGTATGGCTGCACCGGTTGTAGCAGGAGTTGCAGCAATGGTAAGATCATACTACCCTTCCCTATCTGCAGCTCAAGTCAAGGATGTGTTATTGTCTTCATCAGTGAAAATGAATGAAGATGTGTTAATCCCAGGCCAGGATGGAAAGACTGCACCATTCAGTTCACTAAGTGTTACTGGTGGTGTTGTGAATGCATTCAATGCAATTAAGGCAGCTGGTGCAATTAAAGGAAAAAGAAAGAAGAAGTTCTTATCAGCGTCAAACTATATACCTAAAGCATAAGTTAGCAAGTCAAACACTAAATAAAAGGGAGATATTCATTGATTGAATATCTCCCTTTTTGATTAAGCTTTTGATCTTAAGTCAGTCAATTCTTTAGAAATTGATGACCGCATAAAGTTGATAGTAGTATTGTTAGATACTATGACGGTTACAGTTGAGTCTGTTATCTTACTAATCTTACCAATGATTCCACTGGTAGTGACGATTTCTTGTCCAGCTTTAAGTTCTGTTTGAAAGGTTTCTTGATCTTTTCTTCTCTTGTTTTGAGGTCTCAGAAAGAAGACATAAATCACTACGATCATAGCAATTGGAAATATCATCCCTGCGATTCCTCCACCTCCTGAAGCTGATTGTAGTATAATGGTAAACATACGGTTATATTTAAGTTCTGAAATTGATTACATCGGCAAATATAGGATGGAATCTGATGTTATCAGAGACAAACATTTAATATCATTTCGAATTGAAGACTTTGTATTATCTTATTGGAATGCCTGGAGTGGGAAAATCCTACTACTCCGAGCTACTGGCAAAACATCTCTCAATAGAATGGATTGATCTGGATCAGCACATCGAGAAAATAAAAGGTGATTCTATCTCCAACATCATCAATACTAAGGGGGAAGAGTTCTTTAGAATATATGAAGCAATAGCACTTAGGAGTGTCTCCTCAGACAATGGCTTAGACTTGATTTCTACTGGAGGAGGTACACCTTGTTTTTGTGACAACATATCCCATATGATTGATAATGGTCAAGTCATTTATCTCAATGCGCTTCCCGAATATCTTATCCAAATGTATAGAAAATATGACCTTTCAAGACCATTAGCAATTGGTAAGAATCTTGAAGATTATGTCCGAACTACATACCTTAAAAGACACACATTTTATTCTATGGCACATCACATAATAGATGTATCCAAAGGACAAGAGTCAGTCATAAAAGAATTAAGGAATGTCATTGAGATAGCCAATGACCTAAATAAGTAAAATAGAAGAGAAGTTTAATGTTATATATGATACATTTGTAACATTCTTAAGACTATAATTAATATCAAAAATGCAAGACTCAGTACACAATTGCGTAATCGTAGGATCAGGACCAGCAGGATATACTGCTGCCATCTATGCAGCGAGAGCAAATATGAACCCAATAGTCTATACTGGTAAAGAACCAGGAGGACAGTTAATGATCACGACTGATGTGGAAAACTACCCAGGTTACCCAGATGGTATAATGGGTCCAGAGATGATGGAAGATTTCAGAAAACAAGCTGAAAGATTCGGTACAAAGGTCATCAATGAAATTATTGTCAAAGCTGACCTTGAAGGTCCAATAAAGAAAATATGGAGTGAAACTGGAGACGAAATCCATGCTCACACTATCATCATAGCGACAGGAGCTAGTGCAAAATGGCTAGGCATACCATCTGAGCAAAGACTTATGAATAATGGAGTATCCGCATGTGCAGTATGTGATGGATTCTTTTTTAGAGGTCAAGAAGTGGTTGTCGTAGGTGGAGGTGATACTGCTGCTGAAGAAGCAACATACCTAGCTAAACTTTGTCCGAAAGTCCATTTACTTGTTAGAAGAGATGAAATGAGAGCATCTAAGATTATGCAAAAGAGAGTAGAAAAAACTGAAAATCTTATTGTACACTGGAACACAGAAACAGTGGAAATCAATGGTGAGGAAGCAGTTGAATCTGTTACAGTTAAAAACAACAAAACTGGAGAAGAATCAATAATTGAAGCAAAAGGATTCTTTGTTGCGATTGGTCATAAGCCTAATACAGGGTTATTCACAGGTGTTCTAGATATGGATGGTAGTGGATATCTAAAAACTACTCCAGGTACATCAAGAACGAATGTAGAAGGTGTTTTTGCCTCTGGTGATGCTCAAGATAACGTTTACCGACAAGCGGTAACTGCCGCTGGTACAGGTTGTATGGCAGCCCTAGATGCTGAAAGATATTTGGCAGAAAAAGAAATTATATAAAAAACTAGCTAGATCAGAAATCAAAATTTGAAAACAAAACTTAATGGGAAAATTCAATAAAGGAGTAATTCACGGTCAAGAATTAACTGACTTGTTCAATTATGCAAATGAAAACAACTTTGCAATACCAGCAGTCAATTGCATAGGTACTAACAGTGTCAACGCAGCATTGGAGACAGCTGCAAAAGTCAACTCACCGATCATTATTCAATTTAGTAATGGTGGGGCCGGATTCTTTGCAGGCAAGGGTATGAAAGGTGAAGGCCAGTCCAACCAAATCATCGGCGGAATCTCTGGAGCATTGCACGTACACAATGTGGCTAAGGCTTATGGTGTGACGACAATTCTGCATACAGACCACTGCGCTAAGAAACTTCTCCCTTGGGTAGATGGATTGATTGATGCCAGTGAAGAGTATTTTGAAGCCAATGGTAAGCCACTCTACTCTTCTCACATGTTAGACTTGTCAGAAGAGCCCATTGATGAAAATCTTGAAATCTGCCATCAGTATTTCCAAAGAATGGATAAGATGGGAATGACTATAGAGATTGAGCTTGGAGTAACAGGTGGTGAAGAAGATGGTGTTGATAACACTGATGTGGATAGCAGCAAACTTTACACTCAACCAGAAGAGGTTGCGCAAGCATATGAGACTCTCAAGGCAGTGAGTAATAACTTCACTGTTGCTGCTGCATTTGGTAATGTACATGGAGTTTACAAGCCTGGAAATGTAGTGCTTACACCAAAAATTCTACTCAATAGTCAAAAGTATATCCAGGAGAAGTATAACACTGCAAGCGACAACCCTGTCAATTTTGTATTCCACGGAGGATCAGGATGTAGTACTGAAGAAATCAGAGAAGCGATTGGTTATGGTGCGATCAAGATGAATATTGATACAGACCAACAGTGGGCATTCTGGACTGGAGTCAGAGACTACTATGAAGGTAAGAAAGGGTACATGCAAACACAGATAGGTAACCCAGATGGAGATGATGTGCCAAACAAGAAAACTTATGACCCAAGAAAATGGCTAAGAGTTGCAGAGCAAAGCTTTATCGAAAGACTGGAGAGAGCATTCAGCGACTTGAATTGCATTGATAAGCATATCTAACGGCTGATCGCTAAACAACAGATAATGTAAGGAAGTAACGAAAGTTGCTTCCTTTTTTAATTTTATTCTTGAAGCAATCTATCTACTAATAGCTGTGCTACATGGTGATGGGTGTATTTACTTTCCATGACTTGATATGCATTATTTCCCAAAGTGATTCTAGAAGTTACATCACTCTTTAACTTTAAGATTGCATCTACTAGAGACTGAGCATCACCTTCTATTAATACTGCTGATGATTCATCGAATACTTCTCTGATCCCAACAGTGTCTTTTGTAATGATTGGCTTGCTAAGAGCTGCATAATGATAAACCTTATTAGGAACTACAGAATGTGCTTTAGATGATGAGCCAAAGATGCCAAGGCAAAGATCAAATTGCTCTACTTCTAGTTTTAATTTTTCTTGGTCTACCCAACCCAGAAGTTCTACGTTATCTAGATCATTCCTATCAATAATCTCAACTATTCTGTTAAAATCATATCCTGTGCCAATCAATCTGATTGTGACATCTGTATGCTGCAATAACTTCTTAGCTGCATCTATGATGACTGATGTTCCCTGCAATGGTACGAATGAGCCATAAAATCCAACGACAAACTTGGTTGAATGGTTATGTTTACCACTTGATAGAGATAACTTGGTAGAGGGGTAATAAACATCAGTATTAACACCTACGGGTATAGTTATACTCTTGGCATATGGAATGCCAAATATCTTTTGATAGGTTTCTCTATGGACTTTTGTATCAGCAATCAGTAAGTCTGCAAGTCTGAACACTTTATAATCAATGAAATACTTATAGAACTTCCAATACTGCTTATAATCAACAACCTTAGTCATATACTTACTGACTAATGGATCAAAGATTACTGGAATACTACTCCATCGCTTAACAAATGGCATATCAGTATGTCTAAACGCTGGAACGAGAATAAAGTCACTCTCTTTTGATCGTTCAAATAACTCCTTCCCTTCAGCCCTAGACTTAGAATGGAGTGGGTGTAAACTTACCTTTACTTGTGGATTAGCTTCAAGTCCAGCAAGTAGGACTGCTGTCCTGTTGTAAGTAAACTTATCCTTCCCAACCACTAATAACCTGATCATAGTTTAAAGGTAATGTATTGAGATTCTTGGAACATGCAAGATTATGATGATGTATCCATACTAAAACATCAAATAAGATCGCAAGAAGAATTGTCTAAATATCTGCAAGACATTTGAATATGTTGTTTGAAAAATTCAGAAAACCTAATTAATGAGCTAGTCTACAGTTTTGCAATCTTGACTGTCTTGACAATATCACCAGCTTGTACACTTAGTATGTATGTACCCTGTGTAAGGTCAGAGATATCAATCTGTGTAGATTGAACTGACTCAGAATAGTCAATCAACTGATGAAGTCTTCCGTCGATGTGGTATACTTCTATGACATCTATGACGGCTTTCTCGGCTGTAATATTGACAAGGCCGATAGTAGGGTTAGGCCCTACAGAAATGTTGAGTTTGTCTTGCTCAGGAATATCTTCTTGCTCAGATTGGAAATCTACATCCATTCTTGTTCTGGCAGCAGTATTAGGTAAGCTATACTTCTTGCCATGGCTATCAAGCATTACTCCCCTATTAAATTCTACATCTACATAGACAAAGTCATCTTCAAGCCTAAGGCCACCTATCTCATCTTCAACAATGAATCCAAGTTCTGCAATGATACCTGCACCCGTATTACCACTATGACCAATATGAGAGAATGCTACATCAATATTTCCTGCTGATGTTTGATTGAAGTATTCTTTAGTAGGTCGGCCATATCCTGCCCAAGAGTCCTTATAGAAATCTACGTAAACAGAAGAAGAATCAATCAAATTAGCATCAATGGAAAAATTGAAACTCATTCCAGAAAAATCCTTTATTGGATCTTCATCACTTCCTATCTGTACGTAAAAGATAACTAAGTCACCACTATCTACATCTGATTGATTAGGGATCAAGGTAACTGGCGCAGACAAGAGATTATAAGATTGTACAGGAAGAAGATCATGAATTTGACCATAATTCTCTTCTACGACATCAAAATCTTCATTATCTATATATCCGTCACCATTCGCATCACTGTGGCTGAGATCTTTATCACTTCCAACTTGGTGGTACTCCCAATCTTGTGATTCCTGTGCAACCCAAGTCTGAGTAGACACTCTAGCATCGCCAGTCTCACCAACATTGAAGGCCAGCTCCATAATATCCATACTATTGACGATACCATCTTGATTCACATCACCTTCCCAGATGCAATCCTCAAGACATACACAAGTCGTATTATCATCGATATAACTATCAATCTCAATTCTTACAATCTCACAAAAATCATCAGTTGTGCAATACTCAATCTCAAATAAATCGCTACCAGCCACACCATTAGGATCATATATGATACTATTCAGTATACTCGTACTATCGCATTCTCCAATATAGATATCATCAACAATCGTCAAAGTACCAAATGACGGATCAGTGACAACAGAAATACTATAGTCCTCAAGTGGTGTATGGTGTACAATGCTCAACTCAGAGTTGTACCCAGTCTGCAGATTATAGTCAACACCATATACATTAGGTGAGTAATGATCAACGTGAATGATAATTTCTCCCTGTATGAATAAGAATCCATTAAAAATCGTGTAAAAGAAAACTTGATCACCGGAGAAATTGGGATTTTCAGTTTCGTATTCGAATGTTCCATTGCCCAAGTAATCTAGCTCTATACTATAATCAACAATAGGTAAGAAACTGAGTAAGTCATTATCCAAAACATTGAATGTAACCGTGCCTCCAGGTGCCACAAAAGCTTCATCATCTTTGACAAACTGAACCTCGAGTGACTCATCATATACTTCCGTTATAACAGTAACGGTATTGCCATCATGAGCAAATGACACAGTATCTTGACCAGAAAAAGCCTCGTCAGGTGTATATCTCCAACAATTAGCTACAACTTCTTGAATACTTCCATTACTCGCCTCAGTAGCGATAGTATAGTCACTACTCAAGTAGATATCTATGGATGCTTTGTTGTGCAACGATAATTCTAAATCACCGTCTTGTTCCTGTGAGATAAGAACAATCTTGCCACTCTGAGATGTGCCCAGAGAATCGGAGATCACATAGTTGATATATGCATTGACTGCAGTATCAACTATGTTCACATCCAAAGTCTGATCGTCCAAAATAGTTACACTACAGTTTTCCGCATATGCGATGTGGTCAAGTACAACCGGCCCATCTGTGGAATGGTCATTGCCTAAGGGATAAACTAAGGTGGCCCCACCTTCAACAACAACGACATCTTCGACAGTTGTTACTTCTGATGGGTATACTCTGAACTTATATGTGGTATAAAAAGGATAAGGTATTCCTGGAATGTCGCCAATTGCGAAATATTCCAGATCAATATCAGTCTCACCATATGTGGATTCTGAAAATTGAATATGTAATTCGTAAAGATTAGTTCCTACAGGTTCTATGCTTAATGAATCGTAAGCAATAGTGGGTAAGGATATATTTACAGGAGTGTTTCCTAATGAATATAATTCAAACTTGTATAGTGAATCGGCTTTAACATCTACCCTCAGATACTCTGGATTGCTCTGACCAACTAGGATCAAAGAGACAATGAATAATTTTAGGGTGAGTAATATTCGAATCATTCTGTAGATTGAAGTAGTAAAAATAGGTAATTATTTCCAGATGATGAACAAATTCAAATTCTTTTAATATAAATTAATTAATTTTATGTTCAATTGAAGGTCAATTAGATACCTAACTAACACGTTTTCAATTAAGTATAAATTATAAATTTAACGTGATTGTAGGAATTATTACAATTAAAAATAATTAGTGAACTCAACAAAGATTTTCAAATTACTTTCAGCCAATTCTGTTGTTCAAAATAACAGGTTTATAAAGTATGTAAAATCACCATATCACAATCCTAATGAGACACTTACTTTGCTTGTAGAACACCTCACTTCTGCAATAAAACATAGCGAAGAATCAACACGAGAAAATATCTTCAAAACTCTATTTCCAAAGGAGGAATTCAATGATAAAAAACTAAGAAAACTTTCTTCTGATTTAATAGAATTATACCAAAACTTCCTTATACAAGAAGAATTATCCAATAATCCACTATTAAAGTATGAGTTATTGCTTCAAAGTATCCAAGAGAACAAAATTGAGATCCTGCAAGAAAAAGCAAGGTCGAATGCTACCAGATATTTCAAAAGAGAGCCTGAAAGATCTGGAGACTTCTTTAACCATAAGTATGCGATAGAGAAGTCTATTTACAATCTACAGACTGAGTATGAGAAAAAAATGATCAAAAAAGGGGCAAATCGAAATCTGAGCCTTGAAGATCTTAATAAAGACCTTGATCAATTCTATATCATTGAAAAATTGAGGCTCGCCTGTGACTTAATTGCCTGGCAGAGAATCTATAAAATTACTGACCGACCATTTGAGGTGGAGATTATCCTTAGAATGGTTGATCGTGGCGACTTACTGAAGAATCCTGTGTTATCTGCCTATGTACATATCTACAATATGCTAATTGATAGAGATGCTCAACCACACTATGAAGAGTTAAAGCTTTTAATCAAAGAACATATATATGCATTTCCCAAAGAGGAGATGAGAGAGATTTATGACTCATTACTTACTTATAATATTGGTCGTCTATCAGAAGATGGAGAATACCACCTCAATGAAGTTTTAGCAACATATGAATTTGCAATCGACAACAACATTATCACAACTAACAATTATATCTCACCAACGACTTTTCGAAATTACGTTGTAGCCGGACTTAGGTCAAACCAATATGATCGAGTTGAAAAATTCATTAATGAGAAATCTGTCCTCCTTAAGGAAGAGCATCGCGAGACTGCTGTCAATTTTTGCTTAGCAAGATTATATTGGTATCAAAAAGACTGGCAAGGTGTCATCCAGCAGATTGCTATAGTCGAATTTAAAGATACGTTCTACAGTCTTGATGCAAAGATGATGTTGGCTAGCTCCTATTATGAATTGGATGAACTAGATACATTGGAGTATTTGCTTGATGCATTCTATACATCACTAAATCGAAATAAAGATCTCTCTGAGAAAAAAATAGATGCCTACAAACAATTCATCACCTTCACAAAAAAGTTAGTTAAAATTAGAGCTAAAGACAAAGCAGCTTTAGATATTTTGAGCCGACAAGTGCAGGATACTGCTGGACTTCATGGTAAATCTTGGCTCCTTGAAAAGGTGGAGCAAAAACTATAATCAATATGTCAACTTATCAAGATATCTGGAATCCAGAGCTGAAGCTTGAAACATTAAATTCGTTCAACAATATCAATATGGTTAAATACCTTGATATAGTCTTTACCGAAATAGGTGATCAATCTTTGTCGGCAACGATGCCTGTTGATCATAGAACAATGCAACCATTTGGATTATTACATGGTGGAGCATCCGCAGTTCTTGCGGAAACTTTGGGTAGTGTTGCTTCATATTGTATCAAAGAACCCTTGGGTAACTATGTAGGTCTAGAAGTAACAGCAACACACTTACGAAGTGCCACTGAAGGGATGGTAATTGGAATCGTCAGTCCCATTAAACTTGGAAGAAAAGTCCATATCTGGCAAATAAACATTTACCAAGAGTCAAAACATATCTGTAGTGCTACATTAAAAACAATGGTAGTTGATGGATAACTGATGCGAACATTTATAGCCGACACTACATACTTATAATGTACAATTCTAACCTTAAAAAACGCATCTTTGCAATCTTAAAAATTTTATATGAAACATATCTACACCCTATTATTCTTAACGATTACAACATTATTAATAAATGCTCAAGCAGATTTCAATCTAGAATTGCTCGCTAATGTCCCAGTTGGCGAAGACGGTAACGATATATGGGGGTATGTAGATAGTAATGGTATTGAATATGCGGTGATGGGTAGTGCTACCAAGGTTTCTATTTGGAGTCTAGAAGATCCTACTAATCCAATTCTACGTACTGAGATCCCAGGAGATATGTCAATATGGAGAGATATGAAATCTTTTGAAAATCATATCTACTTTACAACAGATGAAGGTAATGATGGCCTCGGAATCATCGATATGACTAATGCCCCTGAGACTATCACTTCGTTATATTGGACACCAGAATTGACTATTGCTGGATTTACGGATGTTTTACAAAGATGCCATAACCTGTACATCGATGAAGAAGGTTATTGTTACTTATCAGGCTGTAACATCCCAGATCAGTTCAACACCAATGGTGTGATCATCCTAGATCTAAATCAAGACCCTAATGAACCGGTTATGATTGGCGATATCACAGGAGCTTACTCGCATGATGTTGTAGTCAGAGAGAACTTACTGTATACATCTGATATCCGTAATGGAGAATTTACAATCTATGATATTACGGATAGAACAAATCCTGTCAGATTAGCGGCCCAACAAACATCATCAGACTTTACACATAATGCATGGTTTAGTGATGATGGCAGATACTTATTTACAACAGATGAATTAGAGAACTCATATGTTGATTGCTATGACATCTCGGATTTGGATAATATATTTCAAACTGATAAATACAGACCACTTGAAACTGAAGGAGACGGTGTAATCCCTCATAATGCTCATTTTATCAATGACTATGTCGTCACGTCATGGTATACAGATGGGTTGGTGATTATGGATGTCTCCGATCCTTTCAATATTGTAAAGATTGCTGCTTATGATACTTTTAAAGATGAGGCTGCGATTACTGGCAGATGGTTTCAAGGGGTATGGGGAGCTTATCCTTGGCTACCGTCTGGACTAGTACTAGCGAGTGATATCAATACAGGTCTTTATGTATTTCAGCCTACATATCAAAGAGCAAGTCTATTACAAGGAACTGTAACTGACTCAGAAACTAACGACGCAATAGGGACAGCCAATGTGAGAATTTTAGACCAAGATTATAATATCGCAACTACAGACCCAAATGGTAATTATGCAGGTGGAGATATACAATCAGGTGAAATCAGTGTAGAGTTTTCACATCCTTTATTCCTAACGGATACATTGACAGCTAATCTTGTCAATGGCGAGACTGTTATTCTTGATGCAGAACTTGACCCAATTACTAAACGTGTATTTGGAATTGTCATTGACAACAATGGATTACCTGTAGAAAATGCAACAATCCTTGCAGTCAATGAAGAGCAAAGCACAGTAAGCACTTCTAATGCAGACGGTACGTTCGAAATCGCATTACTTGACTTCGAGACAACAATCTATGCCCAAGCATGGGGATATGGACTCAATGCATTAACTATTTCAGGAAATGAAGTTCCTGACGTTGAAATCGCTATTCCAGTAGGATATGTAGATGATTTCTTTCTTGACTTAGGTTGGGAAAGTGTCAGTGATGCAGGCTCTGGAGATTGGGAAAGAGGTATACCAGTTGAGACGATATTTGAAAATCAAATATCTAATCCTGGCAGTGATATTGCCGGAGACCTTGGTGGACGAGCATATATCACAGGAAATGGTGGAGGACAAGCTGGTAATGATGATGTGGATGATGGTACAGTAACATTGAGAACACCAGCAATGGATCTTACTGGATTGACTAATCCTGAACTCACATTTGCTTACTGGTTCTTTAATGATGGCGGTAATCCTGGTGTTGAGCCTAATGATACACTTGAAGTTAGCATATTCAATGCGACAGACTCATCTAGAGTCTTTAGTACAGCTCAATCTGTATCATCATGGACCTTGGTTGATAGTTTGTTTTTTACAGATTATGTAACGGACTTGAGTGCTGTTTTTGTTGAATTTACTACATCTGATTTTGCTAACTCCGGTCACCTAGTGGAAGGAGGCATTGATATCTTTGCGATTAAAGACAACCCTATTAGTAGTACAGATGATGAGACAATAGGTCAGCAACAATTGAGCATCTACCCTAACCCAACAAGTGACTTGACAACGATCACATTTAAAAATGCCACTGATATTGAATCTATATCAGCATATAGTGCAGACGGAAGGCAGATATACAAGAAAGAGATTGAGAACAATCTACCAATTAAACTTTCAACAAATACATGGTTACCAGGGATTTACGTGATTAAAGCAATTGAAGTAAATGGTAAAGAATATCATAGTAAATTGACAGTAAATTAATTTGGAATAAAAATTGCGATTTCACTTGCGAATGAGATGAAATAAATTCTATATTTGCACTCGCTTTTAGGCCCGTTCGTCTAGGGGTTAGGACGCCAGGTTTTCATCCTGGTAGCAGGGGTTCGAATCCCCTACGGGCTACTTTGAATAAGGCATGGGTTTTTCAGTTTCGTCGCTGAAAGACCCTTCTTTATTTTAGTGAAGTATTTTTTGTTGTAGCATTTGAGCATTCTGTTTGTGTGTTCAATGATAGCAGATTGTAATATCTTAACCGGGGATTGCTGCCCACCCGAAACTTCCGTTTCGGTTCCTTCTCTATTCTTTCACTGTCGTAAAAGATTTTTTGCTGAAGGCAAAACCGTTCAGTCATCCGTTCGGGCTACTTTGAATAAGGCATGGGTTTTTCAGTTTCGTCGCTGTGGGGCTCGCTTTATTTAAGGAAGAGAAATATTCAAATTCTCACTAATTGCAAGATATGCAAATCGATACATCTTTAGCTGATGCATTACTTTTCCCATTTGAACAAGAACCTTCATCAATTATGAAAGTCGTAGACTCTGTACTCATAATCCCTAGGAATGTTGTCGTGGTTATATAATTATCATAAAAACACTGACTACAAATTTCAGCTACTTTATCTTCCATCTGCCACTAAATATATTGACTTTCATTATTTGATAAATGATATAAAGTAAGAAAGGATAATCAACGCTACAATTATAAACTCTTCAAAACAAAAAAAGGCCCGTCACATTGTGACAGGCCTCATAATTCTTAAAAGAAACTCTTGTTTTATACTAGAGATACATTAACTGCATTTAATCCTTTTCTTCCTTCTTCAACGTCGTATGTTACTTTATCACCTTCATTGAT
>CALISO010000124.1 GCA_938041445.1 uncultured Saprospiraceae bacterium
TGTCATCAACGTTTACTCTTGTACCTGTTACATCACTTTCGCCATTAGCAATATCTCCATCTTCTAACTTTACTTCTCTCCTTAGATATGCAGGTACAGATTCCATTTGATCAACAACATTAGCATTGTCGAGAGGAAGAGTCTTTGTCTTTCTGAGATACTCTCTCTTCGCTTTTTCCAGCTCATTGTATGAGTTAGAAGTTTCTTGAGATGACTTTGAAATTTTGACCCAAGGCTCATCATTATCTACTAATGTATTCTGATTGTTATGGGTATCAATTGTTGTCTTCACATCATCAACATCAAGATCAAGCGTAATAGTCGAAGCACCTGGATTAGGTGTAGTGATACTACTTAATCCTAGTGTCCTTTCATCATCGTCAAGGCCAATTTTGATCTCAGCTGGCTTAGCTGCAGTAGTATTAACTGCATTCTCTTCAAATCCTGTAGCGATGAGTGTGATAGATATCTTCTCACCGAGTTCTTCATTTTTACAATTACCCCAGATGATATCAGTTCCATATCCAGCTTCATCTTGGATATAGTTAGAGATCATTGTTATTTCATCCATCGTCACTTCCTTAATTCCAGAAGTAATATTGAATAAGATATACTTAGCGCCTCTGATTTCTCTGTCTTGTAATAGTGGCGATGTAAGTGCCATCTCAACTGCTCTCTTAGCTCTTTCTTCCCCTTCTGCCTCACCAGTACCCATCATCGCTACTCCGCTATCTTTCATTACGGTATTGACATCTTCGAAGTCAACATTCACATATCCAGGAACAGTGATAATCTCTGCAATACCCTTAGCTCCTGTTGTCAAGATATCATCTGCCTTACCGAATGCTTGGGTCATACTTAAGTCACCAAATATTTCTCTGACCTTATCATTTGAAATCACAAGAAGCGAATCGACATTTTGTCTCATTTTTTCTATTCCTTCAAGTGCATACTTAGTCCGCTTATTTCCCTCGAAGGTAAATGGCTTAGTTACGATACCTACCGTGAGTATACCCATCTCCTTAGCTGCCTTGGCAATGATAGGTGCAGCACCTGTACCGGTACCTCCTCCCATACCTGCAGTGATGAATAACATCTTGGTATTATTAGACAAAAAATCTCTGACACTATCAATAGACTCTATACAAGAATCTTTACCGACTTGTGGCTTAGATCCAGCTCCTCTACCTTCTGTCAATTCAGGTCCGAGTTGTATCTTGATGGGCACAGGATTAGACTCAAGCGCTTGAGCATCAGTATTGCATATTGCAAAATCTACTCCGATGATTCCTTCCTTGTACATATGTCCAACGGCATTACCTCCGCCACCACCTACACCTATTACTTTTATTTCAGATGAATGTGCTTTTTCCATTTTGTCAAATAATTCTGGGTTTGGATTGTTGTTATTTATCATGACCTTGAGTTTTTGTAGTTGTTAATTTGAGTCGAGAAAGAGCCTAAAATTCTGAGTCTGGTGTAGTTTCGAAAAATTCTTTTACGTATGTAGAGAAGACATTAGTCCACTTCTTTATTCCACTGTCATCCTCTTCTATATCATCAGTATCGTCTAGATCCATTACTTCTTGTTCTCGAGTTGTCTGTACAGCAAGCTCATCTTGATTATCTATAGCAGTAAGTAATAATCCTAAAGCTGTAGAATATACTGGACTAGCTAATTCTGATGAGTATCCGTGTGCTAGATGATCAATCGGCATACCTATTCTCACAGAGTGTCCTGTATGACCTTCCACAAGTAGATTGATATTCTTAAGTAGTGATCCACCACCTGTTAAGACAATACCTGCAATCAATTTATTCTCATAACCACTTCTCTTAATCTCCCACAGTACATAGTCAAATATCTCTTCTACTCTTGCCTGGATTATTCTTGCGAGGTTTCTTTCTGTGACTTCTTTTGGCTCACCACCTTTAAATCCTGGTATTGTGATTACTCTATTGTCATAGACTTCATCAGCAAGTGCAGATCCGAATTTCACCTTGAGTTTTTCAGCTTGATTGCTCATCACAATACAGCCTTCTTTGATATCCTTAGTGATGATGTTGCCACCAAATGGTAGTACAGCAGTATGTCTGATAATCCCTTCATGGAAGATATTAATATCGGTAGTTCCACCTCCGATATCTACAAGAACAACTCCAGCTTCTTTCTCTTCTTCTGATAATACAGCCTTTGCAGAAGCAATCGGCTCTAATGTCATATCAGCAATATTCAGTCCCACCTTCTCTACACACTTGATGATATTCTGAGATGCGGATATCTGACCTGTGATAATGTGGAAGTTAGCTTCTAGTCTTACTCCAGCCATCCCAATAGGATCGATAATATTTGATTCATCATCTACTGTAAATTCTTGTGGAATAACATGTAGAACTTTATCTCCTGCAGGTAGTACCAACTTGTGCATATCGTTGATTAACTTCTCGACATCCTCCTTTGAGATTTCAGTTAAACTATTATTTCTTACAAGCATCCCATGGTGATGATAGCTCTTGATATGCTGACCTGCAATACCTACATGTACAGTGTCAAATTTTTTGCCACTTGCCATTTCAGCTCCATCAATTGCTTGACGAATAGCCTTGGAGGTCTTCTCGATATTAGAGACGACTCCTCTATTGACACCTTCTGACTTTACCTTACCGATACCGATGATATCGATCTTTCCGTATTCATTACGGATACCAGCGATAGCACATACCTTAGTGGTACCTATATCTAGTGCTACTGCCAGCTCTGATGTGTATGTCATGTCTTTATACATAGTGAGATATTTTGAATATTGAGCTACTTAGTTTCTTCTATTATTATGATTCATCCTTGCTGAATACCTTTCCATCATACTGAAGGTCAAGTTCAGAGAACTTATCTATCCCATACTTGGATATCGCCTTGCTATAGAAGATTTTGAGTCTATATAACTTGTCTTCTATGTTAGAGATATCTCCGAGTTTTATTTTGTTTCTTCCCATCTTAGGAGCGATGACGAACTTATTGCCATCGACTATATCTATCTGCTCTACAAGTGATTGTAGAAATTCATCCTTCGCGATCAAGCTACTGAGTTTCAGTATAGCATTAAGATTATGATTAGCATCAGCTTCATAGTTAGGTATATAAGCGTCTACTTCACCTGTCACTACTGGCACCCTTACAGTGTGTCCTGTGACCGGCACATAACTTCCTTGTGTATCGAGGTAGTAGTTTCCGCCATCTGTCAGTATCCTCACTAGTGGTTGCTTCTGTTCTATATCGATATGGACAGCCAGATTCTTATCCATATACAATTCAGCATTCGCTATCCTTTCGTCACCATCTAGCAAGTATTCCAAGTCCATCAAGTCTAGTCGTTTGATCGTACCACGTGATACATCATAGCCAACTTTCTTATTGATCATCTCTTCTACTTCCGTCTTACTAATCAAGTATCTAGTGCCATCTATCGGCTTGATATTAACATCTACATTTGTGATCGGCGAGTTCTTGTACATCTGTATTGCAAGGCTCAGTACGACACCTACCACACCTAGAGCGATCAAATGGAATACCCATTGATATCTGGTAATGAATGGTATGTCTCTGTACTTTCTTGCCATATTTAGCTTTGTTCTTTTATTTTATCTATGATCATCTGATGGTGCTTTTCTAAGTTGCCAGCTCCTAAAGTGATCGTTATCTGACTATTGTCAATTCTCAATTTTTCTTTCAAGTCATTATGTCTTACTGCCTCTGCATCGTCTAGTGTCATCTGCTCTACAATCATCTCTGAAGTGATGCCTTCTATCGGTAGCTCTCTGGCTGGATAGATTGGCAGAACATAGGCACGATCTAGCATACTGAGTGCTTCTGCAAATCCCTCAAAGTGATCCTTCGTCCTTGAGTAGAGATGTGGTTGAAATATGCCGACCAACTGTCTACTTGGAAAGATTTGTCGCACAGCACTTATCACCGATCTCAACTCTTCTGGATGGTGTGCATAATCATCAATCAGCATTGTTTCGCCATCTTGATAAATATGCTCAATCCTCCTCTTCACTCCTTCGTAAGATTGAATACTCTTCTGCAATTCCCATTCAGCACATCCAACCAACTTTGCGATTGACCATGCGATACTTGCGTTACTTGCATTGTAATATCCAGGTACATTCCACTGCCAAGTCACATGGCTACTGAGTATGTCTGCTGATACTGATGTTGCGAATCCTCTAGAGGTGTTCTCGGTTACCCAAATGTCACCATCCACATCACCGAATCTCAAAATCCGAATATTACTTTCTTGCATCGCATTTGGCCATGAGTCAGAGAACAATTCTTCTATCCCATACTTAATGATCAATGTCCCACCCTCTTGAATCTGGCGAGTGAATTGCTCATAAGCATCAATCATTCCTTGTGGTGTACCATAGATATCTAGATGATCAGCATCCATGCTCAGAATCACAGCTATCTCAGGAAACAACCTCAAAAAAGATCGGTCATACTCATCGGCTTCAGCCACCAACCACCCAGATTCTCCATAAGTGTAGTTGGATTGCCAACCACGATGAATTCCTCCAAGAAAGTTGATACTCTCTACTCCACTATTCACCAGTAGGTGAGCTAGTATTGTAGAAGTACTTGTCTTGCCATGAGTACCAGCAACAGCGATAGTTCTGTAATCGTGACTAATGAGTCCGAGTACTTCTGATCGCTTATACATCGGTATGTCACTCATATCGAGATACACATACTCTGCATGATCTTGCGGTATTGCAGGTGTATAGACTATAATGTCAATATTGTCAGGTATGGCATCTACATTAATTTCATAATGTACCTCCATTCCTTCAGCTTCCAACGTTTTGGTAAGCGGTGTACAGTCTCGATCGTATCCGAAAACCTGTACAGATTTATCATTGAAGTATCGGGCTATTGCTGACATCCCGATGCCTCCTATACCTAGAAAATATGCTCGCTTGATATCCGAGAGTTGCATATTCGCTTAGTTTTTATTTGCTAATTGGATCACTAGTTCGGCGATATCATTCGCAGCACTTGGCTTTCCGAGTTTCCTCACATTTGAAGAAAGTGTTTCTTGTTTGTCCTTGTCATTGAGCAAGCTGATTGCATCACTAACTAATCTATCAACTGCTTCGCTATCCTTGACAATCATCGCAGCATCACTATTGACTAATGCCATTGCATTCTTAGTCTGATGGTCTTCTGAGACATTAGGCGATGGCACAAGTACTGTAGGCATTCCTACGATACTCAATTCACTGATGGTCAAAGCTCCAGCTCTAGCGATCATCACATCTCCGACTCCATAAGCAAGATCCATTCGATCGATAAACTTAGTAGCTACTACATTCTCCAATTTGGCTGTAGCCGAATTGATAAATGCTTGCTCATGTGCCGCTCCTATCTGCCAGATAAACTGAACATCTGTAGCTGCCTTCACAGCTTCTGTCTGACCAGCCATCGCTTGATTGAGAGTTCTAGCCCCTAGGCTACCACCCACGATTAAGCAAGTTTTCTTCTGAGGATCTAGTCCAAAATGACTGCAAGCCTCTTGATGCTTATCACCTACTTCTAGCAAGTCAGTTCTCACAGGATTACCTGTAAAGACAATCTTCTCTTGAGAAAAGAACTCGTCCATTGAAGGATAAGCCGTACAAATCTTACTAGCCTTACCAGCCAGTATCTTATTCGTGATGCCTGGGTAAGAGTTTTGCTCTTGTAGTAATAATGGAATGCCTTTGGATGCCAAACTATACATAGCTGGACCACTAGCATATCCGCCAACTCCCACTCCTACATCTGGCTTAAACTCTCTAATAATCTTAGAAGCTCTCAACAGACTCTTCATCACCTTAAAAGGAAAACTCAGATTCTTCACAGTCAACTTCCGCTGAAATCCTGCGATATCTAATCCCTCTATTTGATATCCCGCTGCTGGCACTTTAGTCATTTCCATTCGACCATTTGCCCCGACAAACAATATGTCAATATTCGCTTCTTTTGCTTTCAAAGCGTCCGCTATCGCTATAGCTGGATATATATGCCCTCCTGTTCCTCCCCCACTTATCAAGACTCTCATGCGACAGCCTTTTTCAATTTCTTTTCATTCACGTGATCGTCTACATAGCTTGATACACTGAGTATTATTCCACAAGAGATCAGTGTAAAGAGCAAGGATGTACCACCCATACTTACCAAGGGCAGGGTCAATCCGGTTACTGGAACTAGGTGGATTGACACCGCGATATTGGCGAATGCTTGGATCACGATATTGAGACATAGACCCATCGCTAGGATTGATCCAAATGTCTTAGGTGAATTCGTTACAAGTTTTGTACACCTGAAGAGTAGACCTAGGTAAAGTAGAATCATTGTAATCCCTCCTATTAATCCTGTCTCCTCACAGATAATGGCGTAAATAAAATCTGCATACGGACTCGGTAAGAAGTTTCTCTGAATACTTCCTCCTAACCCAAGACCAAATATGCCTCCATTGGCAATCGCCATCTTAGATTGTTGTATCTGATATCCGCCATCTGTATTGAATAAGAATTCGTGGATACGCATCTGCCAAGTCTCAACTCTGATAAAGTCTGGAAAGATTGTTCCCAATAAAGCAATGACAGAAAATGCCATCACTCCTAACACTAACAGAGCAATGATATACTTCAGCGATACTCTACCGATAAACATCATCATAATACTTGTCGTAAATAATAATGCAGCAGTACTAAAATCTGCTGGTGCTATCAGTCCACATATCAATATTACTGGGATGATCAATGGCAAGAATGCTGCCTTCAAATCCTTGATGTTCTCTTGTCTATTGGAAATACTTTTAGCGATAAAGATGATTAATGTCAACTTAGCCAAATCCGATGTCTGAAATGTAAAATCCGTAAATGGTAATTGTATCCATCTACGTGCTTCATTAATCTCTGCGCCGAAGAATATCGTGTATATCAACAACGGCAATGTAATGAGCAATAAAATAGGTGCTAGCTTAGCGTAGTACATATAGTTGACCTTGTAGCACATATACATAACACATCCACCGAGTACGATAAAAATAAAATGCTGAATAATGTAAGACTCGGTATCACCACCACGGTAGCGATATGCCATACTTCCCACTGCACTATAGACTGCCAACATTGAGAATAGCCCAAGCACGGTGATAATCAGCCAGATGGCTTTATCTCCCTTGAGTGAACTATAAAATTGAGCAACTGTAGACATTGTTGAATATGTGTTTTTAGTCTTTGAGTTTATCTATGTATTCCTTAAATAATGTTCCCCTATGTATATAATTATTGAAAAGGTCGAAGCTTGCGCAAGCTGGTGATAACAACACTGTATCACCAGCATTAGCTACATCCACAGCTCTATCCATCGCCGCCTCAAACGTGTGGAGACTACTCATCTCTATTCCGCTCTCAGCAAATTGCTCAAGGATTGGCTGATTATCTGTTCCCATGCAGATAATGTGACTTACTTTTTCTTGTACCATTGGCATCAAAGAAGAATAATCATTCCCCTTATCAACTCCACCGACAATCCACACAACCGGACCTTTGACACCATCCAAAGCATAGAAGACTGCGTCCGTATTAGTTGCCTTACTATCATTGATGTAAGTCACTCCACCGACACTCTTCACGTACTCCATCCGATGTGCAAGAGATTCATACTTCATCAACCCTTTAAGAATCGCTGGTCTATCTACACCCAGTAGATCACCGACAGCAATTGCAACAAGTGCATTGAAGTAGTTGTGCTTTCCAGCAAATGGCAATTGATCCAAATCAAGATAATTGATCAGTAGATCTGTAGCATTATTCATTGTGATCCCGATACTGTTGACATCGAGTGTCTCTACAGTTTCAGATATCCTTTCATCATCACTGTTATAAATACAATGATTCTCTGATGTCTGATTCTTGAAGATTCTGAATTTTGCAGCAGCATACTTATCAATATCATAATCATATCGATCTAAATGATCGGGTGTGATATTGAGCAATACGCTGATGTCTGGTCGAAACTCTATAACATCTTCTAATTGAAAGCTGCTGACTTCCAAGATGTAATAGTCGTATCGCTTCTCTTCATAAAGAATACGACACAGAGACTTACCAAAGTTACCTCCAATACAGATGGATAAACCTGCATAAGAAAGAGACTGATAAATCATATTAGTCACGGTAGACTTGCCATTGCTACCAGTAATCGCAACACACTTCCCATCAAGGTGGCGATATCCATACTCAATCTCTCCGATGACTTCTACACCGCTTGATCGCAGTGTATTTATCAATGGAATACGATTAGGTATACCTGGGCTCTTGATTACAAGATTAGCCTTTATCAATATGTCAATACTATGTCCACTTTCTTCAAAGTGGATGTTATGTTCATTCAATAATTGTCTCGTATCTGGCTTAATAGCGCCAGCGTCAGAGACTAATACTGAGTTTCCTTTTTGCTTCGCAAGTAGGGCTGCTCCTATTGCACTCTCACCGCTACCAAGGATCGCAATTTCCATTACCGAATCTTAAGGGTGATGATGCTGAGGATAGCGAGTATGATGCCGACTATCCAAAATCGTGTAACGATCTTGACTTCGTGCATCCCTTTTTTCTGATAGTGATGATGAAGTGGGGACATCAAGAATACTCGACGTCCTTCTCCATATTTCTTTTTTGAGTATTTAAAGTAGCTTACTTGAATGATGACCGAAAGAGCCTCAACAAAAAAGATTCCACACAGAATAGGTAACAGTAATTCTTTTCTCAACAGGATAGCCATCGCTGCGATGATACCTCCGATAGCTAGACTACCAGTATCTCCCATAAAGACTCTCGCTGGGTAAGCATTGTACCATAAAAATCCTGTACATGCTCCTACAAAACAACCTGCGTATATCACGAGCTCACCGATATTGGGTAAGTACATTATATTGAGATACTCAGCTGTGATGGTGTTACCCGATACATAAGCTAAGAGTCCAAGTGTTGCGCCGATGATAGCACTCAATCCTGCCAATAATCCATCGAGTCCATCTGTAAGATTAGCACTGTTAGACACAGCCGTTACGATGAAAATGATGATAGGTACGAAGAGTAACCAAACGAGTGAATTTCGATTCTTTCCAAGAAAAAATAAGAAATCACTATAAGAGACAGTACCATCCTTGAAGAAAGGTACATTGGTCAATGTTGTCTTTGCATAAGCAACTTTACGAGTGAGTACCTCACCTGTATATATTGTCTCATTTAATTCAAATGACTTAACAATAGTCAACTCTTGATCCACCGCATCTTGATAAGGCATTCTGACTGTAACGTCATCATTCATTATCATTGTAAATCCAATAATCAGACCTAGTCCAATCTGTCCGAAGACTTTAAACTTACCTTGTAATCCTTCCTTATTCTTCTTAAAAACTTTGATGTAATCATCAACAAATCCGATAACTGCCATCCATACAGTTGAGATAAGCATCAATATGATATAGATGTTATCCAATCTCGCGACAAGTAAACAAGGAACCAATATGGCCACTATAATAATAATGCCACCCATCGTTGGGGTTCCAGCTTTCTGTACTTGACCAGCGAGTCCTAACTCTCTTACTGTCTCTCCTACTTGCCGCCTTGTCAAAGAACGTATAATCCTATCTCCGAAAACCGTAGCGACAAATAATGAAATCAATACGCCTAAACCAGCACGGAAAGAGATAAATTGAAACAACCCTGCACCTGGCAGGTCGTAATTGTTCTGTAAAAATTCAAATATGTAATAAAGCATATTGCTTTGTAATCCTTGTTAAAAAAACAGCCCAGTGGGGTGCCCAAATCGTTATCCGGTGCATAATCCCACTGTAACTGTTAAAACCAACCTGAGAATGATAATAGAACCTACTCTTAATTATCTTTTGGAAAACTCCATTATCTTTCTTCTATCGTCGAATGGAGTCTTTACTCCATTTATTTCTTGATATTTTTCATGTCCTTTACCGGCTACAAGCAATACATCGCCTGCTTCTACTAGCATCACTCCCATCTTTATCGCTTGCTCTCTGCTTGCTATCCTAAACACTCTATGCTGATCTTCATTCTTAATCCCGACTTCCATATCATCCAGGATTGCTTCTGGATCTTCGCTTCGTGGATTATCTGATGTCAGTATGACTCTGTCACTATAGATGGCAGCTATTGAAGCCATCTGTGGACGTTTAACTTTATCTCTATCACCACCACAGCCTATGACTGTGACAATATTACCTGTTGACATCGCTTTGATAGTCTTTAGCACATTGGCTAGAGCATCAGGTGTATGTGCATAATCAACAGCAGCTAAAGCTTGCTTACTTTCTACCCTGAGTATATCTAGTCTTCCTTCTGGTGGTAGGACTTGTGTCAAATGTGTCAATATTACATTTTCACTATCTACCTCCAGAGATACAAGACTTGCATATGCAGCTAGTAAGTTGTAACTGTTAAATTCACCTGCCAGCCTAAAAAAGGCTTCAGTGTTATTGATCTCCATATGCAATCCTTGCAATGTCGAACTCAGTATCTTACCCTTATAGTCGCATCTACGTTTCAATGCATAGCTCACTTGTTGAGCTTGAGTGTTTTGGAGCATTATTTCACCATTCGAATCATCAATATTCGTAATAGCTTTTGCTTCCGGTTCCAGACTGTCAAAGAACATTTTCTTCACTCGGATATACTCCGAGAAAGTATTATGATAATCGAGATGATCATGTGTGATATTTGTGAAAATTCCACAATCAAAATCTATCCCTTGTATCCTACCTTGGTGAATCGCATGTGAGCTAACCTCCATCACTACATAATCACAACCTTGCTCCAGCATCCGACTCTGCACCTTATGCAATGTAAAGACATCTGGTGTCGTCAACTCAGAAGGAAATTCTTCTTCATCGATGACAATCTTTACTGTTGAGATCAATCCACACTTATAACCCATCGACTTAATCGCTTGGTATAAGATGGTTGCTACTGTGGTCTTCCCATTAGTCCCTGTAATACCGATGACGGTCATCTGCTCTGATGGATAGTCATAAACAACATTAGCAATCTTACCAAGCAAGTCATCTTCCCACGTTGCGACAACAATCTTGTCTTCCGCTTGAGTCCTTCCATCTGTTGCAATCACTGCTACAGCACCATTTTCAAGTGCTATGTCAATGTACTTATGTCCATCACTTTGGCTTCCTTTCACAGCAATGAATACATCACCAGGTTGCACATTGCGACTGTCCAAAGTAATTGACCGATACTCCAGGTCAATAGTCACTCCACTTGCCTTCACATCTATTACATCGAGTATGTCAGCTAGCTTCTTCACCATTTTAATATTTCAATTATTAGTATGATCATTTCACATTTGAGTGATCACTTGAGGTAGACAATTAGTGTCTTACCATCTATTACTTGTCCTGGCTCGATGGTCTGTCTCCAGACCCTACCTACACCGTAGACTTTATACTTTACTCCGAGATTCTCCATTACATAAAGAGCATCTCTCAACCCCATTCCCTTTAGGTCTGGAATTTTATTTTTCACTATCATTTTTTTCTGGACACTTATCACATCCTCTTTAGGACTGATATCTACCCATCTATTTCTTGTAGGCACAGACGCTTTCAAGCCGAGATAATCTAAGACTACATCATAGTCTCCTGAGTATCCTGCATGATAACTCTTCACTAAGTTACCTCCTGCCTCATCAGTGATATCTTGCATCAACTGATCATCAACAAGCATCACTCCCTCAGCGATATTCTTAAACACTGGTCCTGCCACTTGCCCTCCGTAGAATTTACCTGCAGAAGGATTGTACACTTGAACTAAGAGTGTATACTTTGGATTGTCGGCTGGGAAGTAACCTACAAATGATGCATTGTACTCTTTCTCAGCATTCTTATCCGCGTAGTTGACTCTTGTCGTTCCAGTCTTACCGGCAATCTCAACTAGATCAGATCTGACACTTTTGCCAGTTCCATCCAAGACTGTCGACTTTAACAATCTTTGCATATTTCTAATGTTACCAGGACTTGCTATCTGCTTCTTAAGAACCTTTTTATTAAAAGACTCCCAAACTTCTCCATCTCTGATAATCTCACTAACTGTAAATGGCTTCATTAGCGTACCGTCATTAGCAATCGCATTGCAAAAGTTCACAACTTGTAATGGCGTCAACATTAGCTCATATCCATGTGCCATCCAAGGCAGAGTCGTTCCATACCACTCTCCAGTAGACACTTTAGGATGCTTTACACTAGGTGTAGATTCTCCCACTATTTCAATGCCTGTCTTAGAGGTCAAGCCAAAAGAATCAAGACGATTCACAAAGTCAACTTGAGCATCTTTAGTCGGATACGCTTCCTGCGCTAGAGTTGCGACACCGATGTTACTCGACATCTTAAATGCCTCTGCCGCAGACACCCAGAACTTGCCATGTGGATTAGAATCTTTCATAGTGAGATCGTAAAATTTCTTTTTACCTCCTTGAAGATTCACCAACTGATCGAGTTCTAGATTAGCATCCTCCATCATCGCTAGATAACTCGCTAGCTTAAATGTTGACCCAGGTTCACCGAGATTTGCTACAGCATAATTCTGCACTTCTCTGATCCCTTTCGGATTATTCTCTAGGTTAGCCATTGCCTTGATAGCACCAGATTCGACATCCATCAAGATTGCTGTCCCAGCACTAGCTTTGTGGTTTAATACCGCATTGCTAAGTTCCTTATGGACAAGATCTTGCATCGTCATATCTATAGTAGTCACTAGATCATCACCCTTCTCAACCTTCAATTCTGAAGGATCAAAAAGTGGAATCTTAACACCACCAGAGACTTTCTTCATCAAGACATTGGCTACTGGACCGGATAATACTTTATCAAAAGCATTCTCAAGTCCGACCTTACTTGCATTAGATCGATCTACACCGATTGTCCTGCTCGCAAGCTCACCATATGGCTTGAATCGTTTGTTCTTTCTGATTACTATAAGACCCCCTTTATACTTTCCGTGTCGAAAAATTGGATAGTTCTTAAGACTAGCTAATTCATCAAGAGTGATATTATCCACAATTTTTGTGTATCGCACACCCTTCTTCTGATTCTCTTGTCCAAGCTTACGATCACCTGCCAACTTTCGTCGCCATTCTGCCGCTGATGCTTCTCCAGAAAAGTCTCTAGCTAACAAATATGCAAGAGAATCAATGCCAGCATTAAAGATTTCATCCTTAGGAGCTAATAGATCCATTCGTATGTCAAAAAAAGGTAGTGAAGTTGCCAAGATATTCCCTCTACAATCGAAGATGTTTCCCCTTTCGGATGCCATCTCGACCCATTGGATATTATTATTCGCTTTACTTCTCCACTTATCACCTTCAAATAGGCTAATCTTTATTACCCTACCTATCATTATCAAAGAAATCAATCCAAAGACGAAGAGCAGTATATACACCCGCAGGAGCAGCTCATTTCTTTTGTCCATTGATCTCAGTTTTTAATAATCATTTACTTATATCAAATCCAATTCAGGTTCTAACCCTCGTTGTCATCGATTATTACAGGAGCTACAGGCTTTCTTCCTAATCCCTTGGCTCCCAATATTTTATCTAATTCAGAAGCGGTACTCTTATGTAACACTTCTTGCTTTAGTTGCATATATTCATCGTGTACATTCTGTCTCTCAATCTTCAACTTCTGTATCTCCCTCAACTTCCGCTCAGAACTGTGAGCATTAAAGATGTACACCATACCCAATCCAGCCAGCAATAGCACGTATGCAATATTTTGCACAACAAACTGTATCGGATTTCTTTTACTCATTTATCTTCTTTCAACCACTCTCAGCTTAGCACTTCGAGCCCTATTATTTATAGCTACTTCTTCTTCTGTCGGCTCTAAATACTTAGGGCCCTTCCTCTTATAAGGATTCAAACTATTGCCAAAATCATCCTTATCATCTTTGCCGTCAATATTCCCAGACCGCATTACGTTTTTCACAAGCTTATCTTCTAGAGAATGATAAGTCAACACTGCAAAGACACCACCTGGCTTGAGGTACTTCTCGACCTGAATCAACATATCTTTAAGTGCTCCCATCTCGTCATTCACTTCAATTCGCAATGCCTGATAGACTTGAGAAAAATAGCGGTTACGATCTCCTATATACTTCTTATCTAGCAGTGCATTAAACAATGGAATCGATACTTCATTATTCCATTTGCCTCGAACATCAACTATAGCAGATGCAAGCGCCTTACTATTACGAACCTCTCCGTATTCACTGAATACACTGACTAAGTCAGACTGACTATATCGCATCACAACATCTGATGCCGTAAACCCAGCCGAGGGATTCATTCGCATATCAAGCATACCTTCATTAAACCTAAAAGCAAACCCCCTCTGCTCCACATCTATCTGCCATGAACTCACACCGAGATCAGCAAACACCGCGTCTACTTTAAGCCTCTCATAATACTCTAACCATCGGCCAAAGTGCCTGAAATTCGATAAACTAAATGTCAAATTTTGATGATCAATAAGTTGGTTTTTCGCGTCCAAGTCTTGATCAAAGGCATATAGCATTCCGTTGAAGCCCAACCTTTTAACTATTTCATTACTGTGCCCACCCCCACCAAACGTGAGGTCAACAACAATACTTTCTTCATTTAAGCCAAGTGCATCGATACTCTCAGAGAGCATAACCGGTATGTGATAATCACTCACCGTCATCCGACTTTCTGCCAAATACTTCTTCGGCTAAATCCGAAAATTGATCTGGCTCCTCGTCCGCAAGCATCTGCTCGTACTCTTTACGATCCCATATTTCTATTTGCTCATTATAAGCGAACAGAATGACATCCTTAGAGAGCCCAGCATACTTTGCTAGCATTTTAGGAATAAGTATTCGATCAGCTGAGTCGCAACTTACATTGGTAGCGCCTCTATAGAAATACCTTACGGCTTGTCTATTTTTTTTTACGTAGATATTGAGGGAATTGATTTCGTTCGTCTTTTTCTCCCATACATCTTGAGGATACATCATTAGATGATTTTCAAATCCTCGGTTTATTGTAAATCTTGCATGTTCAGTACCTAGTTGTTTCAACAGTCCAGATGGTAGTCTGAGTCTGCCTTTTGCATCCACTTTGCATTCATATTCTCCAGCTAGGTTGTACATACGTTATCAACTTAATGATGACTCAAATCTACAACGCTTTCCCACTTTCTCCCACTTAATCACACATTATTTATTTTTTACATATAAATTTTTCATAATCTATTATATCGTGTAAATAAAGTGTTTACAAATTGTAAATATTTTGATTACATAAGTGTCAGAGTATCCGTTTTTACTACATCTAATAAATCGTTATCTATTATCAACTGTAGTACATTTGATTACAAATATAAAAATAATTTAATATATAATAGAACATCCTATATATAAAGTACTGAAATCAACACCTAAAAGAGAGAAACTCAACTATAGTGGGATCTAATCCGAACATATAGAAGAAATCAATATGATTAAAATGAAAAAGATTTTGTAGGAAAGTGTATACAAGGACACGTTGATCTTACAATTAAGCTAGTATAGCAACAGGATGATTTGCTATCTCGACAAGTGATGTACGGATCATTATATGTGTAAATTAGGTCTTTGGCTTATAAGACCTCAGCCTCATACCAATGACACCTGCGACAGCTTCTTTGATGATACTAGAGTCCATCTTAGATTCTCCAAGTTCTCGTTCTTTAAAAATGATGGGTATTTCAACTATTTTAAACCCTAATCTGAACGCTGTGTACTTCATTTCAATCTGAAAGGCATAACCTTTGAATTGAACTTTATCTAAGTCAATTGTCTCGAGAACATTTCGACTGTAACACACAAATCCAGCTGTTGTATCTCTGATAGGCATCCAAGTGATCGCTCTTACAAACAAAGAAGCACCATAAGAAAGTATCAATCGATCCTTACCCCAGTCTTTAATACCACCACCTTTTATGTAGCGGCTTCCAACTGAAACATCTGCTCCTTGATTACAGGCCTTGATAAGATTGGGGACTTCATTGGGGTCATGACTGAAGTCAGCATCCATTTCTATGATATAATCGTAGGACTTATCAATACCATACTTAAAACCTGTTATATATGCTGTACCCAATCCTTGTTTACCAGCTCTTTCGATTAAATGTAGTCTGCTTGATTGTCCAGCTTGAAGTTCTTTGACCTTATCCCCGGTGCCATCTGGTGATCCATCATCAACGATAAGGATGTGATAGTTTATATCTAATGCAAGAACCGTATTGATTATCAATTCGATATTCTCGATCTCATTGTATGTGGGGATGATGATGAGAGCTGATTGTTGCATTCAGTTGTAAATATCTGATTTAGTTTATTTGCTATCTAATGATTACTAGCATCAGAATATTGCGCCTACACATTATTGATTGCATATTTCTAATACTACCTCTACAACATCAGAGACTTGAGGCTTAGTATAATAGTCGCCTTCACTTCCAAACGGAGGTCGGTGTTCTTTGGCAGTCAACGTAATTGGTTGAGCATCTAGATCAAAATATCCATCTTGATCGATTAATATCTTTTGAAGTATGTAAGCAGATGCACCACCAGGCACATCCTCATCCACAATAACAAGCCGACTAGTTCTAGCAAGAGATTGGCCAATTATAGACTCTAGGTCAAATGGCATCAATGTCTGTACATCAATTACTTCTGCTGAAATATTGTAATTCCCCAACTCTTCAGCCGCCTTGAGCACGATTGGCACACATGATCCATATGTAACTACTGTCACAGTATGTCCGCTTCTAAGTATCTCAGGGCTTCCTAGAGGGATTGTATATGTCCCAATATTATCAGGTAATATTTCTTTTTGTCTGTAAGCATTAAGAGGTTCCACTACTAATGCTGGATCTGTTGATTGTATTAACGTCTGATACATCCCAGCTGCTTGCACAAAGTTACGTGGCACACATAGATGCATACCTCTAAGCGAGCTCAGTAACAATCCCATCTGTGATCCTGAGTGCCATATCCCTTCTAGACGATGACCACGAGTCCTCACGATGGCGGGTGCCATCTGTAAACCACCAGACCTATATCTGAGGGTAGCTAAGTCATCAGTCAATGCTGACAGTGCATACACTAAGTAATCTAGATATTGAATTTCTGCAATTGGTCTCAGTCCTCTCATCGCCATCCCGATTGCTTGGCCGATAATTGTCCATTCTCGGATTCCACAGTCAAATATTCTACTTTCACCATACTTCTCTTGGAGTCCAGCAAATCCTTGATTCACATCACCAATATGACCAACATCTTCTCCAAATGCAAACGCAAGATGATTCTCTCCAAATAGATGGTCAAAATACTTATTGATTATTTGATAACCTGCTAAAGTCTCAGAATCGTCACTGTACTTAGGATGTATTACTGGCTGGACCAGAGGACTCGAAGGTGCACTACTTATAAGATCAGCTGCATACCTCTTACCTTCTTGATTCAACTGATCAAGTATAACTACTAATTCAGGATCTAGGTCTAAATTTTCAGCGTGGAGTTGACGACGTTTCTTTCTCAATAGATCAACTAACTCGTTCCGAGCTGGCACATACATCAGCTTAAGTTCATTGATAGAATCTTGGTAAGTAGTCGGATTCTTCTTTAACTCCTCGAGAAGTCGCTTCTTCACTTCAATGATGGGATCTTGATAATTAGACCAAGCCGCTTTCTTGCCATCTTTTACATACTGCAGCGCTTGTGCATCTAACTCAACTATTTCCTCTGCGGTTGCTAAGTTTGCACTTATCATCCATTCACCCATCTTCTTTATACAATCGTGATTAGACTCCCATTGTAATCTATCTTTTGATTTATATCGTTCGTGTGATCCGGAGGTTGAGTGACCTTGAGGTTGAGTCAACTCTTCTATATGTACCAAGACTGGTTTATGTTGGGTTCTTGCAAGATGGGATGCTTTCTCATAGGTAGCCTGCATCGCAGCATAGTCCCAACCTTTGACTGCGTAGATATAGATGCCATCATTCTTCTCATTTATCTCGAATCCTCTAGTGGCTTCTGATATACTTGCCTTAGTCGTTTGATACTTCTTAGGCACACTGATTCCGTAACCATCATCCCAGACTGAGATGACTAAGGGTACTTCCATTACAGTAGCTGCATTCAGTGTTTCCCAAAAGACACCCTCAGATGTACTTGCATCTCCGATATTACAGAATACAACCTCATCACCTTTTCCCAACTGCTTGTAATCTTTACCAAATCCATCTTCAGCTTCTCGAATTTTTTTAGAAGCAAGAGCTAGACCCAATGCTCTGGCCATTTGCCCTCCTGTAGAAGAAGTGTCAGCTGAAATATTATATCTGTTAATAAGATCAAGAAATTCGTCATTACCATCGACAAATGGTGTCGCAAAGTGACTATTCATCTGTCGACCCTTAGAAAAGTGATCATTATACGGATCGGCATAAAGCTGTGCAAAGCTATCTTCAACACTGCATTCACCTAATGCCATGACGACTGTCTGATCACGGTAATACCCTGTTCTGTAGTCTCCCTTTGCAAAATGTCTGGCTTGTACGACCTGTGGCAATTCTTTACCATCACCATTTATACCAAATTTGGCTCGGCCATTGAGAACTTCCTTACGACTGAGGATAGAAACCTCACGACTTACTTTAGCTATCCAGTAATCCTTATGTACGGCTTTTTTGTAGTCATCTATCGACCCTGTATTAGTTACAGGAATGATTCGTAAGTCCTTAAAAGAGGCAGGATTTAAGCTTTGGTCATTATTATCGGTCGAATTCACAGCACAAAAATAGCCGTCATCGGCTAATGGTGTATGTGATGTAGCCACAATTTTTCCACATATGGAAGATTAACGAAATATTATAAATCTGTTAACAAGTGTAATTCAATGATTTCAGTTAACTTTGTGACCAATCTTTGTAACATAGTTGTTCAATGTAACAACAAGTATAAAACCCGAAATATGAAAAATATTATTACACTTTTACTTTTGAGCTTTACTTCAGCATTCTTAATAGCACAGACGGATATGTCTGAGACTGCTCCTGCTAAAGAAGGTGGACCAATTATGACATTTGAAACAATGGATGTTGACTACGGCACTATCCAACAACATGGAGAGCCATTAAGAGTACTCAACTTTTCTAATACTGGTGATGAGCCTCTTGTAATTAAGAATTGTAAAGGAAGCTGTGGATGTACAGTACCTGTATGGCCGAAAGAGCCTATTATGCCAGGAGAAGCTGCAACGATTGAAATCAGGTATGCGACAAACAGACTTGGAAAAATCAATAAAACTGTGAAGGTAACAACTAATGAAGGTGACGTACCGCATGTAATCAGAGTATTAGGAACTGTCCTTAAAGGAGAAGAAGAATTAAGTGTACCTGAATCAGCACCAAGTATGCTAGACGGAGGAAAATAATCCTCTAAACGACAAATTTCTTAAAGAGCCTGCAGCTAATCACTGCAGGCTCTTTTTATTTATGGGTGATATTTCTCACTGGAAAACTACCTTTGTAGAAACCAACAATCTCATCAAAATGCTTTTCATCCTCTCTCCAACCAAATCAATGAATAATAGTGTAGATACTGAAGGCTATGGAGATGAGCCACAATATCTCAATCAAACTCATAAGCTAATCAAACAGCTGAAAAAACTCTCGAAAGATGAAGTCAACACTTTAATGAAGATGAGTGATAAACTTCTAGAGAGTACGATTCTGGGATATAAGGATTTTAAGATGAAGTCAAATGCTGATCTATCAGGTTCTGCAGTCTTAACCTATGCAGGTGAAGCTTACAACAGTATGCAACCAGGTAGCTGGACCAAAACCGATAGAAAATATGCTGACAAGCATGTCAGACTACTGTCTGGCCTCTATGGAATCCTTAAGCCAAGTGACCTCATCCAAAATTATAGACTAGAGATGGGAGCAAAGTCAAAGTCAATCCTTGGTCAGACTCTCTACCAATATTGGTCGGATATCATCACTGCTGATATCAAAGAAGACTTAAGTAAGCATAAACATCAAATCCTAGTCAATCTGGCCTCCAATGAGTACTCCAAAACTATAACTAAGAATCTCACATACCCAATGATAAATGTCGATTTCAAAGAAGAAAAAAATGGAAAACTGAAGGTAGTTTCGTTCAATGCCAAGAAAGCAAGAGGAATGATGATCAATTTTATCGTAGAGAATAAGGTAGACTCTATCGATGATTTAAAACAATTTAATTTAGATGGCTACTCGCTCATAAATTCAGATGGCTCAAACTTATTATTCACAAAATAAGCAACATTGATGTTTTTTCGAATCATATTGACCATAGTCTCATTAGTCTTAATGACCTGTCTCAGCTATGCGCAAAATAATGAAGCAGTATTTACAAGAAGTGATGAGGTACTAGATCCTTATCGCAATGGGTTCTTCATCGATTATGCTAATCTTGTAGAAGATGTAGACAAAATCAATAGAATAGTCCGGGACTTAGAGACAGATAATCATCTAACTGAAGATAACTATCTGGCATATCATTGTCTAGCATACAACTTAAATGTGATCAAGAGGATTCTTGAAGACTACCCGATTCAATCGGTAAAACAATTGCATGGCTTGGCTGATGATGTACTCGAAGTGGGAGGTGTCCTGTACACATACGAATCACTTGAGGGGCATCTTATAGAAAAATACAATCACGGCGCTATTCACTTCTTATTAATAGATGGGTCAATGAATAGCTCCAGCCTACCCATTCATAGTACGATCAAGTCAGATTCGCAATATCTCGACAATTTGTTGTCCTCGATATTAGATAATCGACTGTATGCATATGTCAATTTGAAATCAGAAACTGTTACCTTGTCTAACATTTTTGAGACTTATGCTGAAGATTTTGGTGGCATTGATCGCATCATTGGTTTGATTGAACTAGCCAATACGATCAATCTTGACGGGTTTAAGGTGAAATTTGATGCTTATGATTACGCATTGAATGATATCAAAAATGCGAGACAGACCAGATTTATCCCAGATAGAATTTTGACAAATGGCGAGTATGAAGTTCGACTAATCGAAAACTATTACACTCAGAGTGTCTCTAACCCAAGTGCTAATCTTAATACAAGAACGAGTGTAATGACACATTTACTCAATGTCATTATCGGATCTAGAAGAAATTATAACATTGGATTCATTGCTAAGGCTAGATCTATAACCGTTGATGGTTCTAATGGTGTATTCAACTATCTCAATGGTATACACATCCGTAACCGTAGCATCTCAACATTTAATGGAGTCGCATCTTATCAAAGAGTGGCTCTGACCGCACTAGGACCACAACTCCGCTATCGACCTAGCTGGAAACTACGTGGTAATAGTCAGATTGTGCATACTCTTACAGTCCCAACAGGACAGTTCTTAGAAGGCAGTCCTAGTCGAGGATTTATCGATTGGGATGGATTCTCTTTATACAATCAATGGCTTTATAATTATGACATTTCCACTAAAACTAATCTATTTTATGATATCGGCTTCCATTTAGAAAATATTGACGGGAGAGTCTTTAGCGGAGATGGTGGTAATGTCAATATCTCCACTCCAGTTACTGTGATCTATCATTATTACCCTGCTCCGAAATGGACATTGTTCACTATAGGTACTCTAGGCCCTAGAATAGCTCTGCAGAATAACAATGATTTAGAGGCCCAATTTAATCCGTTTGGTCAAATAGGAGTAGGTCTTAGACGATATCTATCATACAGTGTAGAAGCTGAACTACTATTGACACAGTTCTACAATGATTCATTTAGGAATAATGCCCAGTTGATTAATCTTGGGTTCAGATATACAGTACAATAGAGCAATTGGTTATATAGAAAATAAAAAATATTAAAAACATATTAAAAAAACTTGTAATATGTAAAATGTTCTTTATGTTTGTATCGCGATGATAACCGATCGCACATAATAGTTTTCTTATAAAGACCTTTTAAATTTATAAGGCGTACAGTGTTAAACAATGGGGTCATTCCAAAAACCGATGATAGAGAACTATGATCGATTTGATTTCATAACATTGTATGCCTTATTTTTGTCTCATTAAGAGTACTCACCTACCAAGCATGAGTAAGTTCTAGATACTCAACAATGAAAGGTCAACGCAAACAACTTAGTTTTAGAGAGAAGCTTCATGAAATAATCTTTGAAGCAGATACGCCTGTAGGTAAGACTTTTGATATTGTACTCATTATCCTGATTATTCTCTCAGTATTGGCAGTAATGCTCGAAACTGTTCCATCCATTTTACAAAGGTTCCCCGATTTATTCTTTTATGTGGAGTGGATATTTACGATTGTATTTACCATAGAGTATATCCTCAGACTTTGGATTGTAAAAAAACCAATGAAGTATGCTACTAGCTTCTATGGTATCGTGGACTTAGTATCCATTTTGCCATCATTCATAGCGATATTTTTTGGAGGTTTACATTCGTTGATGGTGATCAGAGCACTTCGACTTCTCAGGATATTTAGGATATTCAAACTAGCTAATCACTTTAGACAGGGTGTTGTGCTGGCGATTGCACTGCGCCGAAGTATACCTAAGATATCAGTGTTCTTGTTTGCCATACTCTTGATCACTATGATATTTGGCTCTATTATGTACCTAATTGAAGCGAATTCAGGTGGTGGTTTTGATTCTATTCCCCGGTCAATCTATTGGGCAGTTGTAACCCTAACTACGGTTGGATATGGTGATATAAGCCCTAAGACTGATCTTGGTCAATTTATTGCAGCCATTGTGATGGTACTTGGATATGCTGTAATTGCAGTGCCTACAGGAATCGTTACTAATGAAATGATGAATACCTCTTCTAAAGATATCAATGATATTACTACCCAACACTGCCAATCATGCAGTAAAGTTGGACACGATAAAGATGCTGAGTATTGCAAGTACTGTGGCTACTCGCTTTAATTACTTATTGGATCCGATAGATAACTTTGTACCTAGCCTGGAAGACGCAAGACATGGAACATTCTCCTGATTGAATAATTACCTGATCCATTTGCGATAAGCAAACATAATGCGCCACAATACGCTAGCATCCTCATAAAATCCAATGCTTGTATCCTCTGAATTTCTGGTGGATCATTCCAAAAAGAATAAACAATAAAGGTGTAAGGCAACCAATATAGTAATAGGAGAAGAGCCCCTATTCGTGCATTATAGCCTAGTAAGACTAGAATTCCACCTAATAGTAAAAAGAAGATAGAGCCTCCTAACACGACATTCATTGCCCAATCTGCCCATTCGAGATTGTAAGCCATCATTGTTTCTTTGGTTTGCTTAAAAAACACGATAGAATCCATCGCTTCAAAGATGGAAATTATCCCAATCAGTATCCTTCCTATTAAATCAAAAGTACTTTTCATAAATGACCTAAGTTCGCAGGCGAAGGTATAGATAATTCTGATGATTGCATGATTAATCAGTGATGATAGATGTATGCGACTTACCTTTATCTTCTTATACTTATCAGACGAATTTATGAGTAAACAGTCATTCCTTTATCGCTTAGTTGGGATATCACTAAATACAATTGGGGCATTGTCACCGTGGCTTGCTGCAAAGGCAGCAATGTACCTATTTCAAAAGCCACAACGAAGACCTATCTCAGAAAAACGTCGTGATTTTTTACAATCAGCTAAGATAAAAATCCCAAATGGTGTGGAGGGCACAGCTTATTATAAGTGGGGCTCAGGAGATAAGGTCGCATTATTTAACCACGGATGGGAAAGCGAGACTTCAAGGTGGACAACATATATCAATCATTATGTGAATAAGGGTTATACCGTTATAGCCTCTGATGCTCCTTCCCATGGACTTTCTACCAGCAAACTTTTCAATCTTAATCTCTATGCCCAGTCGCTTGCGCCACTTATAAAGGAATATCAACCTTCTATCATTATAGGCCATAGTGCAGGAGGATTCGTCAGTATATTGACAGGGCACGAACTGCCAGAATATCAAGCTGAAAAATACATCTTACTAGCACCAAATAACAACATCAAAGACATATTCACGACTTTCAAAAATCTTGTAGGTATGAGTGACATTGTCTATGAGACTTTACTCGCAATGACTCCAGACATCAATCCAAATAAGAATACTATAGACTACTATATCGCTGAAAAACTCATAAAATCCATCAAAGTGCCTATTGTCATCATTCATGATAAAGGAGATAGCATACTGAAGTATTCAGAGAGTAAGAAGCTTGCTGAGATGTATGATAACATCACATTATACTCTACTGAAGAGTACGGACATAGACTTAAGTCTAAGGAGGTCTTAGATATCGTTATAAATGAAGCATAAAAAAAGGGAGAACAGATTTTCATCTATTCTCCCCTATATTCTTTATTTCTTTAATCCTAGTTAGACATGTCTGTCGTCAAGTGCTCCGTATCTCTGAATGATTTAATTACTTGCTGATTAGCTTGAAATTCTGAATCAATAGCTTCCTTGTACTCAGACATTTTAGCAGTTAGTTCTTCCTCTTTGTCATCTTTTAAAGACTTGGGAAGGCTTCTAATTTCAGTTAGCATATTATTATTGAATTGAGTAAGAACATCCTTCTTAGACCTAATGAGTGACATAGATAGCGCATTCACTTTTGTCGCAACTCTTTGCTTTTCATTTTTTACATCTTGCTCGATTGCCTTTTCTAGTACTTTGTTGTATCGTTCTATCAAATCTGTAACTTCCCCTGCAAACTTTTCGGAGTGCTTTGCGAATAGTTCTTCTACTTTGGTTGTTTGATCAGCGAATTCCTCTGCATAATCCTCATTAGCCTCAACTGTCGTTTCACTCGCTTTTACAGTAACAGGATTTACATTCATAATGTCAGCAATTAGTGACTCCTGTCCTTGCAATGAAAGACTCAAAAAAGCAAAAAATAACGCGGTATAAAGTGTTTTCTTCATGTTAATTGATTTAATCTATCGCATAGCGATACTTTACATGTTTAACGAAGGTACGAAAAAGGCAATAATTTAGTCAACCCTATCCACCTTAATCAATGGTTAAAATATTAAATAAATTGTATAATCAAATGTAAGACAACAAATGATAGGAATTTTATTGGTTATCTGCATTAATCCTTGAACTTGTAATACCTTCAAAATATTCCCAAAAATGGGAATTTAAGAGACTTTTAAACATAATAGTAGGGTAATCCCTGAGTCTTAAGTTTATCTTATCATATTTTGTCTCTTAAAGTCAATCGCAACAATAAAACCGAATCTTTTGTAGAGTAAGAAGTGAGTAACACTTATTTTACACCATATAATCTAAATACATAACATGTTTACTTTGAAAAGTCTTGCCACATTTGCTCTAGCGATAACAGTATCTATAGCTGCCACTGGCCAATCTAAGCAGAGCTCCCTTGAGAAACATAGAGCAGCTAAGTTTTTTATGCTTGAAGAAGCTAAGATCGGAACCATTGAACAGCAACTTGCATCTCAATTAGGCTTATCAACTGCTGACATTGTAGAAACATCTAGTTTCACGACTAAAAACAATATCACTCACACTAAATACCAGCAAGTCTACAAAGGTGTTCAAGTAATTGGAGGGGAATTTATTTTACATCAAAAACAGCAATCGCCGACAACTGTATCTGCAGAATATTTTCCAAATATTCGAATCCCAACCACTCCATTATTTAGCGAAGAAGAAGCGATGCAGAAAGCTATCAATTACGCTGATGCAAAAGTATATATGTGGCAGTCAGATGTATCATATACACGTCCTACCCCAACTCTGATGGTAATGGACAAAGCCTATCCCGCCTTCAGTGGAAATTATCTACTAGTCTATGGGGTCGAAATATATAGTACAAGTCCATTAGCTAGAGAGCAATACTTCATCAATGCGATGGATGGTACTTTAGTTAAAACTGAAAATCTAATGTGTACCGAGAGTGTACCTGCATCAGGTCAGAGTCTTTATTTAGGTGAAGTAGATTTTGTTACTGACAGCATTGCTCCAGGAGAATACCATATGATAGACTTTAGCCGAGGAAATGGTAATGCCACATATACAAATAATGGGGAAAGAATATTGATGACAGATGACGATAACTACTGGGATTTCTCAGATATACATAATCGAAATGCTGCAGTTGATGCACACTTTTGCACTGCCAAATTTTATGATCTACTTGTCGACTACTTTGACTATTCAGGCCTAGACGGTGAGGGAGAGTCAATGAATTGTATCGTTAATGTTAGAGATGATGAAGCCTTTGTCAATGCCTTTTGGGATGGCAGATTCTCTTACTTTGGTAATGGAGATTGTGATAGAGGACCTCTCACCTCATTGGATGTTGTCGCACACGAATTTACACATGGCTTGACAGACTATACTTCTGACTTGGTATATCAAGATGAACCCGGAGCATTGAATGAGTCAATGAGTGACATCTTTGGTAAGGCTTTGGAATGGTATGTCACACCTGATGACTTCAATTGGTTAGTTGGAGATATTTTTATTCTTGATGATACAAGACAGCCGTTCAGAGATATGTCTGACCCAAATAATCAAGGTCATCCCAAATATTACAGAGGAAATCTCTGGTTCAGTGCCGAAGGAGATAATGGTGGTGTACATAGTAATAGTGGTGTACTTAACTATTGGTTTTACCTAATAGTTGAGGGCGGTGTTGGTGAAACCGAAAAAGGAGATCCATTTGATATTACAGGTATGGGTATGGAAAAAGCAATTCAGATTCCATTTATGATGCAGAGAGCTTACCTTACGAGAACTAGTGAATATTCAGATGCTTACGTCGCAGCAATAGAATCCACAAAGGACATTTATGGAGAAGATTCTGAAGAACTAGCCATTGTAGAAGCAGCTATGAGTGCAATTGGATTACCTAGAAACACAACTGATGAAGAACTGTCAAGAGATTTAAGTATCACAATCGTAAGCGATATCAACCAAACATGTCTTGATGGTGAGCTGATCGACTTAGAAGTCTCAATTCGGAACGTAAGTACGGAGCCTATCCTAATAGTAGAACCAATCAGCATAGCAATAAATAACAATGTCAATGCACCCAGAGAATTTGATTTAAATGGGACACTTCAGCCTGATCAAGATACTGTATTGATATTATCAGAAGCTGCCTTGGTATTCGCAGAAGGAGAAGTAGAAATCAGTGTAGAGTTGCTAAACGAAGATGGATTTAGTGGCAACAACCTAGATGATATTGAATTTGAAAATTACTTTGATCCAGAAGCTGATGTAGAACTAAGTATTGTTGTTCCGTCTGATATCGCATGTTATGTAAGAGATATTCCTATCGAAGCCTATATCCGTAACAGTAGTTGCAATCCTATTCCATCTGGAACTGAATATACCATACAAATGATAATGGGCGGAGAGGTTCTTGAAACATACACCTATACGCTTGACACAGAGATAGCCGTGGGCAATAGCGTACGTCACATATTACCTTATGAGTATCCCGGTAATGTCACAATCTTGGACTTTGAACTAGAGATGGCCGGCGATCCAAATATGAGCAACAATTCAGTGACATTTTTACCAATTTTTAAAGAAGACTCTCTGAGTGATAACTACCTCAATACAATGGATAATCAAAGTGATCTCACAAGAAATATTACGTTGAATGACGAATTTTTCTTCAGAATCGTAGACTACAATGGTGAGTCGTATCTAGGTACTACTGGTCGTTCGGGTTCACTCAATAATCTTTGTACGTTCTGGCAAGATAATTTCATCTCAGGTAACACTGCAAGTATGGAGATGTGTGTAGATATGGCCGATCATGTCAATGTTATATTTAGCTTCGACTTGATACAATTAAGAAATAGCAGAATTGATACTGTACCAGAACTTGCAGACGAAGTAACTTTAGCTAAGATTCAATGGACTGACGGGATTATTAATGAACAATTAGTTATCAATGATCAACCGGATGGAGAGAAAGTGACATATGAAATACCACTACCAGATAGATTCACTGGATTCATCACTTTCGATTTTTACAATCACGTGGGTACTGGCAATTTTACATCCGACTTTTCACACAATAATTATGACTTCAACCTCTTAGACAATCTCAGTATAGCAGGAGATTTTCTTTCTAGCACTGATGACATCAGTAATGCTATCAACCAAGTCACAATATTTCCAAATCCAACTTCGTCAACCATAAACATTGCTAGTGATGACCTCGAGAAGTCTGACTACTCAATCTTTACTCTTGAGGGAAAATTAGTTGCTGATGGGGCAATACAAGACTCAAGTCAGTCAATTGATGTTACCAACTTGGAACCAGGAATCCATGTGATCAGACTTGTAAGCGAAAGTCAAAAGGTGTACACTGCTAGATTTTTGGTGACTGATAAGTGATCTTCATCCTCACTATGACTTGTTGAGTTGAATGCTATCCATTGTTGGATTATTTCTAATTGTTACTCAGGTTTCATCTGTTTTGAAGTTGGAACATTGACATTTGTATCAAGAGTATAATTAAAACTATCAATAAGTACCTTTTTTTAGGTATCAAATTGTATTTTAGCAGGTAGAATTTTTGATTTTCTAAATATTTATGGTATTGTTAAGTTGAATTTATGCTAATAATATGTGACTATTTAGCATTTTATCACTCATAAATTCTGTAGGAACGTCCTGCACACTAGTTAATAACCACATACAATTTAATTTCAACAAAATGAGGTACAGACTTTTTAAAAAGAAAAAGGCCGGAACATTCTTCTTTCAGTTTAAGAATGACAAAGACCAAACGGTCTTAACAAGTCAAGCTTATGAATCCAAAGATGCAAGAGGTAATGGATTGGAGTCGGCTATCAAGAATGCTGGAGATAAGACTAACTACTCTACCATCAAAGGAGATGATGGGAATAGTTATGTTGTACTTAAAGCAGCTAACGGTGTCGAACTAGCTAGATCTGAAGCAAACCCGAATGCCGATAGCTTAATTCAAAGTGCCAGTACCCTCATACCTAAATTAACCATAGAAGCAGAAGAGGATCAAGCCGATAATGTTGTAGGCAAGGCTTATGATGCAAAAGGAAACAAGAATAACAACGATGATTACAAACCTCTTGGGTTTTATGAATCAAACGGTGCTAAAGTAGGAACAGGTTTCGATTCATTTGATGCAGAAGGCGAGTCATATTTCTCTTACCAAATAGAAGATACCGTACACCTGATCAGTGAAGGCTACAGCAGTCCAAAAGGAAGGGATAATGGAATCAATTCTGTGACTAAGAATATGAAGATTCGAGATCGATTTTCAAAGATGATTCACGAAAATGGTAAGCACTTCTTCTCACTTAAAGCCGGAAACAATCAAGAAATCGCAACTAGTCGATGGTATGATTCAGAAGGTGATGCAGATGATGTCATTGGACAACTGGTATCAGGTAAAGGCGGAACAGGAAAAAGAACAGCAACGACAACAACTGCGGCGGCAGCAATGACTGCTGGAACTAAAGCGGACAAACCTGTGGAAGAAGTCAAAAAGAAAAGAAAGAAAAGAAAGTCTACTAAACCAAAAGTAGATAAGGTCATCCTCAAAACAGGTGACTATCCTCAAAATGATGTCACTTGGCAATTATTCAGATCGGGTAACGATAAGCATTACTTCACTTTCAGGAATAAGGAAGAGAAGAGTGTAATGATGAATAGTGATGTAAGAGGATTTGAAACAGTAGAACAGGGACAGACTAAGGTCGATTCGGTATTAAAATTTGCGAGAGATCGTAATAACTATGAAGTCAAGACTACGAAGAACGACAAGTTCTACTACTACCTGAAGAATGATGAAGGAAAAAATATCGGAAAATCTTTCTTCTATAATACTGAGGAAGATATGGAGAAAGCAATCGGCTTATTCCTAATGAGTGGTGCTCCGGTTGCAGCGAAGATTGGTGATGAAAACTCAGCTACAAAAGCTGGAGTTGATGAATACTTACATTGCGATAAATATAAAGGTCATCCAAAATCAAGCATCAGTGACGACTTTACAATCTTCACACATGATGATGAATTCTACTTTGCAATGGTAGAAGGCAATGGAGATATTGTACTAAGATCTGAAGGATACAAAGCTGAAAAATCAAGAGACAATGGCATCAACTCTGTCATAAAAAACAGAGATAATGATGATAGATGGTCTGTTGCTGAAGAAGATGGAAAATACTTTGCAGTTCTCAAAGCAGGTAACAATCAAGAAATCGGTAGAGGATGTCCAAAAGCAGAAAAAGGTGCTGCAAAATGGTCTGGAAGTGGAGCGGCAGCAGCAGCGGCTGCGGCAGCATTAGCAGCTAAACAAGCAGCCGAGGCAAAAGCGAAAGCTGATGAAGAAGCTAAACGAAAAGCGGCAGAAGCTGAAGCGAAAGCCAAGGAAGATGCGAGATTAAAAGCAGAAGCCGAAGCGAAAGCCAAGGAAGATGCGAGATTAAAAGCAGAAGCCGAAGCGAAAGCTAAGGAAGATGCGAGATTAAAAGCAGAAGCTGAGGCAAAAGCTAAGGCAGAAGCTGAGGCTAAACGTAAAGCTGAATCAGAAGCAGAAGCTAAGAGAAAAGCGGAAGCTGAAGCGAAAGCCAAGGAAGATGCGAGATTAAAAGCAGAAG
>CALISO010000125.1 GCA_938041445.1 uncultured Saprospiraceae bacterium
GAGTCAACTCAAAGAAGGTAAAACCATCCTTCACCTAAAATTCGGCAAGGGTCTCATACTGAAAGTGGACGAACGAAAGTTTGCAACCATCAGATTTGACGAGATTGCAGGTAAGCCAGAGAAAGTCATTGCGCTGAAGTACAGTAAGTTGCAGGTGGTGGATTAAAACATTACTTCCAAAAGAAATCAAATTAAATCTTGCCAGAAGAGTTCAAGGCGTCTGGAATGTGTTATTGATATCAGCGTAGTTAGAAACTCTCTTTTGGCGGCAGGAAACTTTAATATTGACCCTAGTGAGAATTCAATTGAAGCATTGTTAGAAGGAGAACGACCACTTTTAAACCTCATCAATAATCATAAAAATCTTAGGAGTTTTTAAATTACCTATTTGATTAAGTCGGAGTAGTTAAATTGTAACTTTTACTATCAAATCCATAACAGCATAGCCTTCAATAATTTATCAATATTGCTTGAAGAAGTTCAGATTCACTGTGACTATCAGTTGTCTTGTAAAGAAGCAAATCTAATTCTACTCAAAGAGATAAGAAGGTAATCAGTCATTATCCTGTAGTTTGAAGTTGTGTTTTATGGTACGCATTATCCATTCATCATTAGTGTTTGATTGAGTGACTTAAGTCCCCAATTTAGAAAAATCCCCTATCTTACAATCAAACTAGCCAAAGAGACATAACCAATGGTTGAATCAGGGGAAGGCAGAAGCTTTAAAGAGTTTTTTGCGGAAGGACAATATCAGACTCAAGCGGAGACACTAGAAGTCACACCATCGCATAGAGAAGTGGTGATAGGTATTCCTAAAGAATCTACACTCAGTGAAAATCGTGTTGCGATAGTACCCAACTCTATCAGAACCTTGGTGGGGTATGGATTCTCTGTCCTAGTAGAGAGTGGGGCAGGAGAGGCATCTCACTTTACAGACCACCAATTTAGCGAAGCAGGTGCTCAAGTTACCAAAGACCGGAAGCAAATATTTGAGTCATCTATCGTCCTTAAAGTGACACCACCTACATTAGAAGAACTGGAGATGTTTACTTCTGATCAAGTATTGATCTCGCCACTTCATATTCCTACGATTACGGAAGAATTTCTTCATCTTCTCAAGAAGAAAAAGGTCAATGCCTTTGCAATGGAATACTTGCGATCGAGTGATGGCACCTATCCCATCGTGAGGATTATGAGTGAGATAGCGGGGATGAGTATTATCCAGACGGCTTCAGAACTCTTAAGTTTCAGCAATGGAGGTAGAGGTGTCTTGCTTGGCGGAGTATCAGGTGTGCCACCAGCCAAGGTCATTATACTTGGTGCTGGAGTCGTCGGAGAGTTTGCTACTAAGGCAGCACTTGGTCTAGGAGCATCAGTCAGAGTATTTGATAATGATGTGTCTAAGTTGATGCGGATCCAGAAATTAGTTGGACAGTCACTCCACACTTCAACCTTCAATCCAGTCTACCTAGGATACCAGATGATGAGTGCTGATGTTGTAATAGGTGCAGTACATAGTGCTACAGGCAGAGCTCCGATCTTAGTCACAGAAGAGATGGTTTCTAAGATGAAGCCTGGTGCAGTGATTATTGATGTCAGTATCGATCAAGGAGGATGTATTGAGACTTCTGAGATGACAACGTTAGCTAATCCGACGTTTATAAAGCACGATGTCATTCACTTCTGTGTGCCCAATATTCCGTCTAAAGTCCCACGAACAGCATCCGTAGCTATTTCTAATATCACAACAACCTTGCTCGTGAAAATCGGCAAAGCAAAATCAATTGAAAATCTCATTTATAATGATGCGGGCTTGTGCAATGGAATCTATGCATTCAAGGGTTGCTTGACTAATGAATACCTAGCTAAGCGGTTTAACTTGAAGTATACATCTATCAATTTGCTGTTAGCGAGTGATTATTAGGGATAGTTAGGTTAGTAATAACTTGATGAAGGGAATATCTCTACCATTAGAAAAACTATAACACTTATAACATTTTTTTATCGAAGGTTTGCGTCATTTAGGTAGTCTAAAGGGTAGAATGATCAGATTGGATATTCTATCAATGCGATCTGTATGAGCACTGTTTTTTTAAACGTATAAACCCTATTACAGTGAAAAATTTCAAATTACTGGCAAATATTTTTAAGAGTTATCAACTCAGACTAAAAAGAGAAAGGGGAACTTGCAATTGCAAATTCCCCTTTCTTATATTGTTTAAGTAAATTGTTATCTACTCTTCTTCAGAAGATGCGATTGGTTTTCCACCATCTGATTCATCTTGCCATTTTTTGAGCTCATCCCACTTTCCTTCTGCAGCTAATCCAGCTTGCATAGGCCATGTCGTTGGATTGTGTATTGCGTATCTCGGACCAGCAGCAGTTAAGATTTCTTTGATACTCTCAACTGAAGCACCAGAAAGATCACTGAATGTCAAGATGCCAGCAGCTCCAAGATGTTCTGCAATCTTCGGTCCGATACCTTCTACTTTCTTTAAGTCATCTGGCTTACCAGTAGCCTTCGGTGCCGCTGCCGCAGCAGGGGCTGCAGCTGCAGGCGCTTCCTTCTTAGGAGTAGCTTTTTTTGGTGCCTTCTTCTTAGGTGCAATTGTTGCTATAGTCTCCGCTACCTCACCTAAAGGTCTGATGTTGACTACAGTTCTATTACCTTGCTTCTTAGTGAAGTATACTGTTCCTTCAATTCTAGCATGTACAGTATGATCTTTACCTAGGTAGACATTCTGACCTGGGTGATACTTGGTACCTCTTTGTCTGATGATGATATTACCAGCTTTAGCATATTGTCCGCCAAAGAGTTTTACTCCTAGTCGTTTACTATTACTGTCACGTCCATTGTCCGTACTACCAACTCCTTTTTTATGTGCCATTGTTTCTTATTTATCGTTTGATATCAATGAGGATCGCAAGATGAACTTATGCGATTGAGTCAATTTTGATCTTAGTGAATGATTGTCTGTGACCATTCTTCACTCTATATCCTTTTCTTCTCTTCTTCTTGAAGACAACTACCTTATCTCCTTTTTGGTGACCAAGTACTGTAGCTTTTACACTTGTACCAGATAGAGTAGGTGTACCGATATTTGAGCTGCTATCTGTAGCAGTCATTAGTACTTCGTCAAAAGATACTTTATCTCCTTCGCTAGCATCCATCTTATGTACATAGATTTCTTGTCCAGCTTCTACTTTGAATTGTTGTCCTTGTATGTTTACTATCGCAATCATTATTCTGCTTTTTAAAATCGGACTGCAAAGATACGTTTTTATTGGTGAAATTCAACATAACTGTAGATTTTCCATCTACTCACGTTTTTGATCACAATTGTAAGACGTGTGTCTCCATTTTTTGATTGCGAATTTGACCTGATTTGAGATACTAAAAGCTAATTGTCCTAATAGATTTATGAATGGTCTTGGAGGTAGAGTCAATTACGGAATTAAGCGGATCTCGCATTCTATAAGCCAAACTAAAACCTTCAATCTAAGTTTATGTTATTTTTGTAAACAATATACATTCAATGTCCATATTATCAGCCATATTAATCACCCTAGCCACAGTTGTAGGTATGGAGTTCGTAGCTTGGTTTGCACACAAGTATGTGATGCACGGGGTACTATGGTCATGGCATGAGGATCACCATAAGCCGCACTTCGAGAAGGAAGGATTCTTTGAGAAGAATGACTTATTCTTTTTAGTGTTCGCGATACCAAGTGCTACTTGCTACATCGTGGGACTTAATAGCTCAATGTTATACTTACTCTTCGTTGGGATAGGGATTAGTATTTATGGTCTAATCTATTTTTTAATTCATGATGTGTACATTCACCAACGGTTCAAGTGGTTTAGGCAGTTAGAAAATAAGTACAGCAGGGCAATCCTAAGAGCTCATGGTTCACACCACGCTGTCACTACGAAGGAGGATTGTGAATCATTCGGATTACTCGTCGTAGAAGGGAAGTACTTTAAAAACCGTTCTAAAAGAAGCTAAAGCCTGCTGTATTAATCTAATGCTGGATAGACAACACCATTACGTTCTGTTTCCCACAGATGAACTCTAATTTTATATTTGTCATCTATTCTCTTGCTAAGTAGTTCGTGAATCTTGAATGCGATATTCTCAGTCGATGGCTGTATATCTTTGTAATCGTCGACATCTAGATTAAGATTCTTATGATCGTATCTATCTTCTACTTCTTCTTTGATGATATCCTTTAGCAACTTTAAGTCAAATAAGTAGCCTGTCACAGGATCTATCTCTCCACTCACGTAAATTTCCATATTGTAATTGTGCCCATGATAATTGGGACTATTACACAGACCAAACACATCTTTATTCTTTTCGTCTGACCAGTCATTATTGTGTAACTTATGTGCAGCATTGAAGTGTGCCTTTCGCACCATTGTTGTTCGCATAGTAGTTATTGCATTGTTGTGGTGTTAACCAAATTTTGTGATGAATATAACGCTATATCGCTTAAAGGGTTTCCATTTTGTAGAAACAACCAATTAGACGTGATAGAGGTCATTGATTTTTATAACTTTAGCTTCTTAAAAATAACCAAAAATAGTTTTACAACTATGGGAGGAGTTCCTAGTCTTCATAATATTGAATTGACCCTTATCAATGGTGAGGAAATCACCTTATCAAGGTATGCGGGTCGTAAATTGTTGATTGTAAACGTTGCTTCAAAGTGTGGCTTTACATCACAGTATCAAGGATTGCAAGAGCTGTACAAGGCCAATACTGATAAATTGGAAATCATAGCGATTCCATGTAATGATTTTGGAGGTCAAGAGCCTGGAAATCAACAGGAGATAGCAGAGTTTTGTGAGAAAATGTATGGCGTCACTTTTACGATTGCAGACAAAGCAAAAATAGTTGATAGTCCTCATCCACTCTTTCAGTGGCTCACAAGTAAAGAACACAATGGTGTCCTCGATGCAGATATTACATGGAACTTCTACAAGTTTCTTGTAAACGGGAATGGTCAGCTAGAGCATATGTATTCAAGTGATGTGCATCCCTTTGATGATGAAATCTACAGTTGGGTAGTCAATAAAGAACCTAGAATGATTGCCTCATGAGATTCGCCGATATACCAGGAAAGCAAGAGCTAAAGACTCAATTCATTAACTTAGTCAATAACGACAAGTTACCGCATGCGATGCTCTTTGTAGGACCTGAGGGTAGTGGCAAGCTAGCCATGGCAATTGCCTTGGCTAACTATCTACAATGCCAAGATAAACAGCCAGAAGGACTCTGTGGTAATTGCTCGGCTTGTGCTAAAAGCTTAAAGTACATTCACCCTGATATACACTTTGCCTTTCCTTGCGGTAAAATCGAAAAGAAAAAAAGGGAAGACGTAATCAGTGCCGACTTCCTCAAAACTTGGAGACAACACTTAATCAAGACACCTTATTTGTCACTTCAGGACTGGAAAGAGGCAATGGGAGATGCTTCCTCAGTTCCCAATATTAATGTCAAAGAGTGTAAGGACATTTTGCGCAAGCTAGGGCTTCAAACATTCGAAGATGGCTATAAAGTCCAAATTATCTGGCAAGCTCAATTCCTCGGAAAAGACGGTAATAGACTTCTTAAACTCATTGAAGAGCCAACACCTGACACAATTCTAATAGTGATTGCTGAGAACGAAGGAATGCTACTCAATACAATCGTATCAAGATGCCAGATATTCAAGGTAAAGAAATTTAACGATGCCGAGATCAAAGAGTACTTGAATGCCCAAGGAACAGCAGTGGTGCCAGAGCAAACGTATTTCTTAGCTAATGGTGATATGGGTAAGGCTATCAAGTGTCAAAATGAATCAATAGCTGAGTTTTCTGATATGGTGCTCAATTGGATGCGAGCAGCTTGGCAGAAGCATCCAGATACAATATTGCCATTTTCTGACCAGTTAGCAGGATTATCTAGAGACCAAAGGAATCAGTTTTTAGAATATACTATTCATTTCTTTAGGCAATATTTAATATATTTATACACTAAAGATCATTCAAAAATTCGTCTATCTGATAAAGAGAAGGACGTTGTACTAAAGTTGGTCAATTTTATTGATATGGATAAGGCAAGACAGCTATTAATCCTCGTAGAAAAAGGAATATTCTTGCTCAATCGAAATATCAGCGCAAAAATTATGTTTACAAACTATACAATAGAAATTGGAAGCATATTGAAGCCTACTGCAGCGTAGACATTATTGCTAAGTCCATATGGATGGTTCCAAGGACAATAGCCAGTTGCGGAGATCACTTCAAGATTGCTTAATTTCTGATTGTTCATTATATCAGACAAATAAAAGAGTAGAGAAAATGGGATGTACGAATTGTTCCGTGTCAAAAGATGGCACACCAAAAGGATGCGGTGATAAAGGTCACTGTAGTTCAGGATCATGTAACAAAAAGAACACCTTTGACTGGCTTGCAATGGACGATTTTATCGATCCAAATGCCTATCCAATGGTCGAAGTAAGCTTCAAAAAGGGGGCTAGAAAAGATTTCTTTCACTTACCAGATTTTGTAGATGCCATCACTGGCGATATGGTGGTGGTCGAGGCCCAAAATGGTCACGATCTTGGGAGAATCACTTTGTCAGGAGATTTGGTGAGGATCCAGATGAAGAAGAAAAATACCAAGGAAGGCAATGTCAAACTCAAAGTGCTACGAAGAGCAAATATGCGAGACCTTGAAAAACTAGAAGAAGCAAGAGCTACAGAACATGATGCACTTGTGAGAGCTAGAGTACTCGCTAGGACTCTGGGATTAGATATGAAGATTGGTGATGTTGAGTATCAAGGTGATAAGCGTAAGGCTACATTCTATTATACAGCTGATGGGAGAGTAGACTTCAGAGAGCTCGTGAGAGTATTCGCCAAGGAGTACCGAGTAAAGATAGAAATGAGACAGATCGGATCAAGACAAGAATCTGCTAGAATCGGTGGTATAGGATCTTGCGGAAGAGAACTGTGCTGCAGTACTTGGTTGTCTGACTTCAAAAGTGTCAATACTGCCGCAGCGAGATATCAAAACATCTCTATCAATCAGACAAAACTCAGTGGACAATGTGGACGTCTAAAGTGTTGTCTTAACTATGAGTTGGATATGTATATCGAAGCTTTAGAAGAGTTTCCTAAGGCTCAGAAGCTCTATGGTAAATCTGGAAAAGCTGAGTTGCTTAAGGTTGATATCTTCAAGAAATTGATGTACTACTCAGTGAAAAATGAGAACGGTAGATACCTAGTCGTTGCTTTGACTAAAGAGCAAGTATTAGATATCAAGACTAAGAATAAAGAAGGGGACAAGGATGTCAATATCTTCCACTATCAAGTAACTGAAGAAACTGCAACAAAGGATACTGAACCAGAGGTTGCATTTGCCGATGTCACAGGTGAGATAGAGCTTCCAGAACTGAAGAAGAAAAAGAAGAGCAGAGGTAAGAGTAGATATAAGAAGTATAAGTCTAAGAAACCTTCTAGTAAATAGTAACGAAGTCCACTAAACATGGCTGCTAAACAATGCCAAGAATGTAAGCGAAAATTAATGGGACGTGCAGATAAAAAATTCTGCTCCGACCAGTGTAGAACTACACATAATAATCGTCTTAATAGCGATAGAAACAAACTGATGCGGAATATCAATAACCTACTCCGCCGAAATAGACGTATTCTTGAGTCTCTCAACCCCAAAGGAAAGACTAAGGTGAGTAAGACCAGATTGCTAGAAGAAGGATTTAAGTTCAACTATTTTACAAATGAGTGGACTACCGGAAAGGGCAAGCTATACCGCTATGTTTACGACTACGGATATACCAAGATCAATGACAACACTTATTTTTTAGTCGTAAGAGAAGACTATGTTGATTGATTTTGATTGGCATAAAGTATAGAACACTTAACTTTGCCTATTAACGCATAATACTTATCAAATGATGAGATACTCAATATTACTATTTGTACTTGCTCTATTAGTTGTTAGTTGCAAACCTGATACTCCATCCAATGTAGAAGTCAAAGATGATGGCAATACAGTCATTACAAAAGCTGATCCAGATGCACCTGCTTTTGTTCCTAGTGATTTACCGCTTCCTAACGCTTGTCAATTGGTAACGAGAGATGAAATAGGTCGATTGATGAATATTGATGGAGGTGACATTGAGGTCAAGGATGGTTCTGCAGGTAGTGACCACTCTAAAGCTTGTTTCTTTAAATGGGTAGGTCAAAGGCCAAATGCAGGTATCCTTATCCAAGTGCAGAAGAACCCAGTAGGTGATGAGTTTCCAGGATGGGCGACTTCTTTCGTTGAGTCTAAGCGGACAATGGGCGAATCGGACTTTACTGGTGGCAGCGAAAACTTCAAGTACAAAGACCTAGAAGGACTTGGTGATGATGGAGCATATAGTTATGAGATGGGTAAGTACTTCTGGCGAACAGGTAACGACTACGTATATATGTTAGCGTTCAATGAAGATATGTCTGCATCTAAGCAACTAAGTGTCGCTAAGCAGTTTGGAAAAATCATTATGGATAACGTCTCAAAATAGGCGACCATGCTGAAGTCCCTACTGATTAAAAACTATGCATTAATCGATGAGATCACCATTGACTTTGCTGAAAAGCTCTCCATCATTACAGGAGAGACTGGAGCAGGTAAGTCTATACTCTTAGGCGCAGTACAGCTTCTTCTAGGTGGCAGGGCAGATCGTAATTTATTATCAGACCCAACTGCTAAGTGCTTGGTCGAGGCATCCTTTACTGAATACCCCAAGACTATAACTGAAATACTCAATACACATGATCTTGATGATTATGGTGATAGCTTGATTATCCGTCGTGAGATCACACCTAGTGGTAAGTCTAGAGCATTTGTGAATGATACACCTGTGACACTTGCAATTGTTAAGACTTTAGCTAGTGAATTGATTGATCTTAATCGTCAGCATGATCTATTGGACGTGCAGAAAGTTCAGTTTCACTATGGTTTAGTCGATAGCATAGCACTTAAGCCGAGTCAATATGATGAGTATTATGCTCTATTTAAAGAAAGGCAAGCCGCCATCAATAAAGTAGAGACCCTCAGAACAGAATTGGCAACTCTCACACAGGAAAGAAATTATATCCAATTTCAACTCAATGAAGTTGAAGAACTCAATCTCCAAGTTGGTGAGTATACTGAGATAGAAAGTAATATTGAAAAGCTCGAGCAAAGTCAAGAAATCACTAGTCTTCTAAGTGAAACTCAAGATGTGATGATTAATCGTGAAGACTCACTTTCTGACACGATTCGTACGTTGAGAAATCGATGGGAAGCGATCGGAAATATAGACCAGGTCTTCAATGCTATCGCAGAAAGAATTGCAGGGTTAGGAGAAGAAATTATTGACATCTCATCTGAGATATCAGGTATGGATGACCTCAGTACTACAGAGATGTCTTTAGACGAATTGCATATTCGTCGAGATAGCATTGCATCTTTATTGCTGAAGCACGGTATCAATACTGAAGAGGAGCTCACAGCTCTGAAGGACGGTTGGTACGAAGCTCTGAGTAAGACCGATAATCTGCAATATGAGATAGATAAACTAGATAGAAGTATCCAGACATTAACTGACAAAGTCAAAAAGGCAGCTGATGGAATTTCTAAGAAGCGCATAGGGCACTTTGGACAATTAGAGAAAGCAGTTAATGAGAGGCTAGTAAACTTGAGTATGGATCATGCTGATATCAAGGTTAAGCATGCTTACTCTGATGAACCCCACAAGCTAGGTATAGATGACTTAGAAATTGTGTTCTCTTCTAATAAGGGGTCGGAATATCGATCTATCAAGGATATTGCATCGGGTGGTGAGATGTCAAGACTAATGCTATGCATGAAAGCTGCAGGTGCTGATAGTATCCATCTACCCACTTTGATATTTGACGAGATAGATGCGGGAGTATCTGGTAATGTAGCACACAAAATGGGTACAATGCTCAAGTCTATTGCAGATAACCATCAAGTGATTGTCATCACCCATTCTCCACAAGTAGCAGCAAAGGCTGACCTACATCTAGAAGTATATAAGGATAGTAGTGGAGATAAGGCTATTAGTAATCTCAAAGCATTGAATAAAGACGAGCAAGTTATCGCTATTGCTAAAATGTTAAGTGGTGAAACACCGACTGAATCGGCAATAAAGAATGCTAAAGAACTTGTAAAGACGAAGTAAACAAAAACAAAATAGAATTTTAACTGTATGAGGATATAACAGCGCAAGTCGCATCCTCCATACTACAACTCAAATCGATAATATGGGAAATGGAATTTTAAAAGGTAAAAGAGGTATTATTTTCGGAGCATTAGACGAGAAGTCAATCGCCTGGAAAGTAGCAGAAGCTTGTCACGCAGAAGGTGCAACATTCACGTTGACTAATGCGCCAGTTGCAATGAGATTTGGCTCTTTACAGAAATTGGGCGAGCAAGTGGGTGCTGAGATCATACCAGCTGATGCGACATCTATGGATGATCTGGAACAGTTGATTACACAGTCAATGGATATTCTTGGAGGTAAAATAGATTTTATCCTACACAGTATCGGTATGTCAGTGAATGTAAGAAAGAAGAAAGCCTATACAGACCTCAAGCATGAGTGGATGTCTAAGACTTTTGATGTCTCAGCAATGTCATTTCATAAAGTGATGCAGACTGCTTACAACCTTGATTGCATGAATGACTATGGTTCTATACTTGCCCTGACATATATCGCAGCTCAGAGAGTATTTCCTGATTATAGTGAAATGGCGGAGTCAAAAGCACTTCTTGAATCATTTGCTAGAAGTTTTGGCTATCACTTTGGTGTTAAAAAGAACGTGAGAGTCAACACTATCTCACAGTCACCTACTATGACTACAGCAGGTTCTGGAGTCAAAGGATTTGATCAGTTCTTCGACTATTCAGATAAAATGTCACCACTTGGAAATGCAAGTGCTGAAGATTGTGCTCAGTATGTAGCAATGATGTTTTCTGATTACACAAGGATGGTAACAATGCAAAACTTATTTCACGATGGTGGGTTCTCACATATGGGAATGAATCCCACTTTACTAGAAGATCAGGCATAAATCAGAACTTTAAACACATACACCTATAGTTTTAACAAAAAACATCATATGATCTAGCAGTTTTACACAACCCTATAATTATTTTATAACCCCAAATTAATTTAGATGAAGTTGTTACTATTGCAAGACAAGCAATTGTATTCTGATTTTATTCTAAGAACGTTATCTAACATTGACCCCAAATCAAACGTTAGCCATATCGAAAGTGTCGACGATTTACGTCAGTTGTCGAACCTACAAGATTATAAGCTAGCAATAGTTGATACAGGGCTATTTGATAGAGCTTCTTTAGAAGCTATCAGAATTCTAAATGCCGTACCAGATCCACCAGAAGTATTAGCAATTGCTGATGTCTCAGATCCAGGAATTGTTGCAGACACATTTAAGTATCAAGTGATGGCCTATGCCAGCAATGATGATAACTTAGATGAGTTTGAAGAGACTATACGTAAGTGCCTATCCGATGATCGCCAATACACTCGAAAGACTCGTAAAGAGATGAAGAGATGGGTAAGCCAGCGTATAGATGGTGTATCCAAGATGGAAGTTTCTAAGCGAGAAAGAGAGATATTAAGGATGATCTGCGAGGAAAAAACATCAGTAGAGATCGCTGAGGAACTGTTTATAAGTGAACATACAGTCTTAACTCACAGGAAAAATCTATTAAAAAAAGTCTCTGCTAAAAACACTGTTGGACTCGTTAAGTATGCGATTGCACACAAGTTGATTACCGTTTAGAGTCTTCTATTGTCCAAGAATTATTTTACTGACATTGGGTGGCACCTTGACACCTAACTGTGTAGCCATATTCAAGTCATTAATTGCTTGTGTCTTCTTATTAAGTGAGAATTGTGCTTTAGCTCGTTCTACATAATACTTGCCATTGCGATTATTGAGTTGAATGGCTCTAGTCAGTCGATCACTGGCATCTTGGTAATTATTTAGACTAGAGTAAAGTCTACCAAGTTCATACCATAAGTCTGCCTTGTAGGGTGATTGTTTGACATAAGATTCAAGATCATTAATAGCCATCTGCGTATTACCTAGTTGGTTGTGTATTACACTTCGATTGAGATATGAATTGAGGAATGTCGGGTCAAGCTGTATGGCTTGATTTAGATCTATTAGTGCATTGCTGAAGTCACCCATCCGTGCATAGGTCGCACCTCTATTGGTATAGTATTCTGCAATGGTATCAGCCTTGGAGATAGCTAGGTTATATTCATTGAGTGCAAGTGGTAGGTCAGATTCTTTACCTGAGTCAAAGTAGAGACGTGCTCTACTATTGTATGGTCCAGCTTCATCCGGCTTGAGGGCAATCGATCGAGCATAGTCTTGTAGGGCTTTCTCTGACTCTCCGATATCTCGGTAGTAATTCGCTCTATTACCATATGGTAGGGTCGTATTAGTGTAGTATTGGATGACATGAGTCCACAGTGTTCCGCTATTTTTCCAAATGTGACATTGTTTATATGTCATCACACTATAGATGAGGAGTGGAATGATCGCAACTGAATACTTGATGTATTTACTTAGGCCACTTATATATTTGTCAAACGCAAAAGCCATTAAATAAAACAGGCCGATATAAGCGATATAGGTAAATCTATCGGCCATAAATCCTTGTCCTGCACCTTTTATCTGGAGCAAAAAGAAGATATTAGCCGAGAAGAAGGCAATGCCAAAGAAAAGGTGTCTCCAACCTCTGAGATAACTTGTAATAAGTAACCCTAAGGTAGCAACAAAGACTAGGATAGTAGGATAGAACCCTGCTGGAAAATTCTGTGGATAAGGATATAATGGACTTAGCCTGAATGGAACAATGGACTTAATGAGATAGATCAAGTAAGAGAATGATCCAATGAATAGCCTTTGAAAATCTGAATAATTGGTTGTAGACTCGAGTGATCCTTGTTCTCCAAGTAAATAAATGCCTAAGATCCCAAAGGCTAGAGACCCGGCAAACAGATACCACTTGGTTAGAAACTGCTTTAAGGTAAACCTACCATCGTGGAGGTAATCAATCAAGACCAGTGATACAGGAAAGATTACAGCCTGAATCTTTGAAAATAGAGATAAGATGAAAAATATCAAAATCAAGATGGTTCTCCATGATGAGTTGCCTTCTTGTAGGTTTTTGAGATAAAGATACATTCCCCATAAGTAGAATATTCCAAATAGCACATCCTTCCGCTCAGTCACCCAAGCTACCGACTCTACTCGCATCGGATGAACAGCAAATAGTCCAACTAATAAAATGGTTGCTGTTGTACTCAGCCTTAGTCGGATGCTGATCATATAGACGGCGAGGACACAGCCGAGATGGAGCAATAGATTATTAAGATGCCAGTATACTGGTTGTTCCAGTCCGAATACTTGATGCTCGATGGCAAAAGTAATAATGGGCAAAGGGTTGTAGTTTCCAATGACAGGAGTTACAAATATTTCCTTCATATTACTCCAGAAGTTCTCTCCATTAAGAGTAGTAATTAATGGATTGTCATAGAAATTTTTGTCATCATCCCAATTGACAAATTCTGCATCAAAGACTGGTAAGAATGCCACCACCGTTAGAATAACGATGCCAATCAATGGTAGAATGGTATCCTTAGTCCAAATACTCTTCGGAGTTTGTTTTGGAGCTGATTTCGCCTTTTTAGGTTGTTGGTTTTTCTTCTTAGACATATCTTGTAAAGCAGTACATTAAAAGTAGAAGAAAAAATTGGGATTACATATTTGTAGAGATTGATCGTCTAATCTCTGTAGCAAGTGACGCCTCTGTAGAAGCTGGAGGGATAAATATTTTGCCTGAATAATACGGTTCCAAACTGCTAGCAGTTGTGCTCCCAATGGCCCAGACTGTTTGATTCTCTTTGAGTGGATACTGAGAACAATAATGAAGCACATTCAACGGTGAAGTAAAGACTACAATATCCGCAGTCGTTTGCAGGTCAACTCTTCGGTCATGTGATCGATATGTAATCAACTCAGAATATGGAATCGTCCATTTCTCATTAGTTTGAAGCCTTCTTAGGGATTTGTCTCCTTGAACGAATAATACGTGTTCTGGATTAGCGTCGATAACTTCTTTCATTAACTCTTCTAAATCACCGTTACCATTAATATCAGCAATTAATCCATATTCTTCAGTCAGGAAGGAAGCGGTTGCACTACCAAATGTCACAAGGGTCTTACCAATGCAGAATGTCATAAACTCTTCATCTGCAAGACCAAACTCAACACCACGCTGACTATAGAAGATCACCATGTCAGATTCATAGTTCCATTCTTCAAAGTCAATGTGCTCGAAACTGATAAAGGATTCTCCAATCACCGTCATCCTATCAGAATTCAACGCTTTAATTGGAGAGTGCTCTTTGAGATCTCTAGTGATTAGCAGAGTTTTCATTAATCTTCGTCAAATACATCTTGAAGTGCTCCAGCCATCATCAATTTCTTAAATGATCTAGTAGCTGCTATGACATCGGCCCTTGCATTTCCAGATGGTGAGTACTTTTGATTAAAGAGTGTCGCGTACAGTTCTTGCTTGCTTGGCCACTTAAAACCACCTCGTTTATTTGATATTCTACAGTAGTATGTTGATTCTCTCATTAGACAGATACCTTCAGTCTGAAAGTGCTTAGGTTGTCGATTTTGACGTATGTATTCCGCTGCAAGGATATTTTGCTGAGAAGCGATATTATGAGCTACTGTATATTCTACTTGACTTACTGACTTGTCGAATTGGTCTAGGACATCATCTAGTTTTGAGCTTTTAGACTTGATATCTTCTTCATCTAGGTGGACAGTCTTAGCAATTCTCTCGTCTATCGTGAATCCTTCTGGTTTGATCACACTATCATAGTCCTCTACAAGCTTGAGTTCTTCATCAAGCACAATCCAAGATATATGAACTATTCTTGGCCACGAAAATGTATCACTAAATGGGGCTTTGTAGTCCTTAGGTTTACCATTTGCTGAGATCGAGTATATCAGGTACTTCATATTGGTGTTATGATGATTGTTTAGTCTGTATAGTTTCGATGATCAAATCTTTTAGTCCACCGAATGTATTTTGTGACAACCTAAATTGTTGGATATCATCACCTTGTGCATAGCTTGTGTAACTGATATAGTTACCTGTCGTATCTCGCTCGACGTAGACACCCAGTGGTAGTTGACATCCTCCGTCTAGTGCATTTAGTACACCTCTTTCTATATTAGTACAGTAGCCTACTTCAGGGTGGTGGAGTTGCTTGAGGATATCTCTCATATTTGTATTGTCTTGTGTGCATTGATAAGCGAGCACACCTTGGCCTGGAGCTGGTACCATCTCTGATGGCTCAAAGGCAAATGGCGCATAATCCGATACATCTAACTCTAATCGATCTAATCCCGCCTTTGCTAATATGATTGCATCAAATTCTTGAGTCACAAGTTTTTTGATTCTTGTTGGCACATTCCCTCTGATATCTTCGCATTTACTGCCAGGGAAGAGAACCTTAAGTTGTGATTTTCTTCTAGCTGATGAAGTACCTATTCTAGGACTTCCATTGATGAGATCTTTGGCAGAGCTGTAGTCTGAGTTAGGGTTAATTAAGATTGTATCTCTTGCGTCAGCCCGATATGAAACACCACCTATTACAAGTCCACTTACGGGAGTTGTTGGTAGATCTTTAAGGGAATGGACAGCCACGTGGATAGACCCATCAAGTAGTGCATCCTCGAGTTCTTTGGTGAAGAATCCTTTGCCTTCGAGCTTATCAAAAGTCAAGTGCTGAATCTTGTCACCCTGCGTCTTTATGACCTCGATATGTGTGTCATAGCCTAGCTTCTTCAACTCATCTTGAAAGAAATGTGCTTGCCACAATGCAAGGTTACTACCTCTACTTCCTATGATAATACGTTCCAAATCCTTTTCTACTAATTCTACTATTAATCAATATCTCTCAAAGGTATTTAATTTTATACCTCTTGCGATGGTCGGTGACCCTATTTCAACCATTTCAATTGGAAGTAAATTCTATTTTATGACTATTGACTAATTATTGGCTGCTATATCACAGCTTGAGCAGTTGGTCAGACTATTGGTTTTTCTTAGTGCACAGAATAGATATTAAGTCTATTTATTTACCGAAGAGTTCTATCTTTAGCGTATGTATAATATTGATGCGATTGTAAGTCTTATTGACGGCGAAGTGATAAATCATGGGAGTAATGATACTGTTCTTATCAAAGGATTCAGTCCATTGAATGAAGCTGAGGAAGGGGAATTATCTTTTTATGGTAATCCCAAATATTTCAATGATTTCGCCGAGACTTCAGCGAGTGCAGTTATTGTTCAAGATGTAGACAATTTACCTGAGTCATTTACGGGTATACTCCTGAAGGTGGAGAATGTCTATGCTGCTGTCGCAAAAATTCTTGCATCTTTAGACAAAGGTCCTGCACCACGAAAGGGTAGAGGTAGTACAGCCGTAGTCAGTGATAAGGCAAATGTCCATGAGAATAGTTATGTAGGGGATCACTCAATAATCTCACCTGAGGCTACTGTTTGCGAAGGGACCCAGATTATGGAAAATGTCTATATCGGCACTAATGTCAATGTAGGTAAGAATTGCTCTATTTACCCTGGAGTAAGAATTCTATACGGAACAAGTATTGGAGATAATTGTGTTATCCAAAGCAATACTGTCGTCGGGAGTCAAGGATTCGGGTATACACCAACTGCTGATGGTACTCTCAAGAAAATTCCTCAATTGGGAAATGTAATCATAGAAAATGATGTAGAGATTGGGTCTAATTGCACGATTGATAGAGGCAGTATAAAAGATACAATTATCAAGAGTGGGGTGAAGTTAGACAATCTCATTCAAGTTGCTCACAACGTCGAGATAGGATCAAATACAGTTATAGCTGCACTTACAGGTATTGCAGGAAGTGCTAAGATTGGGAGTAATTGTATGATCGGTGGTCAAGTAGGTATTATGGGGCATATTACTGTTGCAGATAATACAAAGATTCAAGCACAAAGTGGATTGAGTAAGACAGTCAAAACACCAGGTACGGTATGGCACGGATCCCCCGCGATTGATTATAGAAATTATGTCCGATCGTATGCGGCATTCAAAAACCTACCAGAATTGCTCAATAGAGTAAAAACTCTCGAAAAAGAACTAGAAAGACTGAATGAAAGTGAATAGGTCAATCAGAAAAAGATGATTAACTTCGCAGCAGTCTAATACTCTTGTTTTCGATATGAAAAACATAACTTTAAGTAAAGCAGTCTCTTTCAGCGGTACAGGTCTACATACAGGTAATAGTTGTAATGTAGAAGTCAAGCCAAATACTGAAGCAACTGGGATTGTATTTGTTAACTTAGATGGTGACACAAAACCTTCAAAAGTCAACATTAAACTCGTAGAATCTACTAATAGATCAACGAATATCTCAGTTGGTGGTGGAGTCATACATACGATTGAACATCTTTTGTCGGCTTGCTCGGCACACGGTATCAATCATGCCATCATAGAAGTAAGCGGAGGAGAGATTCCGATATTAGATGGTAGTTCACATCAGTTTTTTATAGCGATCAAGGAAGCTGGCCTACAAGAACTTGAAGGCGAGCTAAGTCCAATGTCTTTGCATACACCATTTGAATATTTTGATGAAGAGACAGGCGCCATATATAGATATCGTCCTGCAGAGAGCTTTATTGGTTCTGTTACTTTAGACTTTGGTGGTAATGCCATTGGTCAACAGTTTAGTTTTATCGATGATTGGTCGAAGTATGAATCAGAACTATCATATGCTAAGACATTTGTGCTTGTTCAGGATCTTGCTAAACTTCTTGATGCAGGACTGATAAAGGGTGGAAGTTTTGATATTGCCTTAATCTTTGCTCAAAAGACGTTTACTAAGTCTGAATTATCTGGTCTAGCTGAGAGATTTGGCGTAGATCCAACTATACTAAGTGATGGCCCGGTACTCAATGCTTCTAAGCAGACTTACAGCAATGAACCTGCTAGGCATAAGCTTATGGATCTTATCGGGGACTTGTATCTATTTGGAAGACATGTCCATGGAGAAGTACATGCACATAAGCCTAGCCATAAGGCCAATGTCAACTTTGCTAATGAATTCTATAAGCGTTATAAAGAAGAACAAAAAAATGGGGTAATCCCAGTGATTGATCCTAAAGTGGAGCCATTATATGATCATGAAGGAGTGAAGCGTTTACTTCCTCACCGTTTTCCATTTTTGATGGTAGATAAGGTCTATGAATGTTCTGAAAACCACGTGATTGCAGTAAAAAACGTGTCTGGTGATCAATATTTTTTCCCAGGTCACTTCCCAGGCAATCCAGTATTCCCAGGAGTATTACAGATGGAAGCACTTGCTCAGACAGGAGGTATCTTAGCATTGAATACAGTGCCAGACCCAGAGAATTACGATACATACTTTCTCAAGATGGATAAGGTCAAATTTAAACAACTTGTGAGACCAGGTGATCAGTTGGTTCTGAGAATGGAATTATTATCTCCAATCAAACGTGGAATTGTACATATGCAGGGTACGGCATTTGTAGGTAATACCGTTGTGTCAGAGGGAGAATTAACAGCAAGAATAATAAAAAGACAAACCGATGCATAACATACATCCTAATGCGCAGATAGGCGACAATGCTCAGATCGGGAGTTTTGTGACCATTCAAGATGAAGTGACAATTGGTAATAATGTCAAGATTGGCCCTAATGCTGTCATACTGAGTGGCACACAGATTGGTGATGACTGTTCCATCCACTCGGGTGCTGTGGTCGGAGGTGATCCTCAAGATCTTAAGTATAATGGTGAATCTACCCTCCTTAAGATTGGGAATAATGTATCAATCAGAGAATTTTGCACCATCAATAGAGGTACTACCGACAGAGGTGAAACGGTGATCGGTAATAATTGCCTATTAATGGCATACGTTCACGTAGCTCACGATTGTGTACTAGGGAATAATGTAATTATGTCAAATACTGTTAATCTCGCTGGTCATGTTGAGATTGATGATTTTGCAATTCTAGGTGGAGGTACGCTTGTCCACCAATTTGTCCATATAGGTAAGCACGTGATGGTAGGAGGAGGATCTCTTGTGAGAAAAGATGTCCCACCATTTGTGAAGGCAGCAAGAGAACCACTTTCATATATCGGGATCAATTCTATAGGTCTTCAACGAAGAGGATTTAATCAAGAAGTTATCACCTCAATTCAAGGGATTTATCGTCAGATTTATCAAAAGTCTTCCAATACTGCTAAAGCTGTTGAAGATGTCAAAGCACAATTTGCAGAGTCATCCGAAAGAGATGAAATCTTAGATTTTATATCCAATTCTGAACGTGGAATTATGAAAGGCTTTGCAAGCTAGCTCCTATGGAGTTGGTTATTGATCAGTTGAGCAAGAGATTTGGTAATGATTGGATATTAAAATCTTTTGATGCACATATTACTTCTGGTAGTAGGGTAGCAGTTACAGGTCTCAATGGTACAGGAAAGTCCACCTTGTTGAGATTAATCAGTGGGTATCTATCCATGACAAAAGGGACGATCACTTATACACATAAGGGCAATAAAATAAAGCGAGATGATGTATATCAGTATCTTTCATTCGCCGCACCATACATTACATTTCACAAAGACTTGACAGCTACAGAGGTATATGACTTACTCAAGGCACACACTACCTTTAGATCCAATAGTGCTGAAGAGTTTCTATCTATCGTAGAGTTAGATACACAGAAGAAGAAGTATCTCAGAGACTATTCTGACGGGATGCGTCAAAGACTGGCTTTAGCGATAGCAATAGACTGCAAATCAGACTTACTTCTATTAGATGAGCCTACTTCTTATCTAGATGAGACATACAAGAAATGGTTCTTCTCATTACTATCCCAATATCAGGATAATCGAACCATAATTATCGCTTCTAATGCAGATGAAGACTTTCAATTCTGCAATCATATGATAAATTCTAATAATTTTACCTAAGTACAGGTATTACTCATATGCAATTATAGTGTACTTTGTAAAGTATTGTTAATCAGCATTGTGATTAACAATATGTTAAATTTTGGCCATACCAATGGGCTTGCTATAAATACAATTGGTACACAACATATATAAGATTGGTATAATGTTTGCCTTACAACGGATGTGTGGGAGAATTATAGGCATTGATCACGCTGAAAGCCTCCAACACAGTATTGTAAAATTTCAAAAAAGTATTAAGTATTAAACATTTAACCATGAAACCGATTAATTTTAAATGGAGGTGTGCCGCGATAATGTGGATATCTCTTATGCTGGTCACTGGCATCGCGGATCTCTCCGCTCAGTGTCAAATTGAT